>JBMFXH010000046.1:0-11880 GCA_049964475.1 Vulcanimicrobiaceae bacterium
GGCGCGCTCGAAGAGCGCATCACCTCGACGCGCAAAGGTTCGATTACCTCGGTGCAGGCGGTCTACGTCCCTGCAGACGATTACACCGATCCCGCCGTCGCGACGACGTTCGCGCATCTCGACGCAACGACGGCACTCTCGCGGCCGATCTCCGAACTCGGTATCTACCCCGCCGTCGATCCGCTCGCATCGAGCTCGCGTATTCTCGACCCGCAGATTATCGGCGACGAACACTACGCCGTCGCTCGCGGCGTGCAAGAGACGCTGCAACGCTATCGCGACTTGCAGGATATCATCGCGATTCTCGGCGTCGAAGAACTCTCCGAGGAAGATAAGATCGCGGTCGGACGCGCGCGCCGCATCCAACGCTTCTTCTCGCAGCCGTTCTTCGTGGCCGAGCAGTTCACCGGGCGCGCGGGTAAGTACGTCAAACTCAGCGATACGATCGCCTCGTTCAAGGAAGTGCTCGATGGGAAGGTCGACCATCTGCCCGAGAGC
This sequence comes from Vulcanimicrobiaceae bacterium, assembly GCA_049964475.1. Classification (GTDB taxonomy): domain Bacteria; phylum Vulcanimicrobiota; class Vulcanimicrobiia; order Vulcanimicrobiales; family Vulcanimicrobiaceae; genus JABEUX01. Next base: position 499 of record JBMFXH010000046.1, read on the forward strand.
GCATTCTTCTACGCCGGTGGTATCGACGAGGTCAAAGAGAACGCCGATAAGATGGGCGCGAAGGTCTAGCGTCGCCGACGATGGCAACGTTCGCACTGAAGCTCATCGCGCCGACGCGCGTCCTCTTCGAAGGCCGGGCGTCGCTCGTGATTGCGACGACGACCGAGGGCGAAGAGGGTATTCTCGCCGGGCACGCTCCCTTTGTCGGCGCGCTCAAACCCGGCGTCCTGCGCGCCGAGGTGAGCGATGAATCGGGAAACCGTCGTCTCGAACTCGCGACCGACGACGGTTTCATCCAGGCGCTCCCCGACCGGGTGACCGTTCTGGTGGAGCGGGCCCTCGCGCTCGAAGAGATCGATATCGAGGCGACCCGCGCCGAACTCGCCGCGGCGACCGACCCGGCCGCGATCGCCTTCGCCGAGGCGAAGCTGCGGCTCGCACGAAGCGCGTAGGCCCCCGGGCGGGGCGCTCCGCACTCGGGCGCGAAGCATCCTCGTACAGGCATGATTGATCGCTTCGATACGGTTTTGCGCGTTCGCGGAGGCGGCGCGCTGGTAGGCTCGGTTGAGACGCACGGCGCAAAAAATGCCGCGCTGCCGATTATGGCTGCCGCTTTGCTCGCGAGCGGGCCGGTGACGCTGCGTCGCGTTCCGCGCATTACCGACGTCTCCGTGATGTGGTCGCTGCTCGAAGCGCTCGGTGCACGCTTGCGTTATGACGGCGACGCGCTCGTCGTCGATGCCAGCAATGTCGCCACCTATCGCGCGCCGTATGCGTTGGTCCGCAAACTCGCCGCTTCATTCGATCTCGTCGGGCCGTTGCTCGGGCGATTCGGCCGTGCGGAGGTGCCGCTGCCGGGCGGATGCGTTTTAGGAACGCGTGCGACCGATATGCACGAACAGGCATTTCGGACGCTCGGCTGCGAAGTCCGCAACGAACACGGATATCTTCTCGCTGCGGCGCGCGACGGACATTTGCGCGGCGGCGAGATCGAGTTTCGAATGCCGAGCGTCGGAGCGACGAAGAATGCGTTACTCGCAGCGGTGCTTGCAAAGGGAACGACGACGTTGCGCAACGTCGCGCTCGAACCCGAAGTCGTCGATCTCGCGCGCTTCCTCGTCGCGATGGGCGCGAAGATCGCCGGCATCGAGACCGACACGCTGGTGATCGACGGCGTCGATGAGTTATACGGTGTCGAGTACGAAATCATACCCGATCGCATCGTCGCCGGTACGTTGCTCGCTGCCGGCGTTGCCACGCGCGGCGACGTGACGGTGCGTCGCTGCATTCCCGCCCATCTACTCGCACTCACCGAAAAACTCACCGAATGCGGCGCGACCGTGACGCAAGGCGACGACTGGGTGCGCGTCGACGGAAAACGCGTTACCGGCGGAACCTCGATCGTCACCGCACCGTATCCCGCTTTCCCGACCGATCTTCAGCCGCAGATGACCGCGATGCTCTGCACCTGTCCGGGAAAATCGTTCGTCGAAGAGTCGATTTTTAACGCGCGTTTTTCCTACGTCAACGAGCTCGCTCGTATGGGCGCCGATATCAAAGTCGCGATGGAGAGTAACACCGCGACGATTACCGGCGTCGAACGTCTCTCGGGGGCTCCGGTTGAAGCCCCCGATATCCGCGCCGGCGCCGGCTTGGTCGTTGCCGGGCTTGCCGCATCGGGTGAGACCGAGATTATCGGCTTAGAATATATCGATCGCGGGTACGAACATCTCGAAACGATGCTCTCGGCGTTGGGCGCACAGGCGCAACGCTCCAGCGGTATCACTCCGCTCGAGGAGCCCAATGCGCTCTTCGAAACGCAAAGCTTTCCCCGTGTCGCTACGGGTACCACCTCTTCAACGGGAGTCTAAATTGGAAATCGGTATCGATCTCGGCACGGCGAACGTGCTCGTCAACGTCAAAGGCAAAGGGATCGTCTTGCGCGAGCCGTCGGTTGTTGCCAAGGATATGAACACCGGCAAGGTGCTTGCAGTCGGCGAGGAAGCGCGGTTGATGCTCGGTAAAACGCCTGCCCACATTCAAGCGATCCGGCCTTTGCGCGACGGAGTCATCGCCGATTTCGAGGTGACCGAAGCGATGCTCGCCTATTTCATCAAGAAAGTGATGAAAGATCGTTCGTGGTTCAGTTCGCTCTTCGCGCCCAAGCCGTTCGTGACGATCTGCGTCCCCGCCGAGATCACCAGCGTGGAAGAACGCGCGGTGAAGGATGCCGCGAAACTCGCCGGCGCGCGCGCGGTCGAGATCGTCGAAGAGCCGATGGCCGCAGCGATCGGTGCGGGGCTGCCCATCGACGGGCCCTCGGGAAGCATGGTCGTCGATATCGGCGGGGGCACGACCGACGTCGCCGTGATCTCCCTCGGCGGCATCGTCGTCTCGCAATCGTTGCGCGTCGCGGGCAATAAACTCGACGAAGCGATCACGCGCTACATCCGCCGCGTCCATAACCTCACGATCGGCGAACGAACCGCCGAGGAAATTAAAATCAAAGTCGGCTCCGCTTATAAACTCGAACAGGAGTTGGCGATGGAGATTCGCGGGCGCGATCTCATCAACGGTCTGCCCAAAACGGTGAAGATTACCAGCGAAGAGATTCGCGAGGCGCTCGGCGAGCCGGTCGGTGCGATCGTCGAAGCGGTAAAGGGCGTACTCGAAAAAACTCCACCCGAACTCTCCGCCGATATCATCGATCGCGGCATCATCCTTACCGGCGGCGGAGCCTTGTTGCGCGGTCTCGACCGTTTGCTCTCCGAGGTTACCGGCGTTCCCGCGATCATCGCGGAGGATCCGCTCTCATGCGTCGCGCTCGGTACGGGAATGCGCATCCGCGTATAAACACGATGACTGTAACGCTCGACGCACGGACGATGCCGCGCGATCTCCTCATCGAGGAGGTCGCGCGCGTTATCTTTGCCGGGGGCACGATTATCTTCCCGCACGACACGAGTTACGGGCTCGCCTGCGATCCGCTGCGTCTCGATGCCGTCGACCGCATCTATCTGCAAAAGCGGCGCCCCGACCATAAGCCGCTCACGCTGCACGTCGCCGGCGTCGTCGAACTCCTCGAGTACGCGCCCGGGAACGTCGTGGCGGCGACGGTGGCAAAGCGACTGCTGCCCGGACCCGTGACCATTCTCGTTGCGCGTCCATCGTTTATCAGCGAAGAGATTACCGCGGGGCAGCCGACGATGGGCGTGCGCGTGCCCGACGAGCCGCTCGCGCGTGCCATCCTCGACCGCTGCGGCCCGCTTGCAGTGAGCAGCGCAAACGCCAGCGGCGACCCGCCGTATCGCGGCCGCGGAGGGATCGAACGCCTCCCCGCAGCCGACCTGATCGTGGAAAACGGGCCGACCCGTTATGACGGCGAAGCAGCGATTGTGGATTGTACGAGAGAACGACCGTTGGTACTACGCGAGGGAACGCTGAGCTTCGAACTGATTGAAGCACGGCTCGGGATGGCGGAACGGCACGTCGTCAAGGCGCGCCGATGAGATCGTTCGCACGCTTTGTACCGGCCCTTGCGGCGACGTTCGTTCTACTTGCCGCTACCCACCCCACAGCGCGTCCGACTGCGAGCCCCGCTGCGAGTCCGGCGGCAAAATCGCAGGCGCACTTCACGTTCGGCGAATGGAACATCCATACCGCGCTTCTCGATTTTAACTTGAAGACCAACGATTTTAGCGCACCGCAGCACGTGCTCGTCACGCGCGACGGAACGACGATCGATGCGGACCGTGCAAACGGAAACTCAAAAAGCGGAGAGGCGACGCTCTTCGGCCACGTGGTATTGCACGACCAAAACGGTAATCTCGGGGGACTGAGCAGCGCCAAGAAAGCCTCGGGGCGCGGGCCCGCGACCTTAACCGCCGATAAAATGACGATCGACGAGAAAACGCGCATCTACACCGCGGTCGGGCACATGCACTACACGCAAGCCGACACGATCGTCGACGCGCAGAGCGGAAAACTCAACGATATCACGCACGAACTCGATCTCCACGGCAACGTGCACGTGCGTCAGGGCGCGCGGTCGCTGATCGCCGACCACGTCCTCTACAACACGATCACCGGTCAGGCCGAGGCTGACGGAAACGTGATTTTGCGCTTCCCGAGCCAGATCCGTGAATCGGTAGCGACTCCCAAACCGATCGTTATCAAAAATCCGAAAATCATTCACCGGTAGGGCGCTGAGTTACAAGGTTATGTGCAAACGTCCACCGGTCTTCTCGTCCGACTCAGCGTCGCTCTTCGGTAAAAACGCCACGGCGTCGCTCCCTCATCGCTCCTCGACGCGGTCAAGAACCCTTCGCGGTCTTTTGCCCGGAAATTCTCACACCGCACCCTAATCATGGAGCGTTCGCTCTTCGAGGAATCCCTCTCCGGGAGCGTACCGCTCGCGGCGCGCATGCGCCCGCGCACGCTCGAAGAGATCGTCGGCCACGAAGAGGTACTCGGCAGCGGAAGCCCGCTGCGCACCTCCCTCGATCGCGGCGCGTTGCCGTCGTTGCTGCTCTGGGGGCCGCCGGGAAGCGGTAAGACGACGATAGCGCGCGCGATCGCCGCGAGCGTCGGCGCACACTTCGAGCAGATCTCGGCGGTGAACGCCGGTCTCGCCGACGTGCGACGAATCGTCGCCGACGCTCGCGAACGGCGTGCGGTGGGGCGGAAAACGCTGCTCTTTCTCGACGAGATTCATCGTTTCAATAAAGCGCAGCAAGATGCGCTCTTGCCCGATGTCGAGGAGGGGACGATCGCGCTGATTGGGGCGACAACCGAGAATCCGTCCTTTGAAGTCAACCCGGCGTTGCTGTCGCGTCTCCGCGTCGTCGTCCTCGCACCACTCGACGACGTGGCGATGCAGCGCATTATCGAGCGCGCATTGACCGACACCGAGCGCGGGCTCGGCGCGCAACGGCTCGAGCTGTTGCCCGATGCGCTCGCCGCGCTCGTCGCGATGGCCGGCGGCGATGCACGCTCGGCGCTCGGCGGCTTGGAGTTCGCAGCGAGCATCGCACCCGTGCACGAAGGCGTGCGACGGATCGATCGCGAGAACGTGCGGGCGGCGATGCTCCATCGAGGCGCTCACGACAAGAGCGGCGACCGCCACTTCGATACGATCAGTGCGTTTATCAAATCGATCCGTGGAAGCGATGCCGATGCGAGCATCTACTGGCTGGCGCGGTTGCTCGATGCCGGAGAAGACCCGCTCTTCATCGTGCGACGTTTGGTGATCCTCGCTTCGGAGGATATCGGCCTCGCCGACGCGGCGGCACTTCCGCTCGCGATCGCCGCCCAGCAGGCCGTGCATTTTGTCGGGATGCCGGAGGGTTATTATCCGCTCGCTCACGCGACGCTCTACCTCGCCCGCGCGCCGAAAAGCAATGCGGTCGGCCGCGCCTACTCCGCGGCGCTCGCCGACGTGACGGCGGGTGCGCGCGACCCCGTACCGTTACATCTACGCAATGCTCCGACCGGCTTGATGCGATCGCTCGGGTACGGTCGCGAATATATTTACACGCACGACGATCCCGATGCGCCGCAGGAATTTTTACCGGAGCGGCTGCGCGGGCGGCGATATTTCGAGCCGTAATGCGCGAGCGTATCTATCTCGATCACGCGGCAACGACGCCGATATCGCCGATCGCGCGCGAGGCCTATTTGCAAGCGTTGGAGAGCGATTTTAATCCCAGTTCGTTGCATGCCCAGGGGCGCGCCGCTCATGCCGTACTCGACTCGGCGCGGGACCGCGTTGCAAGCATGCTCGGTGTCCCGCGAAAAAACGTTCGCTTTACCGGCGGGGGCTCGGAGAGCGATTCCCTGGCGATTCTCGGCGTCGCCCGGGCAGCGCGCGATCCTCGGCGCCGCCGCATCTTGGTCGGTGCAACCGAACATCACGCCGTCTTGCATGCAGCGCGCGCGCTTGGACGCGAAGGGTTCGAGATCGTTACGCTGCCGGTCGATCGCGAAGGGCGGATCGATGCGGAGGCGTATCGACGCGAGCTCGACGAGCGCACGCTGTTGGTCTCGATCCATCTCGCCAATAACGAGACCGGAGTGCTGCAGCCGATTCCGCGCTGGGCCGCGCAGGCGCACGCGGCGGGAGCGCTCTTCCATACCGATGCGGTGCAGGCTGCGCGTTGGCTCGATTGCGGGCTCGAAGCGCTCGGATGCGACCTACTCTCGATCTCGGGGCATAAATTCGGCGCCCCCAAAGGTGTCGGCGTGCTCGCGCTGCGCGGCGAGATTGCGCTCGAGCCGCTGATCTACGGCGGCGGGCAAGAGTACGGATCGCGTGCGGGGACCGAGAACGTTCCCGGCATCTCCGCGCTTGCCGCCGCGCTCCAGCTCGCCGTCGAACGTCGCGCGGACGCGGTGCGGCGGGTAACGGCCCTGCGAATCGGTTTTGAAGAGCGAGCGCGGCGATCGATTCCCGCGCTCCACATCAACGGCGGGGAAGCAGAGCGACTCCCCAATATTTCAAGCCTCGCAATTCCCGGCGTCGCGTCGGAGGAGCTCCTGATGCGGCTCGATCTCGACGGGGTCGCCGCCTCGGCGGGGAGTGCCTGTACCTCCGGGGTCTTCGAACCGAGCCACGTGATCGCCGCAATGGGGCTCGATTCAGCGCTGCAGCGCGGCATCGTCCGGCTCTCCTTCGCTCCGGAGAGCGACGAGCGCGAGGTCGCGACCGCAGGCGAGATCCTCGCTGCGGCGGTCGAGCGCTTGCGGGCGCCTCGGTAGCTTCGCGGACGCCGAACTCCTCAGTCGCCGTCCATTAGCAAGCCTCGGGCGGGGCGGTCGCGAAAGGGGACGCTATTATGACCAATGACGCTTCCACACTTCACGCGGTCCTCGATTACGGTGTCGGAGCCGGCGCGTTTCTCGCCGGCCTCGCACTGATTATCGCGGCAATCGCGCTCGCTCGGACATTCGGTCGCCTGAACAAGACGCTCGATGTCGTCGACAGCCAGATCGGCGACATCGGCCCCGCGGCCGCGTCGACGCTGCAACACGTCAGCGGTGCTGCAAGCGGCGCCGAACAGGCCGTCGCCCACCTGGCAATTGCAGCAAAATCGCTGGAGGGCGCGGCCTCGGCGCTCGCGCAGACCGCCGAACTCTCCAAGAGTGCCGTCGTTCCCGGGGTCACGAGTTTCGGCGAGAGCATAAATATCGTCGCCGACCGTTTGAAACGCTTCGTCGGTGGGAACGATCCTCGTGGAGGAAATGCAGCGTGAGTAATCGCCCCAACGGAGGCGGGTTCGTTATCGGCTTATTGATCGGCGCCGCTATCGGCGCGGCCGCTGCAATTTTGCTCTCCGATGAAACGACGCGCGATGCGGTGATCGGAAAAGCGCGCGAAGCGAGCAATCAAGCCGTCGATGCAACCGGCGATATTCGCGATCGCGTCGGCGAGGCGACGGCTGCGTGGCAAAGCAATGCCGCCGACCTCTACGAGCGCGGACGAACGATCTTAGAGCAGGCGCGCGCGACGGGGGCCGACCATTCCGAGAACGCTCATGCCGAACCGCGGGCGGACGGGGCGTAGTGGCGCGCGTGGATATCAATATGCAGGTTCGCTCGGTGAACGGCTCCATTGCGGTGGTCTCCCTCGACGGTGAGATCGACGTCTATACTTCTCCGAAGGTGAAAGATTTTATCGGGAAGCTCATCGATAAGGGAACCTACACGTTTGCAATCGACCTGCAAAACGTTCGCTACATCGATTCGACCGGGCTTGGCGTCCTCATCGGCGGGCTCAAGCGCGTGCGCGAGCACGGCGGTGCGGTGACGCTGGTTTCAACGAATCCGCAGACGAGGAAAATCTTCGATATCACCGGCCTGATCAAAGTGTTCGATATCTACGATAGCGTCGACGATGCGGTCAACGCATTGAAATGATGCAAGCGCGCGAGGTCGGTACCGAGATTCCCGAGATCGAAATTCGTATTCCGTCTCGCGCCGAGTGGGTTGCACTCGCTCGGCTCTCGGTTGCCACCGTCGCCGCCCGCATGCATTTCAACGTCGATGAAATCGCCGACCTGAAACTCGCCGTCGCGGAGGCATGCACCAATGCTATCCAGCACGCTCGCGAGAGCGATGAAATCGTCATCACGTGTCGTATTTACAACGACGGTCTCCAAATTTGCGTACGCGATTTCGGCATCGGTACCGAAGCCGAGCGAATTCGCTCGCGCGATCTCGGCGAACCGCGCGTCGGGGGGCTCGGCGTCTATCTCATCCGTGCCTTGATGGACGATGTGGAGTACCGCGTCGAAGCGGAGAGCGGCACGGTGCTGACGATGTTTAAGAAACTTGGCGATAGCGCTCGATAAGGGAAAGCCCGATAGGTTCGGACGGATCTCCGGGTTTTTCGAAGCGTTACGATGAGTGAGGGAGAATCGGCGGAGGCGCTTCTCGCGCGTTTTCTGGCTCTCAAAGAAGCCGGTGATGACGAAAGCATTGCGGCGGAGCGATCGACGGTGCGCTCGCAACTCGTCGAGCGGCATCTTGGGCTCGTGCGTTTCCTCACCAAGCGTTTCGTCGATCGCGGCGAACCCTACGACGATCTTCTGCAGATCGCGACCCTCGGGCTCATCAATGCGATCGATCGCTATCAACCGGCGTTCGGCACGCAGTTTGCGACCTTCGCTACCCCGACGATCCTCGGCGAGTTAAAGCGCTACTTCCGCGATAAGCGTTGGTCGGTGCACGTGCCGCGCCGACTGAAGGAGCTCGCGCTCGCGATCGGCGCCGCGACCGACCGGCTCACCGCCGATCTCGGGCGAACGCCGACCCCGGCGGAGATCGCGCAGCACCTCGGGGTGGAGATCGAGGCGGTACTTGAGGCGATGGAGGCGGGCGGGGCGCTCTCCCCGCTCTCGCTCGATGCCGGGTTCGAGAGCGAGGAGGGCGCCCGACGCCTCGAACCGAGTCTCGGCGCTGCGGACGGGGATCTCGAGTTGGTCCCGGAGCGCGCGGAGATCGCCGATGCCCTCGACCGGCTGCCGGGGCGCGAGCGGGTCGTGGTGCGCCTCCGCTTTTTCGAGGGGCAGACCCAGCGCGAGGTCGGGGAGCGGCTTGGGACCTCCCAGATGCAGATCTCCCGCATCGAGCAACGGGCGCTGGCTCGCCTGCGCAGCCTTCTGGCACCACCGTCGTAGCGCAAGCCGCGGCACTCTGCTACCATACGGGGTGCCTATGCCGATGACGAGCCAAGAACTCCGCCAAGCGTGGATCGATTTCTTTGTTGCCCGAGGGCACAAACACGTTCCGTCGGCGAGTTTGATCCCCGACGAGATGTCCACGACGCTCTTTACCATCGCGGGAATGGAGCAGTTCGTGCCGGCATTTCTCGGCGAACAGCCCGCGCCCGCTCCGCGCGTGGTGACGGTGCAGCGCTGCTTGCGCGTCGCCGGCGCGAAGAGCGATATCGAGAACGTCGGACGCACCGGGCGGCACGGCACCTTCCTCGAGATGCTCGGCAACTTTAGCTTCGGCGACTACTATAAGCCGCAAGCGATCGCTTGGGCGTGGGAGTTCGTCACCCGCGTGATGCACCTCGATCCCGAGCGGTTGTACGTCACCGTGCATACCGAGGACGACGAAGCGGCACGTATTTGGGAGAGCGAGATCGGGATCGACGCGCGACGCATCACGCGCTTCGATGACGATAACTTTTGGACGATGGGCCCGACCGGTCCCTGCGGTCCGTCGACCGAGATCTTCTACGATATTGGGGAAGCGTATGCAAGCGGCTCCGAAGACACCGGGCCGAATCTCGGAAATCGTTACGTCGAGATTTGGAACGTCGTGTTCCAGCAATTCAATCGCGCAGCCGACGGCACGCTCTCGGAACTGCCGCGAAAATCGATCGATACGGGGGCCGGGCTCGAACGAATGCTCGCCGTCGTCAACGGCAAAGCGTCGATGTATGAGACCGATCTCTTTCTCGATCTCGTTGCCGCGCAGCCGCAACCGAAAGGGAGCTCGCTCCCGCCCTCGGAGCAGAGCGTGCGCCGGAATATCATCGCCGATCACGCGCGTGCGGTGACGTTTCTCATTAACGACGGGATCTATCCGTCGAATAGCGATCGCGGCTACGTATTGCGGTTCTTGATTCGCCGTGCGATTCGTCAGGGACGCCTGCTGGGGTATCCCGATGGGTTCCTCGCCGGGCTCGTACCCGCGGTCGTCGATTCGCTTGCGAGCGGTTATCCCGAACTGCGGCAAAATACGGCACGCATCGTCGGAACGCTCGAACGCGAAGAGCAGACCTTCAATCGGACGCTCGAGCGTGGCTTGGCCGTTCTCGACCGCATGATCGAGGAAGCGAACGAGAACTGCACGCGTCTTATCTCGGGCGAGGACGCCTTCACACTGCACGACACGCATGGTTTTCCCATCGAACTCAGCCGCGAGATCGCCGCGGAGCGCGGCGTTGCAATCGATACGGCGGCATTCGAGAGCGAGATGGAAGCGCAGCGCAATCGGGCGCGTAGCGACGCTGCGGCGAAGCGCGCGGTGGTAACGCTCGCGGAATTGCCGGCGATTCGGACGGCATTCACCGGTTACGACGGGCTGGAAGGGGCGGGCACGATCGTCGCCATGCTCGATGCCGATCAGAAGGCGGCGCAGGAACTCGTCGGCGGTGCGCGCGGGCGGATCGTTCTCGATGCTACCTCGTTCTATGCAGAGCGCGGCGGGCAAATCGGCGACCGCGGCGTCTTGCTCGGCGAGGACGCGCTTTTCGAGGTCGAGGATACCCAGTATCTCGGCGACGCGGTGGTGCACATCGGCATCGTTCGCAGCGGCACCCTGCGCGTCGGCGAACGCGTCACGACGGCGGTGCACGATTGGTGGCGCCGCGAAATTCGTCGGCACCATACTTCGGCGCATCTTTTGCAGCGCGCATTACGCGAGGTGCTCGGCGACGATGTCGCGCAGGCGGGTTCTTGGGTCGGCATCGACCGCATGCGTTTCGATTTCCGCTGGTCGGCGGGTGCGCTCTCGCCCGAGCAGCGCCGTGAGGTGGCGCACCGCGTCAACCGGATGATTCGCGACGATTCTCCCCTGCAAACGCGCGAGCTTCCGCTCGACGAAGCGAAACAGACCGGCGCGGTGTGGATGTTCGGCGAAAAGTACGGCGAGCGCGTGCGCGTGGTGCAAGCGGGGCCATCGATAGAATTTTGCGGCGGCACCCACGCGCATTCCACCGGCGAACTCGGACTCTTCGTTCTCCTCAACGAATCCTCGATCGGCAGCGGCGTGCGCCGGATCGAGAGCTGCGTCTCGGAATCCGCCGAGCAATTCGTCACGAAACAACAAGATATGGTCGCCGCAATCTCCGGCGCGTTGGCAACCAACCCC
>JBMFXH010000047.1:0-11777 GCA_049964475.1 Vulcanimicrobiaceae bacterium
TCGGCGAGTTGCACAGCGGAGCGAGTTACTCATTCGCTTCCGATCCCAGTTCGCCGACGGCGGCGATCGGTCTCTGGTTGCACGTCCCCGCCAGCGGCTACTCCTTCGATGCCCCGGGGATCGCCGATCTCGCGGCACATGCGCTCGCCGATGCGCCGATCGTCGGCGGGGCCTCGTTGCGCGAGATCGTCGATAACGTCGGCGGAACGATCGAAATAGAACCCTCGCCCAACCTTTTAGGAGTCAGCATCGTCGTTCCTAAGGCCGATGCGGCAACGACGCTGCGCGCGTTAACGGAGGCCTATTTTACCGGAACGATCGATGCGAAAACGCTCGACGAAGCGCGCCATGAGACCAGCGTGCGCGCCGTCGAAGAGCGCTTTAACATCGAGAACGAGCTGCAGACCCGGCTCTTTGCCGCACTTTTCTCGAACGGGCCGATGCATGCGCCGGTCTACCCGAACTCGGCATCGTCGCTCGATGCGATCCATCTGCAACGCGTTCAACGCTATGCCGAGCGGGCTTTTCGTCCCGGCAATGCCAGCCTGTCGTTCGCCGGTGCGGTCGGGGCCACGCTCTTAGGGGATATCGCTGCGGTCGGCCGCACCGGTAACGACGCCCCGATCGATTCGCCGGTAGCTGAGAATGCATCGACGCACTCGGTTCATGGCTCGAGCCAGGCGGTTGCGATCGGCTTTGCGGGGCCGCCGATTTCGTCGCGCGATGATGCAACCGCGCTGGATTTCATTGCTTCCGCACTGCTCGATCGGCAACTCGGCCGCGCGCTTCCGCTTCCTGCGGGGAACGTCGCCGTCGCGCGATTCGTCACTCTGCAGCGCGTCGGCGTCTTTACGATTTTCGGGGTCGGCGACGATCCTCAGAAGATGGAGAGCGTCTTGCTCGATGATCTGACTCGCCTGCGCACGCCGCTTTCACAACCGCGCTTTGCGCGCTTGCTGCGCGCTTTCAAGTTTCACATCGCCTCGGCGATCGACGTGCCCCAAGGGCTCGCCGATAATCTCGGATGGTATGCGGCCTCCGGCGATGCGGCGTACGCTCCCGGCCTGCCGGACGGCGAGTATGCTCGGAGCATCGCGCGCCTCACGCCGGAGCGCGTTGCCGATACGGTGCGACGTTATCTCGAACATCCGACGACCATTCTCATGACCTCCGTTGCAGAAAAGAGCGTGTGATGAAGCGCCTCGCCCCATTTGCTCTTGTGCTCGCCCTCGTATCGATCTGCACGCCGCACGGCGTGCGCGCCGAAAGCGAAAGCGGTGCGTCGACGTTACCAGTACGGCCGGTCACCTTCGTGCAGATCGATCTGCGCGCCGGTCTCGATCGTCAACGCGAGAGCGAGAACGGTATCGCGGCGCTCGATGCGCATCTACTCTCCCGGACATCGGTCGAGGTCGGCGGCGTCGCGTTGCCGTTGCAGGATGCGATTCGTTCCGAGGGCGGAGATCTGAGCATCCACGTGCATGACGACCGCGTCGCCATCGAACTCGCCGGACTTCCCGAGGCGATGCCGACCCTCGTCGACGTGTTGGCGACCGCGATGAATGCGCCGGATTTTTCGCTTCCGGCATTGACCGCAGCACGCAAAGCACTGCTCGACCGGATCGCCGAACGGCAGCAGAATAACTGGGAGTTGGCGACCGAGATGTTGCGTCGCTCGCTCGCACGCTCGGGCAACCTGGCGATGCCGCGCGACGGAACGCCGTTCTCGATACAGCACCTTTCGATCGCCCAGGCGCGCACGTTTTATCGTTGGAATTATCGCCGCGGCGATCTCACCACTACCATCGTGGGGGAAGAGGCGCCGGGGCTCGCCGGGGCGCTGGTGCGTCTCGCCGATGCGCTGCCGAGTGGTAGCTCGCCGCGGGTAAGCTCCCCGCCGCTGCTCCTCGATGCGTCGAGCCTCATTCTCCGCACGACGCGGCCGACGCTTTCGACGATGATCGTCGCGTCGTTTCTCGCGCCGAAGCCGACCTCGGCGGATTTTCCGGCGATGTTGGTTGAGGCCGCACTGATGAAACGGATCCTTGCCGAGACGGCGGGCTTGCCGAAAGGACTCGACGCGTTTTACGTCAGCCGGTCGTACGGAGCTCGCTATCGCTCGCTCGGCGGCCGGCCGCAGTTGCTGCTCTACGCCTCGGGCGCGGTCGGTCGCCCCGATCAGCTCATTGGCGGAGCGCTCGCGCTCTCGCAGATGATCGGCGACGGAAAGCTGCACGGGAATATCGATCGCTTGAAAGCGCAAGCGATCGGCGATTTCGCCCGTCAGGAGAGCGATCCGCGTCTGCACTTGCGCTTGCTGCGCATCTATCGTGAAGCCGGCGGCACCGGCGATCCGGTCGCGAAAACGATCGCTGCAATCGCGAAAGTTACCCCTGCGGACCTCGCGCGCGTCGCAAAGCGATATCTCGTCCACCCTACCATCGCCGTCGTGCAGGGAAGCGACGGAAGCGGCTCCTGAAGCTCGCACTCGTCCACGACTATCTCAATCAACGCGGCGGCGCCGAACGCGTTTTCGCGGTGCTCGCCGCGGCGTTTCCCGACGCGCCGATCTATACGGCGTTCTACGACGAGCAAAAAACCGGTGATTGGTTCGCCGGACGCACGATTCATAGCTCGTGGCTTGCCGGCATGCCGGGAATCCGGAAGCGCTTTCGTTGGTACGCGCCGTTCTATCCGCATGCGTTCGAACGTTTCGACTTTTCCGGATACGACGCGATACTCAGCTCTTCGTCTGCATGGGCGAAGGGCGTTCTCGTGCCTTCCGGCTGCGTGCACCTCTGCTATCTCCATTCGGTAAGCAGGTTTCTCTTCGACTACGACGCCTATGTCGGCGGGCTCGGCGTCGGGTCTCTAGCGCGTCCGCTCGTTGCAGGGTTGTCGCGCTGGGATATTCGCGCGGCACAGCGCCCGACCGAGATGCTGGCCAACTCCGCTACCACGGCACGCCGAGCGCTGCAGTACTACGGCCGCAAGCTCGAGGTATTGCATCCGCCGGTCGATACCGAGCGATTCGTGCAACGTCGGGAGCCGCACGAGGCGTTTCTCGTCGTGGCGCGGATGCTGCCCTATAAACGCATCGATCTAGCGATCGATGCCGCACGCATCGCGGGGACCCCGTTGCGTATCGTCGGCGACGGCCCGATGCGGACGGCGCTCGAACGGCGAGCGCAGGGCGCGCCGGTCACTTTTCTCGGCGAGCTCGGAGATCGGGCAATCGCCGACGAACTCGCTCGCGCGCGTGCGATCGTCGTGCCGGGGGTGGAGGATTTCGGTCTCATGCCGCTGGAAGCGGCAGCGAGCGGAACGCCGAGCATCGCCTTTCGGGGTGGCGGAGCGACCGAAAGCATCATTGAAGGAACGACCGGCGCGTTTTTCGATCGTCCCGAGGCGACCGACCTTGCGGCGGCGTTGAGAAAGTTCAACACGAGCGATTTCGATGAGGAGCAGATGCGCGCACACGCGGCGCGGTTCTCAAATCGAGCGTTTATCGAACGTATTCGTAGCCGTCTTGCCGCACTCGTCGATGCTCGGTAATCTTTTCCAGCGACATCCGGCGATCGCGCCGGGGCTTCCGTCGACGGTGCTGCCTGCGTATAACGAACGCCACGATCGTTTTGCACGGCTTCGCGGCGAACGCATGGCGATCTATTGGCCGCACGGCTTCGGTGACTGGGTGCACTTCGGACACGTTGCCCCGATGCTCTCGCCGGAGAACACCTATGCGATCTTTCGCCTCGGCGATGATTATAGCGCGCTCTTTGCGGGCGCGCGCCCCGTCGCCGCATTGCCGTCGGGGATCCGTCTCGTCAGCGACGGGTCGGCGCTTGGGGCGGCGCATCTCGGCCTGAATTGGAGGCGTCTCTCGGGCAACCGCGAGCGCATCGCATTGCCCGGCGAGCTCCCCCAAGCATTTGCCGCTTTCGCACCAACGGCGCTCCTCTACACCGACTATCCCGAACCTGAAGGACGGCTCGCTTTTCCGTTTCACACCAAGGCGCGCGCGCTCGCGCGCTCCCTCATCGAGGCGTCGCGGCTTTCGAAATTCGATCTAGCGCGACCGTTGCCGCAATCGTTGCAGTTTGCCGTTGCCCCGGCATTGCAACGGCGATTCGACGACGCGCTCGCGCGGTATATCACGCCGCAGGATCGGTTGTTGCTCGTCGCTACCAGCGGACACACCGAACCCGCGAAGGCGTGGCCGAGCGAGGATGCGCGAGCCTTCGTCGATCTCGTCCGTGCGCGCGATCCGCGACTGCGGGTTGTAGTGCTCGATGCGCTCGGGGACCCGAACGATGGTTGGCTCGAACGCTCGAATGCGATCTCCTTTCGTACCGTCGCAGCGGAGATCGACGAACCTTTTGCCCAGCTCTTCCTGGCGTTGTTAGCGCGCCTGCATGCCTTCGTCGGCGTTCCCGCCGGCCCGCTGCATGCCGTTTCGGCCCGCGGCGGGATCCCGCTGGTCGGCCTTTGGTTCGCACACTATCCGACGTGGTACGACGAACCCAATCCGCTCGCGTTGCATCTCGTCGGCGCGCGCCCGATCGCGCGTGGCTTTCACTTGCGCCCGGCCTCGACGAGCCTTCCGGAAACGCTTGCGCATCGCATCGAAGTTGTCGGCACCGAGAGCATTTCCCCCGAGCGCGTGCTCGACGCATTGGTGCGCATCGGCGCGATTTAGTGTCTGAGCGTTGAAAGCGCCGTGAACGCGATCGCGTTAAACGAGGCATGCGTCAGCATCGATGCAATGAGATTCTTCGAACGATAGTACACCGTTGCGAGAACGAAACCGACGAGCGAGAGCGGGAGAAAGAGTTCGAGATCGCCGTGCGCCGCTCCGAAGAGGAGCGAGCTGAAGATGGCGCCGACCCAGAAATTTCCGTAGCGTAAGCCGAGGTTGAAGAGGAAGCCGCGAAAGATCAACTCTTCGGCGATCGGCGCGACGAGCACGCCGTAAAGAACGAATGCGACGAGCGCCGGGGTATGCCGGATTCCCTCGAACATCTTGGCGACGTCTTGCATGTGATGGGGATGATGGGTGAGATGCTCGACGAGGGCGGAGCCGCCGTCACCGACGAGGATCGCGGCTACGAACCCGCCGAGAACGTAAAGAAGTGTCGTCGCCGTAGGAATGCGTAGGCCGAGCTCCTCCCACGAGTAGAGCGCGACGCGTGGGAGCATCGCCATCAGGACGAAGATCGGCGGCAATTCGAACGCAAGTTGAACGATCAATACCGCGGTGACCGGCAGATTTTTCGGCGACCGCGCCAAGACGGAGAGCGTTGACGGGTCGACGACGATGTAGGCAATCAATGCCAGAACGGCGCAGGCGACGGCCAAGCCGATCAGCCCGAAGACCAGCAGGGCGACCGAGGAGCCTTTAAAAGCCCCTTCGCGCCAATGCGTCGGCCAACCGGGCGAAACTATCGATGTCGAGCCGTTCTCCGCGTTCATCTTCGTCGATTCCAGCCGTTTGCATGGCGATGAGTATCTCGCCACGCTCCACGGAGAGCGCGCGCGAGAGCGAGTTTGCTAAGGTCTTTCGGCGATACGCGAACGATCCGCGCACGACCTTCTCGAAGAGCAGCGGGTCGATCGGTTCTACCAACGGACGCGCGCGCCGATCGAGCACGATGACCGTCGAGTCGACTTTCGGGCGTGGATAAAATGCACCGGGACCCAGCGTCAACGCGCGCGCGATCGTCATGACGTTGCTGACCGCAACCGAGAGGCTGCCGTACGCCGGAGTACCGGGAGCGGCAAGCAGCCGGTCGGCGACATCTTTTTGAATCATCGCAACGATGCGTTGCGGCCCGCCGGGGAGCTGCGCGAGTCGCACCAAGAGCGGCGTCGCGATGTTATAGGGGAGGTTTCCGGCGACGTGCCAGCGCCCAAATGCGGACTCCGGCCACGCATAGGTCAGCGCGTCGGATTCGAGGATTTCGACCGATGCAAGATCGTCGCGCGCGCGTAGCAGAGCGACTAAATCGCGATCGATCTCCAACGCGCGAACGCGAACGTCGTCCCGTGCGAGCGCGGCTGTGAGCGCGCCGGTCCCGGGGCCGACTTCAACGATGAATTCGGGCTCGTTCGAGCGAGCGAGATCCGCAATTTTGATGCAGAGCGATTCGTCGAGCAGAAAATTCTGTCCGAAACGCTTCTTCGGGTGTAACCCCGCAGCGTTGAGAAGGCCGCGCGCACTCACCCTTTGATGGCGAAGACGACGATCTTCCGGCGCCCGAACTCCATCGCCGCGCGCTGGGAATCGAATCCGAGATCGATGCGATTCCCGACGATCGCACCGCCGGTATCGCCGGCAACGGCGTACCCGTAGCCGGGAATAAAGAGTTTGGTTCCCAAGGGAATGACGCGCGGATCGACGGCGACGATACCGTGCCCGGCGCGTTCGCCGGTCGCGGTGATGCCGCTGCAACCGGCGCACCACGGCGTGTAGGCGGTTGCAACCATGCTGATTGCATGCACGGCACGCAACTGCATTTTGCCGATGCTCCGCGCGGTGAAATTCGAGAACGCGCCGATATCGCCGACCCCGTCGAGAACGATGCGCGGATGCGCCGGTTGCACGGTCGTCGACGAGAGTGCAATTCGGCGGATGATGCCGTTGGGGTATTTGAAGTATCGGAAATCAACGCGACGTTCGCCGGTCGAACCGTCGGCGACGATTTTGCGGGCGCCGACACGCATGTGTGTATCGAGGCGATGAATCGTGCCTGCGCGAACGGGAACGAGGACATCGCGATCCCACGCAACGATATGAAATATGCGAATGCGCGCACCATCGTGCAGCGTGGTGCCGAGCGAGGGAAATACCTTATCGAATTTCCCGATCTTCACCCCTTGCATCGCGAGAAACGAGCCGACATCTTGCGCCGTCGTCGCAACGTTCTCGACCGATGCGCCATTCAAAAACGTAACGTGAATCGCACGCCGATAGATAATCGTCGCGCCGTTGCTGAGCGGGGCGGCGGGAGCGGGCACGACCTCATCGCCGGGCGCCACGTGGATGCCGCGCTCGATGAGAAATTGGCCGACGTTGGCGGCGGTGCTCCGGTAGGGCGTGCTCCGCGAGCCGTCTTGGAAGACGACGGAATAGGTGGTGGGCTCCGCCGCGCGCACGGCCGTGGTCGGCGCGATGAAGGAGGCACCCAGAGCGAAGCCTGCTCCGAGCAAGCCTACAAAAATGAGATGGAGTCGGCGCATGGGCCTTCGTCCTATCAACCGCGTTCCTTTCGCGTTCGGGCGTCTTCCAGGCACGGTGTCGCACATGAGTGGTGCGGCGGTGGCGAGCAAGAGCGCCGGTCGTTTATGGAGTGGTGGTTGACGGATCCCTCGAGACCATGGAGGGGAAACGCCAAGGATCGGGGCGGATCACTGCACGTAGTATCGATCGGGGTAAGCAGTGGGTTCCGCTCGGATGGGCCGCGGGGCGGCCGGGTCGGGCAATGTGGCCGTCGACCGGGCGGACTATAGCATGCCGCTTCCGCGGGGCTCCTATGCTAAAAGTCGACTTCCCGAAGGATACTCCTTCTCTGAACCCATAAAGGCCCGGGGTACGCCGAGTGGAATCCGAGCTCGGCGATGTTGAGGGTCGGGCTCTTTACGGAAGTCTATCATCCGGTGGTCAACGGGGTCGTGACCGCCGTCGATACGCTGCGCGCATTTCTCACCGAATTAGGGCACGAAGTCACGGTCTTTACGCCGCGCCATCCCGAAGCGCGCTACGACGCCGGTGTCGTGCGTATTCCATCGCTGCCGTTGCCGACGCAGAGCGATTACCGGCTCACCGTTCCCGTTCTGCGACGAAGCGAGATCGCTCATCGCGTCGCGCAGCTCGACGTTCTCCATCTCCATTCGCCGTTCGTCACCGGATGGATGGGTTTACGGTACGCGCGTCGCTACGGGCACCCAACCGTCTATACCTATCACACGCAGCTGGAAGCGTACGCTCACTATGTTCCATTCGAAGCGCGGGCAACGCGGTACGCTGCATCGGAACTCACCCGGCGTTTCGCGAACGCCGTCGCCGCAGTCATCGTGCCGACCTCGGCAATGGAGCATCGCCTGCGGGAATTAGGGGTCGACGGGCGTATCGAAGTGCTGCCAAGCGGTATCGACGTCGCCTCTTTCGCGCGCGGGCGTCGGCGCGAAGAGCTCCGCGAGGCAATGGGTGCGCGTGCTGAAGATCGCCTCTTTCTCGCCGTCGGCCGGCTCGCGCTTGAAAAAAATCTCGCTGTCGTCGTCGAGGCGCTCGCGCAGGTGCGCACCCCGAACGTGCGCCTTGCCTTCATCGGCGACGGCCCCGAACGTGAGGCCTTGGAGGCGCTCGTACATGACCGCGCACTGGAGGATCGGGTGCGCTTTCTCGGCGCGCTAGCGCGCACGTCGCTCCCCGACTACTATGCCAGCGCCGACGCCTTCCTCTTCCCGAGCGTGACCGAGACGCAGGGGCTCGTCCAGGTAGAAGCGCTCGCTGCGGGGTTGCCGGTCTTCGCCGCCGATTCGCCGCAGAATCGCGATGTGCTCGGGGGCTGCGCACGCCTGATCGTCCCCGAGGCGCGCAGCTTTGCCTTGGCGATGGAGGCGGAATCGCCGGCGGTCGTCAGCCGCGAGGAGATGCTTGTTGCCGCCCGTCGCTTCGATGCGCGCAGCCTCGCCGCTCGCTGCGTCGAGATCTATCAAGAGGCGATCGCGAGGCTCGCTACCCCGGCTTGACGGCGAACGTATGTTCGATGTATGCTGGCCATGAGGTCCATGCATGCGTAATACGTCGCTTCATCGGGTTCTGGTCGACTACGGCTACGCAGCCGCAGCGACGGGTAACGCCGTCCTCATCGCTCGAATCCGGCGCGGTCGGAGCTCGCAACTCGTGCGCGTTCCATTCTCCATCGCCGCGCCGGAGGAGTGCGCCGAGCGGGCAATCGCGTACGGAGCGCTCCTCGCACTGCTCGATGCCCTGCGCGGCTTCGGCCATAGCAATGCGAGGGTTCTGGTTCCCGATCTCGAGTTGCTCGAGGACCTGCGCGAGCATCGTCCGCTTCCCTACAGCCTGCACCGGCCATACATCCATCTGCTCTGTTCCCTACGGGCGACGCCGACGCTCGCGCTTGACGCCGGTCGCGCCGAAGATCTCCGCGACCTGGCTCGCGCCGAGCTCTCGCGCATTGCGGCGTAGATCGAACCTCGCGTGAAACTGCGTCTCGAACGAAAGAGAACGTTTCGTGCGGCGCTTGAAGGGAGCATCGATCCCGTGCTATAACCTCTGAGGTGCCGTTGAGTCGCTATCGACTCGCCCGGCGCAATCTATTCCCTCCCGCTCACACTCACCCACCGTCGCGGCGTAGCCCGATGAAGTCGCTGGTGAATGCGCGCGGACGCTGCGAGAGTGAGCCTCCCCTGCAACTCGATCACCGCCCCAACGAAAATGGCCGCCCACCCAGTGGAGGCCGCCGCCGCCGTTCGCGACGTCGCCATAACAATACCGGGTTTCCTCAGCCCGAGGCATTCTCCCAGAGCGAGGCGCAGGCGCCACCGATGCTGACGGCAGCGCAACTCGAAGAAAAAAGTAAGAGCGAACTCGTCGAGATCGCAAAAGAGTTTTCAATCGAGATTGCCACGCCGGCAAAAGTGAAGAAGGACGAGATCGTCCTCCAAATTCTCGCCGCTCAGCAAGCGCGATCCGGCATCGAAAGCGCGAGCGGAATCCTCGATATCCTCCCCGAGGGCTACGGCTTTCTACGGCGCGCGGGTTATGTGATCGGAAACGAAGATGTCTACGTTAGCCAAGCGCAGATACGACGTGCCGATCTACGCCGCGGCGATCGCGTCGACGCAACGGTTCGGCGGCCGAAAGAAGGCGAGAAATATTTCGGCCTCTTGCGCGTCGACCGCGTCAACGAGATCGATATCGAAAAAATGGGCGTGCGGAAGCTCTTTGAAAAGGGCACCCCGATCTACCCCAACGAGCGCTTTAAACTCGAAGTCCGCGCGACGCAACTATCGACGCGCGTCATCGATCTGTTCTGTCCGATCGGTAAGGGGCAGCGTGCCTTGATCGTCTCGCCGCCGAAAGCCGGTAAGACGACGCTTCTGAAAAATATCGCCAACTCGATATCGATCAATCATCCCGAGGCGCACATTATCGCGTTGCTCGTCGACGAACGCCCCGAAGAAGTCACCGATATGCAGCGGACGATCGACGGCGAGGTGGTCGCGTCAACCTTCGACGAGCATCCGGAGAACCACACTGCGGTCGCCGAACTCACGATGGAGCGCGCCAAACGCCTCGTCGAGATGGGGAAAGACGTCGTTATCCTCCTCGACTCCATCACCCGTCTCGCGCGCGCGTACAACCAAGTCATTCCGAATTCGGGGCGGACGCTCTCCGGCGGTCTCGATACCGCGTCGCTCCATAAACCGAAACGCTTTTTCGGCGCGGCGCGTAAAATTGAAGAAGGCGGATCGTTGACCATCATCGCCACGGCGCTCATTGAGACCGGTTCGAAGATGGACGACATCATCTTTGAAGAGTTTAAGGGTACCGGAAATATGGAACTCAACCTTACCCGAAAACTCGCCGAATCGCGCGTCTTCCCCGCCGTCGATATCAAGCGCTCGGGAACGCGCCACGAAGAGCTCTTGCTCTCCAATGAGGAGATGCGCAAGATCTGGATGCTGCGTCGCGCAACGGCCGTGCTCAACAGCGGCGATATCACCGAGATCATCCTCGATAAAATGGCCCAAACGCGCACGAACGATGAGTTCTTGGCGTCGGTCACCAAAGAGGCGCTCTCGATGTCCCGTGGTTACGAAGAGAATAACGGGAAGTACTAAGCGCGACGCCGCGCAGATGCGACTCAACCGCGCGCTCGCTCGCGCGGGGGTCGCCTCGCGGCGTGCCGCCGACGAGCTCATTCTCGCCGGGCGCGTGAGCGTGAACGGACATGTCGTTCGCGAACTCGGTACGCTCGTCGATCCCGATGACCGTATTCTCTGCGACGGGAAGCCGGCACTCGCGCAACGGTACATCTATCTCGCGATGAATAAGCCGGTCGGGGTGGTGACGACGCTCTCCGACCCGGAAGGGCGACGCACGATCGTCGATCTTTTGCCGCGCGATCTTCCGCGCGTCGTTCCCGCCGGACGCCTCGACTACGATACCTCGGGGCTCCTCCTGCTTAGCAACGACGGCGACTTGATTCACCGGTTGCTCCACCCGCGCTTCGGCGTCGAGAAGACCTATCGCGCGACGATCCGGGGCGAGCTCACCCCCGAGCAGATCGAAGAACTGCGCGCCGGCGTCCGGACCCCCAGCTTTCGGGCGGCGGGTGCAAAATTGCGGATCGTCTCCTCGGCCTCGTTGCGAAGTCTCGTCGATCTCACGATTCACGAGGGGCGCAATCGGCAAGTGCGCGAGATGTTCGCCGCACTAGGACACCCCGTTATCGAACTGCGACGTCTTCGCTTCGGCCCGATCGAGTTGGGCTCGCTTGCGTCCGGACGGGTTCGCCCTTTAAGTTCGCGTGAGATCGCCGAACTCGCCCGTGCGACCTCTCAACCCCCCGCAGCCGCCGACCGCGTGGTAGCATCTCGGGAATGAACGCTCGCCCGCTGCCACCCTCGCGCGATCTTCGGTTGGTCCATGTCGATGCACGCGATCGGCGCAGCATCGTCTCGCTCCGCCCCGGCGGCCCAAGTTTCGGCGGCGAGGAATTAGCGATCTGCGCCGGCCCCTGTGCCGT
>JBMFXH010000048.1:0-11758 GCA_049964475.1 Vulcanimicrobiaceae bacterium
CGCGAGTGCCGCGCCTGCGGCGCAGACGCCGATAACATCGGCATCGAGCTCGGGGTCGACCGAGAGAACGGTCGCAACGATCTGTACGTCGTTACGGAAACCGTCGGGGAAGAGCGGACGGATCGGACGATCGATCTGGCGCGAACTGAGCACGGCGTGCTCGGGCGGGCGCCCTTCGCGTTTGATGTATCCGCCGGGGATTTTGCCTGCCGCGTACATCTTCTCTTCGAAGTCGCAGGTCAGGGGGAAAAAGTCGATGCCTTCTCGCGGTTTCGCGGAGGCGGTGACGGCGCAGAGCACGACGTTTTGGTCGCCATACCGAACCAGGGCCGAACCGTTTGCCTGCTTGGCAAGTTCGCCGGTTTCGATGACCATCGTGCGCCCGCCGATCTCTAATGAGATGCTTTCGGGCACGGGGACTCCTTACATAGGGGTGTTTTGTTTATTCTTTTGTTGAACCGCGTCCACTTCGGCGGAGCCCCGGCCGAGCCCTATGGTCCCGTCTGGCCGAGCTCCTCACGAGGGAGCAGCCGATCGGCACGAGCGAAACGTGTCCCTCATGTAAAGGCGTCCCGGCCGTTATCAAGGGCGGGATCGTCCCGATCCTCGTTTTCTCGCCGGGCGTTGCCGCGCTCGCAAAACGACGTACTCGTGCCTGCTCGATGAAAAGATTGCTTCGCCGTTCCTTCCGGGTTATACTATTGGTATGAAAACGGCGGTGTCGATACCCAACGACATCTACGAACGGGCAGAACGGCTCGCGCGACGAGCGAAACGCTCGCGTAGCCGATTGTACGCCGACGCGCTCGGCGAATATCTCGCCCGTCACGAGAACGACGAAATTACCGAGGCAATGAACGCCGTCGTCGCTGAGGCCGGACAGAGCGTCGACCCCTTCGTCGTTGCCGTTGGAGTCGGCGTACTCGGTAGTACCGATTGGTAATCGGGCAGGGGGAGATTTGGTGGGCCGACCTTCCGGAACCTCGGGGCTCGGCGCCCGGATTTCGGAGACCCGTCGTCGTCGTGCAATCCGACGCGTTGAACCGGAGTCGTCTCGGAACCGTCATTTGTGTTTCCATTACGAGCAATCTTCAATGGGCCGAGGCACCCGGAAACGTTCGGCTAACAGCCGCTCAGACCGGCTTACCCAAGGAATCGGTAGCGAATGTTTCGGCGATCGTTACGCTGGATAGAACGATGCTCACCGAGCGAGTGGGCCGGTTGTCGAGTGCAAAACTTCGCCTCGTTCTCGCCGGAATTGACATCGTTCTCGGTAAATAGGAGCCCGAGTTTTGCGGGGCATAATTGGGGATGAAGCCGAAGCAGCCCCCATGAAGAGAACCGCTCGTCCGCTGCTCGCCGCGCTCTCGGCGCTCGCATTGCTCACCGTCGGCCCCTGGCCGCGCCCGAAGATGGCAATCTCGCCGCCGATGGGGATCGGCCGGCACGGCATGGTGGCGACCGAGCATCACTACGCCTCGCAGGTTGGGCTCGACGTCCTCAAACGCGGTGGTATTCTCCGGATGCGCGATTTCGCCGATTCTCATACCGTTAAGGGGGGACAGCGAACTTAGGGCCTCCCGCGTTCCCTGAGGCGCAGATTGAGTTGGACGTAGAGTGCGCTGTGAGGTAGTGGATCTGCGAGAGTTGGAAAGCCGATCCCCTCCTGCGCCGGCAACGGCACCGAATATTGCGGGCTAACGAAATATCCAACAAATTGGTTCGTTATGTTCGAGCCGACGACGCTGAGGCTCGCAACGCGCGAAAGATAGAGTAGAAGACCGCCGTCTATCCGTGTGTACGTCGGAAGATTGTTGAAGTTGTTGCGCGACGTTACATCGGCGTTCGCAAGCAGCTCGACGTAGTGGCTTGGGTGCCAGTCGGCAGTAATGCCGAATTCGTTGAGCGGGACATTTGGAATTTGAGCGCCGCGAACGTACGGCGAGCGCGGTGACAGAAGCAGTGATGGAATTGCCAAGATCTGCGCTTGGGTGAGGCCGTATCGCATCTCCAAACTAAGATTGTTCGCAAGTTCGATTTGCGAATCGAGCGAAACCCCACGATATTCGGCGGTGACGTTGGCGACGTTCTCGCTAAAGAATATACTCGTCGGCGAGGGCGCCGGGCCCGCGCAACCGCCGATGCTGCCGTACGCGCTCTGGAGCTCTCCGACGAAGCCGGGTGGGAGTGACCCCGCGGGCATCGCGGAGGCCGCTACAGGGGCGTCGGTAATAATTGCCCCGAAGATGCGCTCGTCATACCCCGATAGATTCAACCAAAGTCGGCGAAATTGCCGCGCGTAACCGGCGGAAAGACCGTATTCGGAGGGTGCCGCGGTGCTCGCTCCCACTCCGGTTGTCGAGATGGCTCCGTTCGCGCAATCGAAGGTAGCCGATGCCGGGTCGCTGAGCCCGACCGTCCCCCCGAGCGAGGTTGCGTCGAGGTATCGCCGACCACCATTGGCGACGAGGTATGCTTGCGTACCATGCTCGTTGGGCCAACGAATCGCGAAGTCTATTGCCGGTGATACTCGCCGCCCGGCTATTTCGGCGCTTAAACCCAGGTGGTCGAGCAGATGTGCGCCCATGCTGCCATTTTGCGAGAGCGTGATGGTCGATTTCGGGACAGAAACGGTGTTGGGGGGCAGACCGAGCGCGGAGAAGCGATACGACGACTCGGTCGCATCGAAACTCAGAGTCGTATGGGTTCTCTGTGTCGCGCTGCTTGCAGCCAAATAAATATCGGTGCCTTGGGTGACGTTCGTGGAGACGAATGGAGAAGGAACTCGTCCCACAGTTCTCGTCAGGTAGTCGTCGTTCTCATGGAGCCCCCACGCAGCAACGCTTACGGAGATGGCGTAATTGCTCAAAAGCCCGTTTGCGGAAAGCACTGGGTTATTCGAAGAAGAGGTAAGAACTTCGCCGGGCCCGTACCCTGTAGCGATCGACCCGGTTCGAATATTCGAAAGCGGGAGCTTTCGACTCGTCGCGACCGCATCGGAGAGCGACGCATCCCAGGAACCCAGCGGAAGTGTTAGGTCGGCGTAATTTCCGATGATGTGAATCGCGCCGAAATGGGGGTAGGCATAGCCGCTCTGGTCGACGTAGATCTGGCCGTTTAATGCGCTATCCGCCGAGCGCGTAGCGTGCGCGACGGCGAGCCCGACCGTTCCCACCGTGTCCTGGAACGAACCTTTGATCACCGAGAGGCCGTATGCCCCTTGTTGCGCCGAAGCGTGATAGAGCGGATGCATCGAGGGTGAGAGAAACGAATACGCGAGAAGATCGTTCTGTGCATCCACTTGTGCTTGGTTGAGCAAATCGCTGTCGATCGTCGATGCCGCCGAGTTCCCGACGTTCACTCCGTTGATCGTGTACGAAGTCATTGATGGATCTTGTCCGCGAATGGAGGCCGATGCCCCGAGCCCCGATGCCCCGGCGGCGACGTGGATCCCCGGGATCGCGTTCATCGCAGCGAGTAATCCAGGGGTAACCTTCGAGAGCGACGATTTTGTCGAAATAGTTTTGTAACTGGCGTTTCTTGTCCGCGCTGTAACGATGCGCTCGATGACCTTCTCGGCGGGACGCAATGCTAAATCGAGACGAACCATGCGACGAGCCTCGACCTGTACGGAGATCGCGAGCGCTCTAAAGCGTTTTTTTCTAGCAAACACCCTGTAAGCGGCAGATGGTAGATGGCGAAAGCATGTTCGCCCGCGAATATCGGTAAGTCCAACGTACGATTCGCCCTTCCCGGCCCCGATGACAAAGACACGGACGTCTGCGAGCGGCTTCGTCGAAGCGGCACTTGTTGTACGGACGCAGAGCGAGCCATCGTTTGCTGCGAGGCAGCATCCCCACGATAGCGCTATAAGAGCGGTGGTCAGAACCGCGCGCGGCAGTATGCGGATCACTGCTCGCGTTGGATCGTCGTGATAATTGTCGTCGGTAGTATCTGATGTCCCACGTGAAGGTCTATGCGGATGGTCATCCGTTCGTACCGAAGAAGAAAATCGCTAAAATCGGAGACCGCCTGCCACGAGGTCGTCGTTCTCGTCGAAACCGGCTGACCGGTGTCGTCATCGATTACCGTTTGCAATTTGGGCAGCCCGACACCGGTTTCTCTCAGTTGCAGAGTGTCTTTTGTCACGTTCGTCGCGGTGACGCGGGCCGAGCCGGAAGGCCAGTACTGCCAGACGGTTCGTGCTTTGCATCTCCATTGCGATCCGGTGGCGAGCTCCGCGGGAAGCTGACAATATCGCGCCGCATCAACCGTGAGAAAATCGTGTGGACGCTCGGTCCTGCCTGGGTATAGCCAACCGGCACCGTCGGCGACGATCTCTTTAACGACGGGCGGATGTCCGGGTCTCCTGTACATGATGCGCGCCGAGTACCCGGTCCGCGAGACCGACAGGATCTTCACGGCCATCATTTCGTGAATCGTCGGCGAGCTTGTGACGACCATGGTGCGTTCGTAGCGGAAGATCGCGCCGGGTCGGATGGCGCTTGGGACAACGGCGAGCGATTCGGGGGCTACAACAGGCGATGCGGCGATCAGCGCCACGGCCGCGAAAGATAGCGAGAAAATACGAGAATAGCGTGGAATCATGAAGGTTGCCTTCTTCATTATCGTAGTAAAAATGGGATCGCGCGCCATCCCGGGTTTCGAGATGGCGCGCGTGGATGTCATCAATCGAGGCAATTATTGTACCTATGGGCGATGTAATAACCGCCCGTGCCATTGTTATGATACGAGCAGTATATTACGGTAAAGCAGCCATTGGTCTGTGCGAAGCACGCCCGTGCCTGTGCGGCGGCCCCAACGGTTACCGATAGAGAAAGGATCGCACCGGCGATGATTTTCCTCAACAAGACACACCCTCCAAAATAGAAAAATAGATAACGTTTTTCGCCCGAGCAACCTCCGTATATAGAGGCTTCTCTCCGGCGATGGCCGCTCGACTTTTTCCCCCCCCACCGAGCTTCCTCCTGAACCGCTTTACCTTAAGACGGAGGAAGCCGTAGTCTCGAACCACGTGGTTTTTACCGACCGGGCAACGAAGGGGGGCGCATGAGAGACGCTGCAACCCTTGCTCGCCCGCTGCTCGCTGCGCTCTCGGCGCTCGCATTGCTCGCCGTCGGCCCCTGGCCGCGCCCGAAGATGGTAATCTCGCCGCCGATGGGGATCGGCCGGCACGGCATGGTCGTGACCGAGCAGCGCTACGCCTCGCAGGTGGGTCTCGACGTCCTCAAACACGGCGGCAACGCCGTCGATGCGGCAGTTGCGGTTGCCTACGCGCTCGCGGTCGTCGATCCGTGCTGCGGCAATATCGGCGGCGGTGGCTTCATGTTGGTACGCATGCACGACGGGCGCAGCGCCTTCATCGATTTTCGCGAGGTCGCACCGGCGCGCGCGACGCCCTCGATGTATCTCGACAAGCACGGCAACGTCGTGCCCGGACGCTCGACGAAAGGCTGGCTCTCGATCGGCGTTCCCGGAACGGTGGCGGGCATGGAGACCGCTCGCAAACGCTTCGGCACGATGTCGCGCGCGGCGTTGATGGCGCCCGCAATCGCGCTTGCGAAAGATGGGTTCACGTTTACCGGCGGCGATCTCATTCCGTTCCACGGTTCGCTCGCCGAGGGGTATAGCGGCGCCTATACCTTTGCGAAGCAGGCGAATCTGCGCGCGATCTGGATGCCGAACGGACATCTGCCGGTTCCCGGGCAAGTGGTGAAACAGCCGGAGCTCGCGCGAACGCTCGAAGAGATTTCGCGCGGTGGAGCGGCGGCATTCTATCGCGGTCCGATCGCGCGCGCGATCGTCGCAGCGAGCAACGCCCACGGCGGCATTCTCTCGATGCGCGATTTCGCCGATTACCACACGGTCGTCAGCACGCCGACCGCTTGCGATTATCACGGTTACAAAATCATCTCGTCACCGCCGCCGAGTTCGGGCGGCGTAACGATCTGCGAGATCTTGCATATCGTCGCGCCCTATCCATTCACGCAGTGGGGCTGGCATTCCATCAAAGAGACGCATTATCTCGTCGAAGCGGAGCGGCGGGCGTACGCCGATCGCAACGCGTATCTCGGCGATCCCGCCTTCGGCGCCGAACCGATCGCGCAACTGCTCTCGCAATCGTATGCCGCGAAATTACGCGCGCAGATTCTTCCCGATCGTGCGACCCCTTCCAGCGAGGTGCATCCCGGGCTCGGCGTGCACTGGCACGAACATCGCGATACCACGCATTTTTCCATCGTCGACCGTTGGGGAAACGCCGTCGGCGTTACCTATACGCTCAACGATTGGTTCGGCGCGGGAGTCATGGCAGGAACGACCGGCTTCTTCCTCAACGACGAGATGGATGATTTCACGTCGAAACCCGGCGTGCCGAACATGTACGGTTTAGTGCAGGGGAAAGTCAACGATATCGAGCCGTTCAAACACCCGCTCTCCTCGATGTCGCCGACGATCGTTCTGCACGGGGGCAAACTCTTTATGGTGACCGGCAGCCCCGGCGGCTCGCGGATCATCACGATTACGCTGGAGACGATCCTCAACGCGGTCGATTTCGGGATGAACGCGATGCAGGCCGTCGATGCGCCCCGGATCCACATGCAGTGGCTTCCCGACGAAATTCAATACGAGCC
This sequence comes from Vulcanimicrobiaceae bacterium, assembly GCA_049964475.1. Lineage (GTDB taxonomy): Bacteria > Vulcanimicrobiota > Vulcanimicrobiia > Vulcanimicrobiales > Vulcanimicrobiaceae > JABEUX01. The sequence goes on from JBMFXH010000048.1 coordinate 6,654, forward strand.
GGGTGCCTTCGCGCCGACCGTCATGCTCGCACTCGAAAAAGAGGGCTATCGTTTGAAGCAAATTCCCACGTGGGGCTCGGCGCAAGCGATCATCGTCGATCCGAAAACGGGCGTACTGGAGGGCGGAAGCGACCGTCGCCACCCCGCCGGCGCCGCGCTCGGGTACTAAGAAAGGCTGCGCCGCCCTACGCTACCTCGGCAAATACCACGGCCGACGCGGTCGGTACGGGCAGCCCGTCCTCTCGCATCCCCTCGATATGAAGCTCTATTGCGTCACGAATGTTCTGCTGGGTCTCCTCAAGCGTCTCACCGGTTGCGGCGCATCCGGGCAGATCGGGGACGTATGCCGAGAAGTTCCGCTCGCCTCGCTCCACGATCACTGGATATTTCACTTCCAACCTGCCTGTCGTTGAATGGAGCGCCACGTTCCTTTCCTGAAGTTCGTCGCTCTCACGACCGGGTACTGTCAGTCGACCCGGCTTGGATGGGTGCTTGAATTGACGGTGGCTACCGCGGGTTGCGACGAGAACCCACCCGTCCTCCGATAAGCGTCGCAGAACCTCACGAATACGCACCGGCATCACGTGTGGGTTCGCCGCGCGCCCAGGCGTTGCCCGTGGCGGCACCCGGCCCCGACCTTCCCGCGAGGGCCCAAGGGGCGGCACCTGGTATAACGCGGACATGCAGACGCTGACCCCCCAACGCTTGAGGGAACTTGACCTCAAGGCGACCGACGTGCGCGAAGGCATTATTCGCGCGTTGCTCGCCGCGGGCTCCGGGCACTCCGCCGGCTCGCTCGACATGGCCGACATCTTTACCGCGCTCTACGGCCACGTGATGCGCCACCGCCCCGAGGAGCCGAATTGGCCGCAGCGCGACCGCCTGCTGCTCTCCTGCGGGCACATCGCTCCGGTCCGCTACTCGGCGATGGCGAACTTCGGCTACTTTCCGGTCGAGGAGTTGCTGACGCTGCGCAAATTCGGAACGCGGTTGCAAGGGCACCCGGAGCGCGTCACGCTGCCCAGCGTCGAAACGACCTCGGGGCCGTTGGGTGAAGGGCTCGCGCAGGGCGTCGGCATGGCGCAGGGCGCGAAGATGGACGGCGCCGATTTCCGCGTCTACGTCGTCACCTCCGACGCCGAACATCAATGCGGGCTGCATTGGGAAGCGATGATGACGGCGGCGAAATTCAAACTCGATAATCTGCTCTGCATCATCGATCGCAACTTCATTCAGATCGACGGCAGCACCGAAGAGATCATGCCGCTCGAACCGCTCGCCGATAAATATCGCGCCTTTAACTGGGAAGTCTTCGAATGCGACGGGCACGATATCGCCGCGTTCGTGGCGACCGTCGAACGCGCGCACGCCGTTGTAGGCAAGCCGCAGGTCATTATCGCGAAAACGATTCCGGGCAAGGGCGTGAGCTATATGGAAGGCGATTACACCTGGCACGGAAAGCCGCCGAACGCCGACCAAGCAAAAACCGCACTCGCAGAGCTCGCGGCGACGCGGGAGAGGATACTCGCGCATGCCTAACACGCAAACCCTCGACCGCGCGGCGCAGGCAATGGCACTGGTCGATTATCGCGATGCGGCAAACCTCAAGCAGCTGCCGACGCGCAACGGCTTCGGTGAAGGGCTGCTCGAAGCGGCGCGAGCGAATCGCAACGTCATCGGCATCTGCGCCGATCTCTCCGAATCGACGCGCTTCGAAGCGCTCAAGAAGGCGCTCCCCGAACAATATCTCGAGATCGGCGTCGCCGAGCAGATGCTCGTCGCAATGGCCGGTGGGCTCGCCGCGGTCGGCAAGATTCCGTGGATCGCGAGCTACGCGATGTTTAACCCCGGGCGTTCGTGGGAGCAAGTCCGCACCATCATGGCGCTCAACCAGAGCAACGTGAAGATCGCGGGCGCGCATGCCGGCGTCTCGGTCGGCCCCGATGGAGCGACCCATCAAGCGATCGAAGATATCGCGATCATGCGGGTGATCCCGCACATGTTCGTCGTCGTGCCCTGCGACAGCGTGCAGACGAAGAAAGCGACGCTCGCGCTCTCGCAGAGCTTCGGCCCGACCTATCTGCGCTTCGCGCGCGAAAAATCCGCGATCGTGACCAGCGAAGCGACGCCGTTCGAGATCGGCAAAGCGCAGATCTTCCGCGAGGGAACCGATGTCGCCATCGTCGCTTGCGGTATTCTCGTCTATAACGCGCTCGTCGCCGCCGATAAGCTTTCGCGCGAACGCGGCATCGAATGTCGCGTCGTCAACAACCATACGGTGAAGCCGATGGACGAAGCGGCGATTCTCGATGCGGCGAAAACCTGCGGTGCCGTCGTGACGGTCGAAGAGCATCAGATTCACGGCGGAATGGGTTCGCGCGTCGCCGAGATTCTCTCCGCGCAGCACCCGACGCCGATCGAGTTTATCGGCGTGAATGACCGCTTCGGTCAATCCGGCGATCCGGTCGAACTGATCGAATACTACGGCATGGGCAGCGCGGCGATCGAAGCTGCGGTGCTGCGCGCGCACGCACGTAAACGCACGTAGCGCGCGCCTTCGGGTTTACGGAAGCGTTTGTACGGATCCGGGCGACGGTGACTGCTGCGCTTCCATCGTCACGAGCAACCCGCCCGTCCATCCAGCGAAGAGATTGTAGAGCGCGGCGATGATCGCGAGCGCGACGAACGCGAAGATGCCGTAGAATATCGGGAAAATCACGATCAGAAACGGCCCCATCATCATGAATGGAAAGACGTACGGCATCGGCAATCCCGAGTGACCGATGATCGCCCCGATCATCGACGAAAACAGGAAAACGACGAGCGCTAGAACGAGCGCGACGCCGGCGTAGATGAGCGCGCCGATCGAGGCGACGCTGAGAATATCAAAGTGTTTTATGCGGTAGTTCATGAGAGCGACTTCGCGTCGCTCCCATGAAGACCTGGCGCTCGATTCGGGCGCTAGCGGCGCAGACCGAGGTCGGCGATCAACTGCCGATACTTCTCGATATCTTTGCGCTGCAGGTAGCTCAGCAAGCGACGGCGCTGCCCGACCTGGAGTAGCAGGCCGCGGCGGCTGTGATGGTCCTTTTTATGAATCTTGAGGTGCTCGGTCAGCTGATTGATCGAGTGCGTGAGGATCGCGACCTGGACCTCGGCCGAACCGGTATCGTTGGTTCCACGACCGTATTTGCCGGCGATCTCCGCCTTTTGCTCTTTGGTTAATGGCACGAAGGGCTCCTTACAACAGGATAGGCTCGCTCGGGTGCAGAGATTCCGCCCCGGCGACTGAGGGACTATACCAGAGAATCGGCCTTAATGCCAAGCAGGGAAGCCTTCAGTGGCTATCTCTTTTCACGCTGCTCCATGCGTTACAGCGCTTTCCCCGCACGTCGAGGGCGCCGCCGTATCGATTCGATTGCACGCACGAGTGCTTCGTCTGCGAGAGAGAGGCGTAACAGCAGTCTTCGGAGATCGCTTGCGGCAAAGTAGGCTTGGTTCAGCCGTATCTGCCGCTGCGTGCCGCTCAGGCGCGAGGCGAGAATTCCCTGACGCTCGAGGTCGTTAATGATACGTTGCGTGCTCGCGAGGGGAACGCCCGAAATCCGCGCCACCTCGCGAGGGTAAGACTCGTCGAGGAGGGCGATCGTCAGCAGTACGCGTGTGCGCGCCGGCGATCCGAAGAGGCGAAGACCGGGGTTCTCCATGAGGAGAGAATAACAAAAATGTGGTCACGTGACAACGAAAATGTAGTCGCTGATCCATTCTCGAGCCCGGAGTGGCCGGTTATGAAATTGCGAGCAGGCGCCGTATGAGGCTGCGCACGGCGTCGGTGGTCGCCGGATCGGCTTTCCCGGCGATAGCGGCATTTCTCATTCGCCAATCAAGGCTTTTGAGTTGGTCTGCGAGGGCAACACCGACCACGCTCTCGACCCCTTGCACCTGCACCTCAAACGGGTAGCCCTTGCTTTTCGTCGTGATGGGGCACCCGACAACGAGCGAGGTCTTTTGGTTATATTCGCGCGGCGTGAGAACCAAGAACGGTCGTCGCCCGTGTTGCTCGTGGCCCTGCGTCGGGTCGAGCGTCAGCCAAAGTACGTCCCCGTCATCGGGAACCTCAGCGGTCACCAAATTTCTGCCCCGCGGATCCGATCGAAGGTTTCGCCGTGGAGGTTCTCCGGTGCGATCGCAGCTACGAGCTCGGCGCGCGAAGGCTCATCGTGCCGCGGTACGAGGGAGATCGCCCCGTTCTGCACGGTCACATCGACGACATTGCCCTCGCCGAGCCGCGCCCGAAGAAGTGCTTCTTTTGGAAGGCGTACCGCCAGGCTGTTGCCCCAGCGCGCTATCGTTGCTTTCACTACCACCTCCCTGATGATCGGCGCGTGATGGTACCGACGTATATCCGGAGTATATCCGAAGCGCGAAATACGCGCTATCGCCCTGGCCCGCCGTTATCGCAGCGGCGTCGGGTGGCCGGCCTCGTCGACCGCGACCATGACGAAGGTGCCGATCGTCGCGAGCCGCCGTTCGCCGTCGGCGGGGTTCTCGGCCCAGAGTTCGACCTCCAACGTGACCGAGGTGCGGCCGACCCGGGCGATCCGGGCGATGGTCTCGGCGAACTCGCCGACTTTGATTGGGGCCCGAAAATCGATTCGGTCCATCGAGGCGGTCACGAAGGTCCGCCGGAAGGCCCGGGCCGCGGCGATGCCCGCAACGATATCCATAAACGAGCGGGGTTCTATTGCGCTCTTGTTGCTCGTACCCTAACGTCGGGCCGAGTGGCAGCCGGAATCTGTCTCCAGCATCGAGGGCCTCTGTGACCACTATTAGCTCGGCATCAGCGATCTGCGCTATAGCTTCACGGTAGCAATTGCGGTGATGAACTCGACGACTGAATGTTCAGCGCGCTAAGTTGGTTTGCCATAGAGCGCGGTGCGCGTTTTTTTTATGTCGTCGACCTTCATAAATCTCGATAAGATCGAAGAGGGAGACGGCAGAGACAGTCGATGCGACAAAAGGAGTTTTATTTTTGTAAAAATTTGATTTACCGCCCCACCTATCAAATTTTGCGAAAAGGTTCGTTTGGCGGCTGGGCTGATGGC
>JBMFXH010000049.1:0-11722 GCA_049964475.1 Vulcanimicrobiaceae bacterium
TCTACATCGCGATGCGCGACGAAGCGAAGAACGCGCGCGCATGCATTGAGAGCTTTCTCGCCCAACCCGAACTCCGGAGCGCGACGATCGTCGACGACGGTTCGTCGGACGATACGCGCGCGATCCTCGATGGGATCGCGCGCGAGGATTCGCGCGTGCGCGTCTATTCCGTTCCCGCCGATGCGCCGATGCAGGCGTCGCCGAAAGCGCGGGCGCTCGCCGCGGCGGTCGCCACCGCACCGATTGAAGCGCCGTTCGCGCTCTTTGCCGATGCCGACGTGCGAGCGCTGCCCGGAGCGCTCGGTGCGACGGTGAACGCAGCGAATGCACTTCGTGTCGGCGCGGTGAGCGGCTTCCCGCGCATACGCGTGCGCGATCTCGCCGCGGCGGGTTGCGCGGTGCTCCCGCGCATGCTCCTTCTCGAAGCCTTCCCGATGCACGCCGCGCGCGGAACCGATCCGCGATTCTCCGCCGGGAACGGGCAATGGTTTTTGGTCGCACGTGAGGCATACGCGCGCAGCGGCGGGCATGCCGCGATCGATGCGCTCGTCGAAGATATCGCATTGGCGCGCGCACTCAAGCGGAGTGGAACGCGCGTCGCCTGTCTCGACGCGCGCGATATCGCCGTCGTCGAGGGATACGCGGGGCTGCGGTCGAGCCTCGACGGATTCGGGCGCTCGCTGTTGGGGGAGGTCGGCATCATCGGCAGCCTCCTTTACACGCTCGGCTCGCTCGCGGTCGCGCTGCTGCCGTTGGCAGCGATCTTCGCGTGGGTTCGCGTTTTTGCTGCCGACACAGGAACCGAGCTCGCCGGCGCGCTCCTGGTGACGCTCGGCGCGCTCGCGCCGAGCATCGCGTGGAGTACCGCTGCCGCGGCGATCGAACGTCCGCCCGGCATGCCGCAACCGCCGGCGTCACCCTTCGCCGTCGCGCTCGGCCTCTGGGCGGTCGGTTTGGGATTGCGTGGTGCGATCGATTGGCGGGGGCGAAGGATTGGCCGGGCGAACCCCCGGCCGCTGTGACTCCTCCCCACCTCCAGATCGCTATCGACGGACCCGCAGGTTCCGGGAAAACGACGGTCGCCCGTCGCCTTGCCGAACGCCTTTCCTTGCTCTATCTCGATACCGGCGCGATGTACCGTGCACTCGCCGTGCTCTCGTTGCGCGAGCGGGTCGATGCCGATAACGAGCCGGCGCTCTTGCGGCTGCTCGAGGTGCGTCCTATCGACGTCCGTCTCGATCCGCAGTCGCCGATGGGCTTCGCGGTGCTCGCCGGGGGTGAGACCCTCGCCGAAGGCGATCTCCAAGCAAACGCGGCGAGCGTCGTCGTCTCGACCATTGCGGCGCATCCGAAAATTCGCGAACGCATGGTCGCCAAGCAACGCCGGATCGCGGAGCTCGGCCCGGTGATTATGGCCGGTCGAGATATCGGCACGGTCGTTCTGCCCGACGCTCAGCTCAAAGTCTTTCTTACCGCGAGTATCGGAGCGCGCGTTCAACGTCGGCGCGAGCAATTTGCGCGTTCCGGAACGGCGATCGACGCGCACGCCCTCTATACGGAGTTAGAAGAGCGCGATCGGCTCGATGAATCGCGGGCGAACTCGCCGCTCCAAATTCCTCCCGACGCACACGTCATCGATTCGAGCGATCTCGGGATCGACGAGGTCGTATCGAAAATCGCAGCTCTTGCGAGCGCCGCTGCGTGACGCGTTTCTATCGATTCGGTCGGGCCGTCTGTCGGCTCGCGCTCCTACCGTGGCGGGTGCGTGCGATCGGCATCGAGCGCGTTCCGCTCCACGGGCCGCTCATCGTGGCCGCGAATCACATCTCGTATCTCGACCCTCCGGCGCTGGGGATCTATCTTCCGCGCATGCTCCACTACATGGCAAAACGCGAACTCTTCTCCGTTCCCATTCTCGGCACGGCGATCGCTGCGGTCGGCGCATATCCGGTCGATCGGAGCGGAAATCCCATGAGCGCGATTCGCCGCTCGGTCGAGGTGTTGCGGGAGGGGAAAGCGATCGCGATCTTTCCCGAGGGAACCAGAAATCTCACCGGGGAGGCGCCGATTCAATCGGGCGTCTCGATGCTCGCTTCGCTCGGGCGCGCGCCGGTCGTTCCGGCCTGCATCGTCGGGACCGATCGAGCCAGGAGCTTCGCTCCGGTGACGGTCGTCTACGGCGAACCGATTCGCGATGCGTGCGACAACGGGCTCGCGCGTTCCGAGATCGAGCCGTTCGCGCAACGCGTCATGGCGGCGATCCGTGCGCTGCGCGCGGAGGCTGCATGAGCGCGAGCATGCTTGAGGAGGCGCTCGTCGCTTTCGAACGCCGCCTCCCGGAACGAACCGGGCAGCACCGTTCCTGCCCGCTCCTGCGCGAAGCGATCGACTACCATTTTGGCTTCGGCGATTTCGGACCGACGCGCCGGGGAAAACGCCTGCGTCCGCAACTGCTCTTTCGGTTCGCATTCCAACTCGGCGCGGGAATCGAGCGCGCGCTCGACGCCGCGGTCGCAATCGAAATCCTTCATAACTACTCGTTGGTTCACGACGATATCGAAGATCGCGATGAACTTCGGCACGGCCGCCCGACGCTGTGGGCTCGCTACGGAATCGCGCAGGCGATCAATGCCGGCGATGCGATGTGCGCGATCAGCTTTCTCGCGCTCGCGCAGAGCGAGAAAGAGCTCGGGGCCGCGCGCGCGCTCGATGCGGTGCGCGTGCTGCACGAGGCGCATCGCGAGATGTGTAACGGGCAAGCGCTCGATCTCGCGTTCGAATCGCGTCCCGCCGTCGCATTCGACGACTATCTCGAGATGATCGCCGGCAAGACCTCGGCGCTCTTCGGCGCGGCATCTGCGCTCGGAGCGATCTGTGCAGAAGCCGACGCGGCGACGGTCGAGCGTGCGCGCACCTTCGGGCGGGAGTACGGCATGGCATTTCAAATACGCGACGATATTCTCGGTATCTGGGGCGATGAAGCGGCGACCGGGAAACGCGTCGCCGGGGATCTCGCGCGGCGCAAGTGGAGTTTCCCGATCGTCTGGGCCCTCTCGCAGCCCGAGAGCGTACCGCGTACGATCGTCGCGTCGATGTATGCAAGCGGCCGCAACCTCGAGAGGGATGAGGTTGAAGCGGTTCGGAACGCCCTCGACGAACTCGCTGCCCGGCCGGCATGCGATCGTGCCATCGCGCAACGCCTCGACGCACTCCAACGTTTCGGCGATAACGATCTCTTTCGGTTCGCCGCCGATTCTCTTTGCTAGGAAAGGATCATCGACCGCGTGATTACCCGTCCTTCAGCGCTCCGCGATCGGATCGAGTCCATCGCCCGACCGCTGCTCTACCTCCTCCTCGCGCTTGGGCTCGCGATCCGTCTCCTCTTTATCCGCGAGAACGGTTTCTCGAACGATATTGCAGCCTTTGCCTCGTGGGCGATCACCCTCGCCACGCATCCGCTCTCGCAGTTCTACGGAACGGCCGGTTTCGCCGATTATCCACCCGGTTATTTCTATGTTTTGCGCGTCATCGGCGTGCTGTGGCAGCATCTGTTCGCCGCACACGACGTCAATTACGCGATACTCGACGTCCTGGTGAAGGTGCCCGGTATTCTCGCCGATCTCGCCATCGGTGCGTTGCTCTACGCACTCGTAAAGCGTTTTGCCGGGAACGCATTCGGCCTGCTCGCCGCCGCGCTCTACGTTCTCAATCCGGCGACGATTTTTATCTCTGCGGTTTGGGGGCAGGTCGATGCCGTCGCCGCATTCTTCGCGTTGCTGGCGATCTATTCTATCCTTCGCAGCGGCGACGACGAGAGCGCAACGATGCGGTGGTCGTTGCTGGCATGGATGGCGTTCTCATTCTCGCTCCTCGTGAAGCCGCAGGCCGCCGTGCTGGCGCCGCTGCTCCTCGCCTATGCCTTCGTCGGAACGCCGCGGCGCGCGACGGGGCTTCGGGCCGCAGGTGCGGGCGTGCTCGCCGCGCTTGGCCTCGCATGGTTGGTCGCGCTTCCGTTTCATCCGGCGTTCGATCCGCTCTCGGTCTTCACGTGGCTCTACGAACGCTATCAATTCGGTGCGAGCGTCTACCCGGTCAATTCCGCCAACGCGATGAACCTGTGGACGATCACCGCGCCTTTCTGGCAGTCCGATTCGGCGACGATCTTCGGGATTCCGCAAGCGATGTGGGGAATCGGCCTCGTCGTTGCCGCGACGGCTCTTGCGACCTGGCGCTACCTCCAAGAGCGCACCGACGGCGCACTCCTGGAGGGCGCGGCGATCGCCTTGCTTGCCTTCTACATGCTTGCCACGCGCATGCACGAGCGGTACAGCTTCGACGGCGTGCTCTTTTGCATCGCCGCGATCGGCGTCGCTCGACGCTATATCTGGGGAGCGATCGTGCTTTCGATCGTTCTCTTCGTAAATTTAAAGTACGCTTACGCCTACCTCACCGTGGTTACGAACCATACCCCCGGCGTCAACGCCATGAACCTCTGGCCGACGGTCACGCATCCACTCTCGCTCGTCGCCGTCCTGACATTCTTCGTTTTAAGTTACGGCTTTCTCTCGATCGCGGGCGAGAGCGAACCCGGAAAACGCGATGTCGACCCCTCGGTCGAGGCGATCAAAGGATGGTTCGCTCAGGGCGCGCGCAAGTGGTTCGCGCCCCGGAACGGCTTGGCCGCGCTTGCCTGGCCGCTCGACTATCTCATCTCGGCTGCATTAACGGTCGCGAGCTTCGTGTTGTCGTTCGTGAACTATTGGAAGCCCGGCGAGAAAATTTTCGATGAAATCTATTTCGCTCGTGCGGCCGAAGAGTATTTGCGTAACGTACGCATCTACGAGAACACGCATCCTCCGCTGACGAAGCTGCTCATCACCGCATCCACCTGGCTCTTCGGCGGTCTTCCGCGCGGAGACAACGCGCATGGTTGGCGTTTCGTCGATGTGCTTTTCGGTGCGTTGGTTATTCCGATCGTCTATGCTTTCGCGCGGCGCGTCACACGCTCGACGCTCTTTGCAACCATCGCCACCACGCTCTTTCTCTTCGACGGCATGCACTACGTGCAGTCGCGTATCGCGACGCCCGAAGGGATCGTTATCGTCTTCTCCGTCGCGGCGGTCTATGCGTTTTACCGCTTTTGGATCGCGTCCCAGGTCAACGAGCGGCAGCACGTCGATCTGCCGTGGTGGAGCTATCCGGCGACCATTTCGATCTCGCTGGCGATCGGTTCGCTCTTCGGCCTGTTCTACGGCGTCGTCTTCACCAAGCTCAACCCGACGGCGAATCCAACCGTCACGATCGTCGCGGAGGTTCTGATATCGCTCTACGTTGCCGTCGGGCTCTACCTGATCGCGCGATTGATCGTGCTGCCGAAGATCTACGGAGACGGCCGTCGCGAGCGCAGTTTCCCGGATGGTTCGTATGCGTTGATCGGCCCGGACGGCGTTCGCGTTTTGACCTTCGACGGCGGCCGCATCGAGCCGGGTAGCAAGACGCCGGTGCGCGGCTCGCAGACGACGGCACGGAACGGCAATCTCGTCGCCGCACTCGAGCCGGGCGTGACGTTCGAATATCGCCGCGACGGCAGCGTGCGGTACGAGACGCCCGACGGCGCGGTCACCTATCGCGATAATTGTATCGAGAGCGATGCCGGAGAGCGTGAAGAGGGGCGGCACGCGGGGCTCTGGCTGATCGCCTTTACCGTTGCCTTGGGCTGCCTGATCGCCAGTAAGTGGTACGGCGTGATGGGCTTCGGCGTGAGTTGGCTCGTACTGATTCTCGTCGCCTCGCAACGTTTCTGGAAGAAGAAGATTGCGCTCTGGGGGAACCCACGCGGCTTCCGCCTCGACGTCGCGCTACTCTCGATCGTGTTCATCAGCATGACCGTGTACATGTTGGCTTGGGTTCCCGACATTGCACGAAATGCGAAATCGGTCAACGAAATTCATAATTTCAACGACGTCGTCTATCGACAGTACACGATGTTCGAATACCACGACCACCTCAAAGCAACGCATCCCTACTCCTCGAAGTTTTGGGAGTGGCCGCTCGATATGGTCCCGGTCGCTTATTACTATAAAGATCTCCGGAGAAATCCGGCCGATCCGAACGGCTGCTGCGTCCGCGAGATCACCTCGATGCCCAACCCGTTCATCCTTTGGTTTGGGTTACTGGCGATCCCCATCGTCGGCGTTCTTGCCTGGCGAGAGCGACATAAGGGCTACGCGCTCTTGGTGCTAGACTATCTGCTGCAATGGTTGCCATGGTCGCTCTCCCCGCGCATCGCCTTCGAATACCACTATTACGTCGATATACCGTTGGTCTGTATCTGCAACGCCATCGTTCTGCAGCGGCTCTGGCAGTGGGGCGATCGGCAAGACGAGAACAAGAAGTTGATCGCGCGCGGCCTCGTCGGCGCCTACGTCTTGCTCGTGATCGCCGGGTTTATCTACTTCTTCCCGATCCTCTCGGCGACGCCGATTACCTGGAATCAATGGCACGAGCGCATGTGGTTCTCGAAATGGATCATCGGGCCGGGATAGCGGGAGGGGAAAAAGGCCACTGAAAGACGGAAATGCGCTGAAGGCGGACGAACCCCTCAGGCATGTCCGGTCACAGCAAATGGCATAATATCCGCCTACGGAAGGGCAAAGTCGACGCACAGCGGGGCGCTCTCTTTACGAAGCTCAGCAAAGAGATCATCCTTGCGGTGCGCGGCGGCTCCCCCGACCCCGAGGCCAATTATCGCCTGAAGATGGCGATGGAGAAGGCGCGCGCGAATAATATGCCGCGCGAGAATATCGCTCGCGCGGTCGCGCGCGGTGGCGGTGCGGGGAACGAACGCGAGATCGAAGAGATTCGGTATGAGGGACACGGACCTCACGGGCTTGCGGTGATCGCCGATGCGGCGACCGATAATCGAAATCGCACCGCCGGTGAACTGCGCTTTCTCTTCCAAAAGCATAAAGGCGTGCTCGGCGAGACGGGAAGCGTCGGCTGGATGTTCGATCGCGTGGGGATCCTCGAAGTCGACGCGACCGGTTGCGATGAAGACGGCTTTCTCGAACGCGCGCTCATCGACGGCGTTATCGATGTCGAGTTCGGCGATCCCAACGCGACGGTCTTCTGCGAGATCGAGGCACTCCGCAGCGTCCGCGAAGCCCTCGGCGCCGCCGGCTTTACCGTACGCGATGCCTATCTCGGGGTGCGTGCGAAAAGTCCGATCGCCTTGGAGGGTGAAGCGCTGAGCCAGGCTCTCGCCTTTTACGACGCGTTGGAAGAGCACCCCGATATCGTTCGCGTTTTTATGAACCTCGATGTCAGCGAAGCGGCGTTGGAAGAGCTGGCGGTGGGATGAAGCTCGCCCCGTCGCTGCTTTCGGCAGATTTCGCGCGTATCTCGGCAGAGATCTCCGCAGTGGTCGGTGCGGGAGCGGACTACTTACACCTCGATGTAATGGACGGACGCTTCGTTCCCAATATCACCTGGGGGCCGAAAATCATCGGCGACCTTCGCGCGTTGACCGACTTGCCGTTCGACGCCCATTTGATGATCGTCGAGCCGGAGCGCTACGTCGAGTCTTTCGTGGCGGCAGGCGCGAACATCGTCACCTTTCACCTTGAAGCGACGCCGCACGCACAGCGTTTGCTCGCGCACCTGCGGAGTCTCGGCGTGAAGGCCGGCATTGCGATCGATCCGCAGACGCCGGTCGGCGCACTCGTCGATATCGTTGAGGACTGCGATTTGATCCTCATCATGAGCGTGAATCCCGGTTTCGGCGGACAGAGTTTTTTAGAGCGCTCGCTGGTAAAGATTCGCGAGGCGCGTGCGCTTGTCGAGCAACGGAATCCACACTGCGAGATCGAGGTAGACGGCGGTATCAACGCTCGGACGCTTCCGCTCGTCGCAGCGGCCGGTGCCGATGTCGCGGTAATGGGCTCGGCGGTCTTCGACGGAACCGATCCGGCGGCGCGGCTGCGTAGTCTGCGCGCACTTCTTGCAAAGTAGGAACGTGGCTTTTTCGGAGAGTGCGGCGATCGCGGCGATTCGCGAAGAGCTCGGCGAAGCCGCTTGCCTGCGCATCGCGTTGGGCATCGGCGATGATGCTGCGCTTTGGCAGCCGTCGCGAAGCGATCGCAGCGCGGTGAGCACCGATGCATTCGTCGACGGCGTGCATTTTCAGCGAAACGTGAGCCCGCTCGATCGGATCGGTGCGCGTGCGATGAATGCGAGCCTCAGCGATCTCGCCGCGATGGGTGCGCGCCCGCGTTTGGCGACCGTCGCTCTGGGAGTCCCGCACGACCTGACGCTCGACGACCTTCGCCTGCTCTATCGCGGGATCGCACGCGTCGCAAACGCCGCACACCTTGCCGTAGCGGGGGGAGATTGCACCGCTTCGCCGGTGCTCTCGCTTGCGGTGACGGTGCTCGGTGAGGTGCGCTCCTCGCATGCCAAACGCCGCAGCGGAGCGCGGCTCGGCGATACGATTGCGGTCACGGGAGCGCTCGGTGCGAGCGCCGCCGGCCTGCGAGCGCTTCGCGATCCGCAGGTGCTCGACGGCTCGCTGCGCCGGTCGGCGCTCGACGCATACGAACTCGCGCGAGCGCGACTCGCCGAGGGGCGTTGGCTCGCAGCGAGCGCGAACGTCCATGCGATGATGGATTGCTCCGACGGCCTCGGCCGCGATTGCGCCCGCATGGCGCAGAGTTCCGGAGTCGGGATGCTCCTCGACCATATTCCCGTTGCGCCGGAGATGGCGGCGCTCGCTCGGGCGACCGGCGAGGATGCCGAGCAACTCGCGCTCGCTGCCGGTGAAGATTACGAACTGATCGTGGCGATCGCGACGCCGGCGTTCGCGCACCTCCAAGCACGATTTCACAAGCGCTTTAGGGGGGCGCTCGTCGCCGTCGGGAGGTGCGATGCGCAGGCCGGCGTCCGCTGGCGGAGAAGCGGAGAAACGATCTCCGTCGATCGATATGGTTGGGATCACTTCGAGCTAGGGGAGAGGCGATGAACGGCGACCGCGACGAAATTCTTTCGTATCCGCTCATTGGAAGCATTCAAAATAGCGTCGGCATGGGGTTTATCGGAAATCAGGCCTTTGCTGCGGTCGCTCACGGTCTCGGGCTTCGTGTCGTCCATGCAGCATCGATGTTCGCAAGCGCACATGGTGGATTCTCCGGGCGGACGACGCACTATGCCGATCCGACGAACTTTCGGCGCGACGTTCGATTTCTCGTCGAACAGGAACCGCGCGTTATTCTCGTCGGCTTCCTGCCCAAGGCGATCTACGTCGATATCGTCGCCCAAGCGTTGCGGGATTTCTCCGGCATCGTCGTGCTCGATCCGGTGATCGGTGACGGGAAAAAGGGGCTCTACGTCAGCGAAGAGACCGCGCGCGCGATCGTCGAGTTGCTGCTCCCGATCGCGCAGATCATCACGCCGAATCGTTTTGAAGCCGACGTTCTTACCGGCGGTATGGCAGATAGCGGGACGGAGTTTGCTTTCCTGAACGCACTTTTCGATCTCGGCCCGAAGGGTATCGTCGTGACTTCCTACGAACGCGATGCCGAGAAGCATCGCAGTCGCTTGCTCTTTACAAACGGGTACAACTACGCACGCATTGCAGCTCCCTTCTACCCCGCCTATCCGGCGCACGGGGCAGGCGATGTCTTCGCCGCATCGATGGCCTGTTTCGTCGCGCTCGGTGCCTCGCCGTTTGCCGCCACCTTATTAGCAACGACACTCTCGGCGCGCGCGGTCGCGAATACGTCGCCGTATGGCGGTGCAACGGTCGATCCGGTCGCGGCACTCGAGAAATGGAACCCGAGCGGGTATCAGCTCGACGACCAACGGACGATGGGATTCTGCGAGCGTTCGAATGTCAAAAGCGAGCTCATGAAAGCGACGGCGATCGACGCGCCACGCTTAAAATTTGCCCCGCCAAAGCATAAAATACTTTACGGATGAATCCGGGCAGCATTCCGTTCGGCGAGCGTGCGAATGGCGCCACGCTCGACATCGATATTCTCGGGTATCGGTATCCCGATGTCGCGGAGCCCGACGGGCTCGATCTGCTGGAGGTTGCGGTGCGACTCTATGCGCCGCCGGTCGAGACGCTTTTCAGCCTCGCGGTGCGCGTGCGCGAGTTTGAATGCTTGCGCTCCTATCTCGAGCGCATCTCCGGTGGGAACGGCCCGCGCGAAGTGGTGAAACTCGCCGATGGACTTTTCGAGCTGACGTTTGCGCCGACGCGACGGGGGCCCGTCTTGATGGGGGTGATGCTGCGCGATGTCGAGCGCGCCCACGTGCGCGTCGAATATCTGGTCACGCTCGAGCCCCATCATATCGGGCGAGCCGCAGCGAGACTCGACGCAATCCTACGGTAATCCGCGCTGCGCTAACCAGCGGTCGATGCGTTCGACCAATGGGGCGAAGGCGGTGCGATGGAGGTTGTGATCGCCGGGTAGCGTCGTCACCACGGTCTCGCGAGCGGCTCCATCGAGGAGTCGCCGGTACGCCTCTTCGGGGATGATGCTTTCCTCGATCGTCGGGAGCGCGAGCAAGAGCGGCAGTGGATAATCGATCGTGCGCTCGCGAAGATCCCAGCTTTCCGGAGGGTTCTCGTCTCGCAATCCCACGATCGGGGCGACGCTCATCGCTGCGACGGCATGCACTTTCCCTTCGATATCGAGCGGATGCCAGGCAGCATACGCCTTGTGAATCGCCTCCGCGCGAGCTTTGCCGTGAAGCGAGAATTGCCGGGCGAGCTCGATGAGAAACTCGTCGTACCAGTGTGCCGGGAGTTGCACGAGCATCGGATCGATGGCGAGAACGCCCCGCGCCTCTATCCGCTCGGCGCTCGCGAGTGCTACCGCGCCGCCCCACGAATGCCCGACGAGGATTTCGATCGGCTCGCCGATCGCGCGCGCGACCGCTGCGGCATCCGCCGTGCATTGCGCGAGCGTCATCGGTGCGGCGCAATCGGCGGCATCGCCGTGACCGCGTTGATCGTAGGCGTAAAGACGGTAGCGCGAACCGAAATGCTCGGCGATCCGGCTCCACGAGCGTCTCGAACTCGTCATTCCGTGGATGCAAAGCATCGCCGGTCCGTCGTGCCCCCAACGTTCGAGGATCGTCTCGCGCCCGTCGTCGAGCGCGATCCGCTCATGCATCGTCGTCGGCATGCCGCGAGCGGAAGGTGAGTTCCGAAATCGCCGATTTATCGAGCGCTCCGAGACCGATGCGTTTCAAACGTTCGTATTGCCGATAGGTCGCCTCGGCAACCGGCAGTCGCAACGCTGCCTCGCGCGCCAGGCTCAAAGCGATGCCGGAATCCTTCGCGGCATGTTCGGCGGAGAAATAGGTTTCGTGTTCGCGCGCGATCATATCGGCGCCATCGGTTGCGCGCACGCGCGAATCGGCTCCGGTCTGCGCGAAGACGTCGAGTACGAGTTGAAGATCGAGGCCGAGTGCTTCGGCGAGCCCGAGCCCTTCGGCGAGTGCTGCGGTGTTCGCGTTCATCACCATGTTGACTAGCGCTTTGAGTTGCGCGGCGCGACCGGCCGCCCCGATATAGGCAAGCGACGAACTGATATCTCGCAGGAGCGGCTCGCAGCGATCGAAGACCTCGCGCGCGCCCCCAACCATCAGGAAGAGCGTCCCCTCGCGGGCCTGCACGATCGAACTCGCCATGCACGCCTCGATCGAATCGGCGCCG
>JBMFXH010000050.1:0-11693 GCA_049964475.1 Vulcanimicrobiaceae bacterium
ATGTCGTCGGCGAGCGCCTGCGCAAGCGCGGCATCATGGCCGATGCGCACGACCGGAGCGACCGGGTGCCCGCCGATACGCGCGGCATCGGCCGCTATGCACGCGCGGTTCTGCGCCGTCTGGTCGCGCGCGAAGATATCGCGCTTACGCTCTTGCTTCCGGAACGCTTTCCTTGGCTTCGCAGAAACAGCCTCGCCGCGGCGATCGGTTCGACGCGCTTTCGCGTCGCGAGAGAAGCGCCGCGCGACACGCAATTGCTCTGGCACCCCGCGAACGGCACCTTTTTCTCGGCACCGGGAGTGCCCTCGGTCGTCACGATTCACGACGCGGTGCCCTTTCGCTTTCCCAACCCCGACCGCGCCGCGAGCGAACGCGAACGTGCGCCCTTTCTGCGCTCGTCGCGCGAAGCGACGCATTTCATCGCGGTTTCGCACTTCGGAGCGGCGGAGGCAACCGATGTATTCGGTATCGCGGCAGATCGCATCGCGGTCATCCCGCACGGGGTCGACGGCAGCTTTACCCCGGGCGAGCCGGGCCCGCTTCCGAGCGCACTGCGTGAGGGAGGCTACCTGCTGTTCGTCGGCGACCCGGGAACCGAACGGCGCAAGAACTTTCCCGTGCTCGCCGCCGCGCATGCCGACGCGTTCCCAAGCGGCGATCCACCGATCGCCGTCGCCGGACCGCGCGCGCCGCAGGGCGCCGCCACGTGCTACGTCGGCGAGATTCGCGACGATATCCGCGGTAGCGAGAACGCGACGTTACGTTCGCTCTACCGCGGCGCGCTGGCGCTCTGCGTGCCCTCCTTACACGAAACCTTCGGTATGCCCGGGGTCGAAGCGATGGCCTGCGGCACGCCGGTGCTCGCCGCGCAGTCAAGTTGTCTGCCCGAGATCTACGGCGATGCCGCACTTTTTATACCTCCGGAGGACGCGCGCGTATGGAGCGAGTGCTTGCAACGCATCGTTAGCGATCGCCGTCTTCAGGCCGATCTCCGCGAACGCGGCCTCGCGCAGGCTGCGCGCTACGATTGGGAGCGAAGCGCGCAAGCGCACCTCGACCTCTTTCGCCGGGTCGCCGAGCGCGATGCGATGCACGCATGAGCGAGCGCATTCACCGCGTACACCTCGCGACCGGGTTGCTGCGGCGCGGCGACTCCGTCTTGTTGGTCGCCTCGCAATATGCATCTCCGCGCGAGCCGCTCTGGGGGCTTCCCGGCGGCCATCAACAAGGGCGCGAATCGCTCGCGCGATGTGCCGAACGGGAATGTTGCGAGGAGACCGGCCTGGCCGTCCGCTGCGGCGAGCTGCTCTACATCAGCGAAAGTTACGACGGGAGCACGCAGTATCTCAACAGCACGTTTGCCATCGAGGGCGAAGGCGTTCCGCGCCTCCCCGAACACGACGATCGCGTCGTCGCCGTCGAATTCGTTCCAATCGCCGATATCGCCGCGCGAATGACGGTCGCCGTCGTGCGCGAGCCGCTCCTCGCGACATTGCGCAACCCCGGCGCGCGCCGCTACTTCTTCTTTCCCTCGGCCGACGTCAGCGTACGATACGGGCGGTCGCGCCAATCCTGCGCCTCTAAGACGTGAGAGAGCACGTCGACGGGTTGCCCGCCGACGGTCGCACCACGCGGTAACGTAATATCGCGGGTGAAACCCAATCGTTCGAGCACCGCGATCGACGCGAGATTTTGCGGAACGCAGTACGCGCAGACGCGCTGTAAGCGAGCGACCGTGAAGGCTTCCTCGAGCAACGCACTCACGGCTTCGGTCGCATATCCGCGACCGCGAAATTCCGCGAGCAGCGTATAGCCGACTTCACCGGCACCAGGCTCACGCTCCGGGATGCGTAACGAAACCCAGCCCGCGTTCTCGCCGCTATCGCGCAGCACGACGAGCCATTCATAGCGTCCGTGTTGCCCCGAGCCGAGGTGCAACGGGCGGCGCGAAACGCTTTCGACGAACGCCGTCAGCCGAAGCCCCGGGAGATCTTGGTACGCGCGCAGATCGGCAGCCTGAAGGATCTTCCACAATTGGTCGGCGTTGAGCGCGCTGACCGGTTCGAGCCGGAGGCGCTCGGTCAGCATCACCTGCATCGGGAAGCTCCCTTGTCGGAGAATCGGTCGCGCGTGAATGAGCCTGCGGAGGATATACGATGATACCGATCGCCACTGCCTATCATGCCGACGGCCGCTGCGAGGTTGCGTTCGCCGGACGCGTTCTCGATGCACCGCATTTCTTTTTCGGGACGAAGACCCAATGCGAACACGAGGCGTTCGATGCGAGCACCGTCGCGGGGCCGGTCGAGATCGTCGACAACGTTGGGCTCGCTCCGCGCATCCCGGTGCATCCCGGCGACCGCATCGAGGTTCGCGGCGAGATGGTGCACGACAGCGACCGCACCGAACCGGTCGTGCATTGGACGCATCGCGACCCTGCGGGGCGGCATATCGACGGCTTTATTCGCGTCCACGGACAGACCTATGCGTGACGCGCGCGTTCGCGGGCTGCCGCGACATCACGACGGAATTCATCGGGGCCGAAACTCTTAAAGGCGTTGAGAATTTCTTCATACCGAGGGTCGAGCAACGAGGTACTCTGCACTTCGAGGATTCCGTTTTTCGAGCGCGTCGCTTCGATGTGCATGGAGTGGTACCGCGCCGCCGTCGTCGCCCAAAAATGCGGGTTGCTAAAGACAACGGTGCGGCTTCCGCTCTTGCCGCCGACGCTCTGCTTCACCACCAACGTGTAAATCGGGTCGTTCTTCGAACGGGGCGCCTTATTGGTGAGCTTCCAGAGCCCCTTGGTTTCGAGCGCCTCGAAGAAAAACGAAACGTTATAGGTCGCATGCGGCGGCTGCGTGACCTTGACCAGCAACCCGCGGTAACTGCGGACCTCGTAACGGTACTTCGATACCCCGTTGATATCGGTGATATGGTAGCTTTCCTCGTAGATCGGCGGCTTTGGATAGCGAATCGTCAGCGTTAGATCGATCGAGCTGGGGGCATGCGCGACGCGGACCACACCGTTCCAGCGATTCAGTTCGTCGGCGGCATAGAAGTTCCAGCCCCATACCAATAAGATCGCCGTCACGATCCCCATAAAGATCGGGAAGCTATAGCGCCGCATCGGCTCGCTCGCTCTCCGAACGTTGCTGCGCATCGAGAACGCGATTGACCAGCGCATCGGCGAGTTTGTTCTGCCGGCGCGGAACGTGACCGATATCGACGCGCTCGAAATCGCGTAACAGCTCCAAAGCTCGGCGGTGCAACGGCTGAAGCGCCGCGTTTTTCACGCGGTATTCCCCGAGCAGCTGCTTGACCACGAGCTCGGAATCGAGACGCACCGTCAACTCCCGCACTCCGAGCCGCACCGCGGCCTCAAGCCCGGCAAGGAGACCATTCCACTCGGCGACGTTGTTGGTTGCATGTCCGAGATAGCGAAAGGCTTCCTCGATCACCGTTCCGCGATCGTCGATCAGCACCGCCGCTCCGGCAGCGGGGCCGGGGTTACGGCGAGCGCCTCCGTCGGCGAAGAGGGTAACGTGACGGGGAACCTGAGAATCCATACAGCCTCGATTAGCCGAATCGTTACCGATTTCCGGCTCGAACATCAGGAGCATCCGCCCGTTCGCTCGAAAAACGACGAAATCATGGGGGACCGCTCGCTCGATCGCACGCTGCTGCTGCACGTCGGAACGCATAAAACCGGAACGACGGCGCTTCAAGCAATGCTCGTGCTCAATCGAGATGCCTTGGCAGCCCAGGGGATCGCCGTCCCCAATACCGGTCGCGTTCGTCAGAGCGCCGATTACGAAACACCAGGGCATCATGCCCTTGCCTGGGAGCTCGCCGACTCGCCGCCCTATCCTTTGCTCGCCCGCATGGTCGATGAACTGCAATCGCTCACGGCGCAGACGGCGGTCATCAGTAGCGAAGAGTTCAGTCCCATCCACCATCATCGTGAAGCGATGTCGGCACTGCGTTCGGCATTTGCCGAAGCCGGCTACCGCACCGTCGTGCTCCTCTATCTCCGCCCGCAAGCTCGCTATGCCGAATCGATTTTCCAGCAGCACGTCCGCGACCATCGCGACCTCTCGTTTGCTACGCTCGTCCAAGAAATTCTCGATGGCGGCTGTAGCGAGCGCGGCGACATACGCCTCGAGTTTCTGTACAGTCGCATGCTCGACGCCCTTACCACCGCTTTCGGCGGCGAGAATATCGTGGTTCGCCCTTATCTCCCCGACCGCGGCCCCGAGTATCTCCATCACGATTTCCTCCGCGTTCTCGGAACGCTCCATGGCTCGTTGTCGATGCATTTCACGATGACGATCGCCAACGAGAGTTTCACGCTGCGCGAGTTACTTCAGGCGCTCCATCGCACGCTCCGCAACGATGAGGAACTCGATCCGGAGAAGCTCGCTGCGTTTGTAAGCGATAGCGACCCGCATTTTGACGAGCGGATGCTCGACCATCGATTTCTGCTGCTTCGGTACGACGAGGCAACCGCGTTTCTCCATCGTTTTGCCGCCGACAACGCACTCGTGGCCGCCCGCTCGGGCGCGCAGATACCCTTTCGTACGCCGAACGATCTCCCCCCGCCGGAGCACCCGATCTGGAGCGAGGCCGAGGTACATCGTCGCCTCTTTGATGCAGCCGCGCACGCCTGGCGCCGATAGCGAGATGGGAACCGCTACGGTTCCCATCTCGCCCCTCGAAACCAACGCCGTCGGCGTTAGCCCTCTTTCACCTCGATGCGCTTGGGCATCAGCGGTTTAATCGGCGTGAGCTCGACCTTTAGGATGCCTTTATCGATGCTCGCCTGAACGGCATTTGCATCGAGATCTTGCGGCAGCGTCACGGTCCGTGAAAACGACCCGCTGCGAATCTCGCGGCGGTGAAAGCGGGCGTCCTTCAGATCGCTGCGCTCGCTATGCGTGCCGGAGAGCGAGACGGTGTTCCCGCTGACTTCGACGTTGATATCGCGCGGTTCGAAGCCCGGAGCCGCCAGCTCGATGACAAACTTGCCGTCTCGTTCGTAGAGATCGAGCGGCGTCGCGCCGACATAATTAAAACGTGGGAACGTGAAATCGAGCAACGGTTCGAATACCTCGTCGATCGTAGCGATGTTCCCATTGCGGGGTTTTGTTAACGACATGATGTTCTTCCTTTCTTCGTGTCGAACGTTACAATTTTTTTGCGTCTGCGTCGGCGAGCCGACGCATCGTTTTGACGACGCTATCGGGATTGAGTGAGATCGAATCGATCCCGAGCCCGGCAAGATAGCTCGCCATCTCGGGATAATCGGAGGGTGCTTGGCCGCATATCCCCACGTAACGACCGTTTCGTTTTGCGCCAACCACGGTCTGACGGAGCATCTCCATGACGCCGGGGTCGCGCTCGTCGAATTGCTCGGCCAAGAGCTCCGAATCGCGGTCGATCCCGAGTACGAGTTGGGTGAGATCGTTCGAGCCGATCGAGAAACCGTCGAATCGCATCGCAAAGGCATCGATCTGGATGACGTTATTAGGAATCTCGCACATGACGTAGATCTGCAAGCCCTTCTCTCCGCGCCGCAACCCAAGCTCGCCCATGCGCGCGAGAACGAGGTCGGCTTCGGTCGTCGTGCGACAGAACGGAATCATGAGGATCACGTTCTCAAATCCCATCTCCTCACGAACGCGGCGCATGGCAGCGCACTCGAGCGCAAAGCCGTCGGCATAGCTCGGATGCGTATAGCGCGATGCCCCACGCAGCCCCAGCATCGGATTCGCCTCCGCCGTTTCGAATGCCGAGCCGCCGATGAGTTGCGCGTACTCGTTGCTCTTAAAGTCCGACATGCGGACGACTGCCGGCTTTGGATAGACCGCAGCGGCAATGGTCGCAACGCCTTCGGCGAGTTTCTCGATAAAGAACTCACGCGGACTTGCGAATTGTGCCGTTCGCTGCCGGATCGCTTCGCTCGCGCTGCTCTCGATAACGCGCTCGGGATGCGCGAGGGCCATCGGATGGATACCGATTTCGTCGGAGACGATAAACTCGATGCGTGCGAGCCCAACGCCGTCGTTGGGTAGCATCCCCCGTGCAAAGGCCTTATCGGGATCGGCAAGCGTCAGCATGATTGCGGTCGTCGGCTTCGCAAGCGCTCCGATATCGATCCGCTCGACTTCGAAGGGCACGCGCCCCGCGTACACGTTTCCCTCGCCTCCGCTCGCGCACGAGACCGTGACGCTCTCGCCGGCATGCAACACGGTCGTCGCATCTCCGGTTCCGACGATGGCGGGAATTCCGAGTTCGCGAGCAACGATCGCGGCATGGCAGGTCCGTCCACCGCGATCGGTGACGATCGCCGCCGCATCTTTCATCACCGGCTCCCAATCGGGGGTGGTGGTCTGTGAAACGAGCACCTCGCCCGGCTTGAATGCCGCGAGGTCGGCACGCGACGCTACGATGCGGACCGGGCCGACGGCGATCGTCGTTCCGACGGCGCGGCCGGTCACCAAGGGCTTGGTCGCGCTCCCGAGGTGATACTCCTCGATGTGCCGCGTATCGCGCTGCGATGCGACCGTTTCGGGGCGCGCTTGGACGAGATACATGCGCCCATCGATGGCGTCTTTCGCCCACTCGATATCCATCGGTGTCGCTCGCTGCGCCAACGCACTGTAATGGCGCTCGACGATCGCGCATTGCTCGGCGAGTCCGAGCACCTCTTCGTCGCTCAGGCAAAATCGTTGCCGCTCCGGGCTCGGTGTTTCGAGATCGATCGTCGTCGAGCGCAGGCGATCGCCCGGGGCAAAAACGAGCATGCGCGCTTTCTCGCCGAGCCGTCGGCGCAAAACGCGCCGGAAGCCCTTTCCCAGCGTCGGTTTGAAGACGTAAAACTCATCGGGATCGACCGCTCCCGAAACGATGTTCTCCCCGAGGCCGTACGAGCCGGTAATAAAAATGACGTCGCGAAAACCGCTCTCGGTATCGAGCGTGAACGCGACACCGCTCGCCGCGCGATCCGAGCGAACCATCTTCATGATCCCCACCGAGAGCGCGATCCGAAAATGATCGAACCCGCCGTCGATGCGATAATGAATCGCTCGTTCCAGAAAGAGACTCGCGATGCACTGTCGATAGGCCTCGACGATCATCTCCTCGCCGGCGACGTTGACGAAGCTCTCATGCTGCCCCGCAAAACTGGCGTTCGGCAAATCCTCGGCGGTCGCCGAGGAGCGGACGGCGAAGGTCGTCGATTCGCCGTACTGCGCGCGCAGCGCACGGTACCCCACCACTATCTCCTCGCGGAGATCGTCGGGAATAACGGCATGAGCGAGCGCGTGGTGAGCTCGATGCGAGCGCTTCGAGAAATCCTCAGGCTTCGCCCAGTCGAGCCCGTCGAGCGCCTCGTGGAGCACCGGAAGCAGCTTATTGCTTTCGAGGACGTAGCGATAGGCGTCGGCGGTCACCGCAAAGCCGTTCGGAACGAAAATGCCGGCGGAGGTGAGCCGGGAGTACATCTCCCCCAGGGAGGCGTTCTTTCCACCGACGACCGCGACATCGGCATTGGAGATCGTCGCGAAGGGACGGATGAAGCGCGAGGCGCTCAAGCGATCCGGACCGACGGCGGTTTCGGTCATGCTCTGCATGCCACTCACTCTATCGCCTCGTAGCGCGCCTTTTGAGAACCCGCATTCACGCGGATTTCCTCGCGCTCTCAGGTTCGAGCGCCATGATAGCGCCACTATGAACGGCTTTCGCTTCACGAACCGTGCCGACGCCGGGCGTCGCCTAGCAATATTACTGGAAAGATATGCCCGCCGCCACGATACCGTTGTCCTCGCCCTCGCTCGCGGGGGCGTTCCGGTCGCCGATGAAATCGCCTCGGAGCTGCACCTACCGCTCGACGTTTTCGTCGTGCGCAAATTAGGGCTCCCGGGACACGAGGAATTGGCGATGGGTGCCATCGCCGCCGACGGACGCGTCATTCTCGATGGCGCGTTGATCGCTGCGGCGAATATCTCGCAAGCGCAGCTTGCCGCGGTCGTCGCTCGCGAGAGCATCGAGCTCCAGCGTCGCATTCGCCTGTATCGCGATGGACGTGCGGAACGCTCGCTCAAGGGTCAGACGGTCATTCTCGTCGACGACGGCGTTGCGACCGGTTCGACCATGGGCGTGGCCATCCACGCGGTACGCGCCCACGATCCCAGCTCCGTCATCGTCGCGGTACCCGTCGGCTCTCGCGAGGCGTGCGACGATATCGAAGCGCTCGCCGACACGCTCGTTTGCCTG
This sequence comes from Vulcanimicrobiaceae bacterium, assembly GCA_049964475.1. Taxonomy (GTDB): domain Bacteria; phylum Vulcanimicrobiota; class Vulcanimicrobiia; order Vulcanimicrobiales; family Vulcanimicrobiaceae; genus JABEUX01. The sequence continues at coordinate 8,278 of JBMFXH010000050.1, forward strand.
CTTCAACCCGAACCATTCGAGGCGGTAGGATCCTATTATCGAGATTTCTCGCAGACGACTGACGACGAGGTACGCCGATATCTTGCCGAAGCTGCTCTCACGGAGGCAGGGCGATGGCTCGCGGTGTAAGTCCCCCGTCCTCACGGCAGCTTGCCATGCTTCACCGCAAACCTTCTCCGGCAATGCGACCCCCTTCTCCACTCCCACCGAAAGCGCGCCATCATAGAACCGTTCGAGCGTGGCGCGCTCTGGATCTCCGGCGCGCCGCCGAGAGCCTCCCGACGCGGCAAGAATCGGAGCAAGGACACGAGGTTCTTCAGGCATGGACATCGTGCTGCTAAAATGGGGCCGTTATGAACACTTCATTGAACCGCGTTGCCCTCGCCGCCGTACTTGCACTGGGTGTGGTGGCCGTCACCTCTCCGCAAACCAAGCAGCAGGTCGCCCAAACCTCCCCCGCCGCTACGATGATGCCGATGCCCGGGATGGGCGGCATGAGTGGGGCTGGAGCGTGCAAACCGATGAACGGGATGATGGGGATGGCGAAAACGCCGGCCGAGCGGGCGATGGTCGATGCGATGCGCACCGGCATGTCCGGATCCAAGATGAAGCCGGGAGCGGGCATGATGGCCTGGTCTGGGAACCCCGACGTCGATTACCTCACGATGGCTCTTCATCGTGCGAACGTGGAACTCGCCATGGCAAAGGTGGAACTTACATACGGCAAAGATCCCGCGGTACGTGCCATTGCGAAATCCACGATTGCCGCGGCGAACGGGCGGATCGCAAGACTACGAGCGGTCTTGGCTACGCTTCACCGCTAAGACGCGCTGCAGTTCGCTCAGGCGCGATCTGCGGCCGGGCGGCCGATGCGCATCGCGGCGATCAATGTTTGAAACGCAGGTACATAACTCGGTGCGCTCCACCGCAACGAGCGCCCGCCGGTGCGCGTAAAGCCGGGAATCAACGCCATGTAATCGGCGCATTCGAGACTTGCGGCTTCGATCGCTAGCGTAACCGGGCCTTCGAATCGAAATGGGCGCGCAGCTGCGCGTCGTAGAACGGCTTCGCGTGCAGATTCGGTAATGAGCGCGAGCGCTGCGCTCGGCGTCAGTGAATCGGTTGAATAATAGTCGGTCGAACGCTTTACCTGCGCGCACTGCACCCACGGGAGATGCTTCCGCGCAGAGGCACAGAGCGCCTCGTCGCCGGTAATCATCAGTACGGGAACGCCGAACTCGCCGAGGTAGGCGGCGTTGAGCAATGTTTCGTCACATTCAATGCCGTTGATACGCACTCCGTAGAGCACGTTGGGGGAGTAGGTGTGCGCGAGTACCGCGCGCTCTTCTCCTATCCCACCGTGATATCCGGTAAAAAATGCTCCATCGAAACCCTCATCGGCTCCCTGGACCATGGAGAGCGCCTTTCGATATCCGGAGAGCACCCGAATATCGGTCGGTAACTCGTCGAAAAGCAGATTGTGCATGCGCGAATGTGCATCGTTGACCAGCACCTCACATGGCTCGGCAGCGCGCGCCCCCTCGATGGCTGCGCGGACCTCGCGCGACATATACCGACGATAGATCGGATACTCGGTGGCGTTACTCGGGTCGCACTGCTCCCAGGAACAGACTCCGGCGGTGCCTTCCATGTCGCATGAAATATAGAGCTTCATCGTCAACTCGTTCGCGAATGCTTACCGGCCGGGCCTGCGAAGGCGCCACGCCGGGAGCGCTGGAAGAGCAGCCCCATGGGGATATTCACTTCGCGAGCCTCCGGTCGCATCGCCGCCTTCGGGGCGCTCGCTATTCTTGCGAGCGCTTTCCTACTGCCGCCCTGCGCCCTGGCCGTTCCGGTCTTCGCCAACGGGCAGGGCGGTGCGAATTGCGCGCTTTGCCACACCGTCGTGCCGCAGCTCAACGGATACGGGCGCTACGTATTGATGACGAACTTTTCGCGCGGCCTCAATCGACATTTGCAAATGATGCAGGGACGCTCGCTGCCGGTGGCGCTGGAAGCAACCGTCAACGCATCGCGCCCCACCCCTGCCGGGCTTCCCGCGCTCTCGAGTTCGCTCGTGCAATGGCTCTCCGCCGGATTTCTCGGCAAAGATGTCTCCTATTTCGCGACCGTCCCGGTGGTAAGCGGCGGCTTCCCGGCCGCATCGGTCGACCAGCTCTGGGTCGCCGACAATGCGTTGGATCGTGGGCACGGCTCTCTGCAGATCGGCCGATTCCCGACGCCGATCTTCGCGCCGTGGATATCGCAGCCGCTCTCGCTGAGCGGCTACGGCATCGCGAGCATGCAAATCGGTTCGAACGCAGCGACGCTCGCCGACAACCGCTGGGGCGCATCCTACACGCAGGTCGGTGCGAACGGTCTCATCGGCAACGTCGCGTATCTCGCCGGCAACGGCCCGCTTGAAAACGCATTCGCGACGGAGACTGAAGGCAACGCATGGAGTGCCTCGCTACAGTTTCTTTCGCCCGAGAAACATTGGTCGGGGGGCATCGCAACGCTCTTCGGCTCGATCTTCAATGCCGGCGGTGCGATCGATCGCTACACGCGTGAAGCGGGGCTCCTCTCGTACGATATCGGCCGATTCAACCTTCTGGCGATCGGTACGCTCGGCCACGACACGCAGCCGTTGCCGCTCTCGCTTGCGAGTAGCTCCAGCAAAGCGTATGCGTTCGAAACGATCTACGCACCGCTTACGTGGATCCATCTCGATACCCGTTACGAACGCACCAACGACGGCCTTGGGAACGCAACGACGAATTACATTTTCGATCTCGCCCTCAACCTACGCCCGAATGTCGTGCTCACGGTAGAAGATCTCGCTCGCGCTGGCGGAACGCCGATAACGCAGTACCAGTTGCTGTGGGCTGGGCCGTGGTTTCGCAATCGCATGCCGCCGGGAACGATGCAGCCGCCGCCGGATATCCACGGGCTCTCCGCCGCGCGCGCACGGGCGATCGAGAACGGCCGGTCGATCTTCTACACCGGCAAAGATCTCAACGGGGTTCGCATTCACGGCCCCGACCCGCTACGTGTCTATCAGAGCTGCGCGGTCTGCCACCAACCGTCGGGCGTCGGCGGCGTACGGCTTCCCGACGGCGCGATCAGCGCAGAGCTCGGGCCGCACGCGCACATGCTCGACAACATGGGGGTTTCGAGCGCGGCAAATGCGAAGCGCTGGAGCCTCACCGATTTCGAACGCGCGATCTCACACGGCGTCGATAATACGGGAATGGCCCTGAGCCCGGTTATGCCGCGCTGGCAGATGTCCAAGCGCGATCTGCACGATATCGCGCTCTACGTTCTCACGCAGCTCGATCCTCATGGCTGAGGCGTCGCCGGCGGGATGAAACCCGGCCCGACGGTCGGCGGATGCCAGGCGTTCGCATCGCTCGGTG
>JBMFXH010000051.1:0-11212 GCA_049964475.1 Vulcanimicrobiaceae bacterium
GTGCTCTTTTTAGAAAGGAGTGGTGAACGGTTAGGCGACCGACGTCGCGGTACGGGCGTACGGCGCATCGGTTGGTTCGAGAACGCGCCCCGGAACGAGGTAGTTCCGCACGTAGTCGCCGACGGCGTCGGCGAGCGGCGGAATCTCCGCGTTGTATCCGGAGCCACGTAAGCGATCGACGCGCGCACAGGTGTAGTATTGGTATTTCGCGCGCAGGTGTTCGGGCATCGGAATAAACTCGATGCGCTCGGGAACCTCCAGTGCGGCGAAGATCGGGCGCACGAGGTCGAGCCAGGTCTGCGCTTTTCCGGCGCCGACGTTGACGAGCCCGACGCTCGCGCTCTCCGCGACATGCAGCGTCATCTCCGCAGCTTCTTTAACGTAAAGGAAGTCGCGCCGTTGCTCGCCGTCGGCGTACTCGGCACGATCGCTCTTGAAGAGTCGGATGGTGCCGCCTTGCCGGATCTGCTCGAACGCTTTCGCGACGACGCTGCGCATCTCGCCCTTGTGCTCTTCGTTGGGGCCGAAGATATTAAAGTATTTGATGCCGCAAATGCGCTCGAGCCATCCCTGCCGTTTGGCGTAGCAATCGAAGAGATGCTTCGAATACGCGTACGCATTCATCGGTCGCAACGAATCTAACGGCGCTTCGTCATCGAGGCATTCTTCGAGAGCGCCGTAGGTCGCAGCCGACGATGCGTAGACGAAACGTATATCGCGCTCGATCGCCCAACGCGCGAGGCGCTTGGTATACTCGTAGTTATTGCGCATCAGGTAGTCGGCGTCGCACTCGGTGGTCGAGGAGCAGGCGCCGAGGTGGATCACCGTGTGGATCGGCCCAAGCGCGTCGGGGTCGCACTCGATCGACTCGGTAAGATCGTCGGCATCGAGATAATCGGCGAAGCGCAGCGGCACGAGGTGCTTCCACTTTTCGCTCTCGTCGAGCCGATCGACGACGAGCACGTCGTCGATGCCGCGACGATTCAGCGCCCAGAGCACGGTACTGCCGATGAGCCCCGCGCCGCCCGTGAGAAGAATCCGCCCGCTATGAAGGTCGTTCATGATCGAAGTCTCTCGGTTCCCTAATCGACGTAACGAACCTCCGTCATCATGCCGCCCATCATGTGGACGGCGTTATGGCAGTGCATCAGCCAGGTTCCCGGGAAGGCGTCGGCGACGAAGCGCCAGGTCATCGTGCCGGTCCAGGGAGCGACGAGCGCGGTGTCCTTCAACAGCGGGCGAGCGAACGGCACGCCGTTGGTGGAGACGAGCGCGAAGCGGTGCCCGTGGATGTGCATCGGGTGCTCCATGTCGCTGCGATTTTCGAAGGTGATCTCGACGCGGTCGCCCCGCCGGACGAGAAGCGGCGGCACGTTCGGCCAGGATTTGCCATTCATCGTCCAGCGCCCCGGAACGTGCGGATCCTTATCGAGGATATAGTGCGCGCGCCGATCGGCGTGGTAGGGAGGCAGCGCGGGCGCTCGCCCGCCTGCGCCGAGATAGGTGAAGCTCTCGATCCCTGCGAGCATCGAGGAGACGCCCATCGGGGAGCTCTGCTCCATCCCCGGCGTCGCCACCAGGACGGCTTGCTGATAGGCCGTCGGTGTCGCCAGGAGCGTCTGCAACAGCCACGCGCCGGGCTTGCGAACTTCGAACCAGGCATCGAGGCGCTCGGCGACACCGAGGCGCAGGGCGTCGACCGTCACCGGCTGTTCGAGGCGGTTGCCGTCGGTATGGGTGACGGTGAGCCGGTGACCCGCGAGGCGCAGATAGCGCGTCTGCGTCGGGTTGGCATTGAGAATACGCAGCCGCACGCGATCGCCGACGTTGACCTGCAGCGGCGGGCCGCTGGGATAGCTGTGGCCGTTGATGCAATGCGCGAGATAGGCGACTTCGTCATCCATCTTATCGCCCGGGCGCATCGCGAGCATCTCCGCGGAGTCCATCGGATCGGTCATCGGTGCGTCGCTGCGCCCGTGCGTCGCGGCGCGGAAGCTCTTCATATCGGCAACATCGTGGAGCACGATAACGAATTCTTTATCGGCGTGCTCTTCATGCGGTTCGTCGACGATGAAGGCGCCGAAGAGTCCGCGTACGTCGCCCGCGCCGTCGTGATCGTGATACCAGCGCGTTCCGGCCGGTTCGGCGTCGAAGGCATACTGAAAACTGCCGCCGTCGGGAACGGCGGCTTGCGTGATTCCGGGAACGCCGTCCATATCGTTGGGGAGAATGAAGCCGTGCCAATGGATCGTGCCGGGGCGCCCTGCATCGTTGCGGAAATGCACGCGCACCTTTCCGCCGCGAACGACGCGCAGAAGCGGCCCGGGAATGCTGCCGTTATAGGCAAGTGTAGAAAACGACGTGCCCGCACTCGGCGAAAACGTGTAGGGGGCCGCGTGAATGGTGCGCTCGAGGAGGCCGTTCTCCGCCGCTCGCGCATCGAATGGCGCCACCGCTGCGACGAGCAAACCGCCCGCGCTTGCGGCAAGAAACGAGCGGCGTTGCATTTATCGTGAGTCTCCTATTTCAATCGTTCGCGTGAGATGTTTCCCGTCGTAGTTCAACCGCAGCGTCCATGGCCCCGCCATATCGAAATGAATGCGGGCCCTCCACACATGCGGATCGCTCGTTTCGTGCAGCACGGTGGTCGATCCGTGCATCGCGCCTCCGCCCATCGACATCGAGGCGACGATGCTTGCGGATTTGGGAATCATCATCGGGAAGCGGACCGTGACGATGACATCATCGTGGCCGGGAATCGGCTTCGTGGTGATGGTCGGCACCATGCCCTGCTTGCCGCCGTCGAGGCTGGAGAGGTAGGCGACGATCTCGGCGATCTGCGGCTTCGTGAAGCCGAAATTCGGCATCGGCGCGCGCGGGTGCGCGATGAAATTGGCGATCTGCATCGGGGCGAGGCGATGTTCGATGCCGTAGAGTGCGGGCCCGACGCCGCCGCCGAAGGTCGCGCCATGGCAGCCGCTACAACCGTTCGCGGCGACGAGGCGCTCGCCCGCGGCGATCTGCGCGCCATTCATGCCGCTCATGCCGGACATCCCGGACATGCCGCTCATGCCGCTCATGCCGCTCATGCCGGGCATTCCGGGCATTCCGGCCATTCCGCTGCCGCTCGACGTGGAATGGATCGAGACGAGACGCGCCCCGACCGGTGGATTCCAGAGGTAGCGTTTTCCCTGCTGGAACGGCCCGGCCCAATCGAAGGCGAAGGCGATGGAGGGACGCGCACCGGGCTGCAATGCGAGTTCGCCGGTGACTTTCAGGTTCGGTAGAAAATTATAAGCGTCGTCGAGGATGTACTGCCGATTCAGCGTGTCGCTGGAGGCGACGTCGTAGCGAACGAGGACGTGATTGCGCCAGCCGAAATCGCGCTCGATTTCGAGCATGGCACCGCGAAACGGGGTCGCGCCGACGTTGAGATCGGGGCGTGCATCCTGGCCGAGATAGTACATCGTTTGCACGAACCACGCACGGGTTTGGTAGCTGTAATAGAGTCCTTGCCGGGTAAATGCGTCGCCTGCGGCATAGACGCCGTTGCTAGCGAAGAGCGGTGCGGTTCCTTTCATCGCCACCGCCCCGATCGCCCACGGACGCACCATCCCGCCGTAGGTGAGGTTGAGATCGAGCGTGCGCGGGCCGGCCTGCGGATTGTAGTCGAGTGCGCTGCTCACCGGTCCGCTGTTGGTGAGCCACGACGCGTTATACATCCAATTCTTCGTCATGCCGCTGAAGGCGGCGCCCCAACGGGCGTCATTGGGATTGAACGTATTCTGTCCGGTCGTCTGCGTTGCGAGCAGATAATTGCCGAGCGTCCATCCATGTGCGGGCATGAAGGGGAAGGGGGTATGGAATTTGCCGACCTGGATCGAGTTGCTCCCGTGAAAGAGATCGTTCCACGAAAGCCACATTTGTTCGGTGACGCCGGGGAAGCCGCTATCGACGATGGGCTGCTCGCTGTACCACGTCACGTGCGGGCCGATGAATCCACCGCCTAAAAGCGAGAGCGTCTGCGCGACGGTCGAAGCGGGGTGCGATTTGTTTGCGAGCAGCGTCTCGACTTGTAAGCGCAGCGCGAGCGGAAATGCCTGCCGCTGTTTACGATAGTCGAGATCCTGGAAATTCGACATCATCGTCATCATGCCGTAGGGGGTCATACCCGGGAAAGTGGTGTGGCAGGCGGTACACGAGAGCCCCTGGCCGTTCGCGAATGCCGGGATCGCTTCGGCCCTTCCCTGGGAGAGGAAAACAAGCGAGCCGACAAGCGTCAAAAGGAGAAAAAGGCGGCCCGGAAGCCCGCCGGGCAAGGGTAAGCGGCCGGGGCGTGTCGTACCTAGGCGGCCCCCCATCGTCAAATCCAGAGTGTCATCCATGCCGATTCGTCCGTTTCCCCCACAAGCAGAGAGCGTCAACTATATTTGCGCGATTCTCGAACGCTTTCCAGAACTCGCATCGCTACGAGCGCATCCCAATGACGGAACGCTCGAATTAGGCTTTGCCGTTCGCGGTCGGCTGGAAAAATCCAACCAAGCAGCCATCTCCGAAGCGATCGCCGACCATTGCGCCTGCTTCCTCGATCTCTCGCGCGAGGAGCCGGTAGCCCTGCGCGTACGTTTCGAGGCAGACCGTGCGACCTCGTTCGTGACCGTGGTGCGCGACGGAGGCACGTTTAGTAAGGATGAGCTGGAGATGCTCTGCGCGTTCTTCGATGCGCGCTTCGGCGATGCGCTCGTGCGCAGCCGCCCGGCCGAAGAACTCGCGCTCGACGAAGATCGTGCCGCCGCCGACGAGGCGGCATTCTATGCCGTCGAAAGCCTGCGCGACCCGTCGCGGGCCGGAGGGTTGATCGGCTTTCGCGAAGGTCAGCGCGTTTTGGTCTATTTTCTCAACCAGCGTCGGAAAGGGAAGGCATCGCCTCGCCGTTAGATCGTTTAAACGTCCTCGTTATCGGGGACATCGTCGGTTCGCCGGGGCGCGATGCGGTGAAACGCTACGTCTCGGTCTTGCGCGATCAATACGAGATCGACGCCTGCATCGCCAACGGCGAAAATATCGCCGCTGGTTTTGGTTTGACCGCCGCGACCTGCGAGGAGCTCTTCGAGAGCGGCGTCGATTTTCTCACCGGCGGCAACCATACGTTCGATAAGCGCGAGTTCAAAGCGTTTCTCGAACGAAGCGAGCGCGTTATTCGCCCGGCAAATTATCCGCCCGGCACTCCCGGCAGCGGAGCCGGCACGCTGCGCGTCGGCGAAGTGACGTTGGGCATCATCAACGTCATGGGGCGGACGTTTATGCCGCCGGTCGACGATCCGTTTCGTGCGCTCGAATCCGAGATCGAGAAGATGCGCGCGGTGACGCCCTGCATCATCGTTGACGTTCACGCCGAGGCGACCTCGGAAAAACAGGGCCTCGCTCGCTTTGCCGATGGTAAAGTTTCTGCAATTTATGGAACGCACACGCACGTTCAGACTGCCGATGAAGAGATTTTACCGGGTGGCACGGCGTATATTAGCGATCTCGGGATGACCGGTCCCAGCGACGGTATCATCGGTATGGAGAGCGAAGCGGTGCTGTCGCGGTTTCTGACGGGTTTTTCTGATCGCTTCTCCGTCTGTAAAAGCGGAACCAAACAGCTCTGTGCTGCGGTTCTTTGCCTCGATACCCGCTCGGGTCGAGCGATTTCCATAAAACGCATCTTTCAACGAGGCATTCCATGAACGGCGAAACCACCCACCCCTTCACCCCGGCCACCCTCAAAGTTTCGGCCAAGAGTAACCCCAATGCAGTCGCCGGTGCGATCGCTGCCGCGCTGCGGCAACGCGACGGCGTCGAAGTGCAAGCCGTCGGTGCGGCCGCGGTCAACCAGGCCGTGAAGGCGCTGGCGATCGCGCGTGCATATCTCAAAAACGAGTCGCTCGATCTCGTCGGCACGCCGTCGTTTATTTCCGTCCCGATCGGCGACGAAGAGCGGACCGGCATATCGATCGCCGTGGAACGCCGGACGATTGTCGGCGGAGCCGCGATTGAGTGATCGTCGACTTCCACTCCCACACTCTTTGTAGCGACGGAAGCCTCGAACCTCAAGCTCTCGCCGATATGATGGCGCAGCGCGCCGTCGAGGCCTATTCGATTACCGATCACGATACGCTCGCCGCGTACGGGCGTTTTACGCCGCACGCCGGCGCGCGGGTCGTTATCGGAACCGAGATCAACACGTACTACCGCAACTCCGAAGTGCACGTGCTCGGCTATGGCCTGCGCGTCGACGACCCGGCGTTCGCAGCGTTTCTGGTCGAAAATCGCGAGCATCGCTTCACGCGCGCGCAACGCATGGTGGAGCAGTTACGGGCCGGTGGATACGCGATCACGATGGCCGACGTCGAGCGGCACGCGCAGGGATCGAAGGTGTTGGGGCGCCCGCACGTCGCGCGCGCGCTGGTGGCCAACGGCATATCGAGCGATATCGAAGCGGCGTTTCGCGGTTTGTTACGACGCGGCCGGCCGGGCTTCGTGCCCTCGACGTTCGTGACGCCGCAGCGCGCGAGCGCGGCGATACGCGCAGCCGGTGGAATCGCCGTGCTCGCGCACCCCGGACGTGTCGCCGATGCGGCGATCGTCGACGAGCTCTGCGGAGCCGGCGAATTCGACGGACTCGAGATCTACTATCCGCTTCACGATGCCGACGATATCGCGCGCTTCGAACGCAAAGCGAGCGAATACGGATTGCTCGCTACTGCGGGTGCCGATTTTCACGATATTCGCTATCACAAGGGCGGCGTCGGCATGGAGGTCGATGCTGCAGCGCTCGCCCCGTTCTTCGCACGCGTCGGCTTGGCGTAGGAGCTACGCTAACGTCCGCGTTCGGCGATCTCCGCGCGCAGAGCGACGATCCCATCGCGCGCCCGCACTTCGAGGCGTTCGAGCGCCGTCCGCTGCCGCGCGACGAGCAGTTCATCGCGGAGGTAGCGGTGGTTGACGCGGACGTTATAGGCCGCTGCGGCGAGCCCGGCGGCGGCGAACTCCCCGGCACAGCCGACGTCGCTGAGCAGATGGGGGTTGGGGTGTTCGAGCAGCAGACGCGCCTCGTCGAGCGTGCGCAGCGCGAGCTCGGCGGCGCGCAGCGGTTCGGCGGCGGCATGGGCGAGCGCGCCCTGGAGGCGCTCGGTGCGTTCCCGGGCCTGCTCCGGGCTCCCCTTAGGCAGCGCCATCGCCGCGACGACCGCGGCGTACGCCTCTTCGTCGCGTTGCCGGGCATCGTCGAGCGCGGCGCGCAGGCGGTCGGCGTTCTCGATCCGTTCGGCGAACCAGTCGCGCCAGGGGGCATAGGCCTTGCCGTCGATGCAGATGCGGGCGACCATGGCGACCAGGGAGGCGCCAAGGGCGGCCACGAGGCAGGCGGCGCTTCCACCCCCCGGTGTGGGGGCGCTGGAAGCAAGTTGGGTTAAGTAGTCGTCGAGCGTTTTCACAGGGCCTAGAGTTATTCGGTTACGAAAGCATCGTCCTCGTCTCAACAAGGAGAAAATTCGTGTCACCATCGGTTACCCTCGCGGGGGATGTCAAAGATCGAGCGCTTGCCGAGCAAGGGCGCTCCCGCATCGCTTGGGCCGGAGCCTATATGCCGGTCCTCGCCCAAATTCGCGACCGTTTCGAGGCGGAGAAGCCGCTCAAGGGCGTCCGCATCGGCGCTTGCTTGCATGTCACCACGGAGACCGCGAACCTTATGCTCGCGCTCCAAGCCGGCGGCGCGGAGATCGCACTCTGTGCCAGCAACCCGCTCTCGACGCAAGATGATGTCGCCGCGGCGCTCTGCGAGTACGGCATCCCGACCTACGCCATCAAGGGCGAAGATAACAGTACCTATTATTCGCACATCGAATCGGTCATCGCGACGAAACCGCAGATGTCGATGGATGACGGCTGCGATTTGGTAACGACGATTTACACCAAGCACAACCACCTGCTCAAAGAGATGATCGGCGGTTGCGAAGAGACCACCACCGGCGTCATTCGTCTCAAGGCGATGCAGAAAGACGGCGTGTTGCCCTATCCGGTGATCGCGGTGAATAACGCGTTAACCAAGCACATGTTCGACAACCGTTACGGCACCGGGCAATCGACGCTCGACGGCATCATTCGCGCGACCAACGTGTTGTTGGCGGGGCGTACGGTGGTCGTCGTCGGTTACGGATGGTGCGGGCGCGGCGTCGCTTCGCGCGCGGCCGGTATGGGCGCGCACGTCGTCGTCACCGAAGTCGATCCGCGTAAAGCGATCGAAGCGGTGATGGACGGCTATCGCGTGATGCCGATGACCGAAGCGGCGAAGATCGGCGACGTCTTCGTGACGGTGACCGGAAACTATCACGTCATCTCCGAAGCGCATTTCAAGTTGATGAAAGACGGCGCGATCGTCTGCAATTCGGGGCACTTTAACGACGAGCTCGATCTCGACGGTATCAAGAAATTGAGCCGGTCGATGCACGTTCCGCGCACGTTCGTAGAGCAGTACGAGATGCACGACGGACGTAAGGTCTGCATTCTCGCCGACGGCCGATTGGTGAACCTCGCGGCAGGCGAAGGGCACCCGGCGGCGGTGATGGATATGTCGTTCGCCAATCAGGCGATGGCGGCCGGACACCTTGCCAAACATCACGCAGAGATGAAGAAGCAGGTGTACGACGTTCCGGTGGAGATCGACGAAGAGGTCGCGCTATTGAAACTCGCATCGATGGGTGTGGAGATCGATACGCTGACGCCGGAACAGCAGAAATACATGGCTTCGTGGAGCGAGGGGACCTAAACACATGGCATATCGTCGATTATTTACCTCGGAATCGGTGACCGAGGGACATCCCGACAAAGTCGCCGATCAGATCTCCGATGCGGTGCTCGATGCGCTGCTGAAGGAAGATCCGCATTCACGCGTCGCCGTGGAGACCTTCGCGATCACCGGACAGATTCACATCGCGGGTGAAGTCTCGACGAAAACCTACGTCGATATCCCGCGCATCGTGCGCGAAACGATTAAAGAGATCGGCTACGATCGCTCGGCGGTCGGGTTCGACTACGAGACCTGCGGCGTGAGCGTCTCGATCGACGAACAGTCGCCCGATATCGCGATGGGCGTCGATCGGTCGCTGGAAGCGAAGGGCGGCGAGAACGATCCGTTCGAGCTCACCGGCGCCGGCGACCAGGGGATGATGTTCGGCTACGCCTGTCGCGAGACGGCGGAGCTCATGCCGCTGCCGATCGTGCTGGCGCACAATCTCACCCGCCATCTCGCCGCGATGCGCAAGAACGGGACGATCCCCTACCTGCGCCCCGACGGCAAATCGCAGGTAACGGTGGAGTACGACGGCAACACGCCGGTCGCCGTCGATGCGGTGGTGATCTCGACGCAGCACGATCCCGATATCGCGCTCGACGTCATCCGTCGCGAGATCGCCGACAAAGTGATCGCGCACGTGATTCCGAGTAAATTGCGCAGCGAGAGCACGCGCGTCTTCGTCAACCCGACGGGACGGTTCGTGATCGGTGGGCCCAAGGGCGATGCCGGCTTGACCGGGCGGAAAATAATCGCCGATACCTACGGCGGCATGGCGCGCCACGGCGGTGGTGCATTCTCGGGCAAAGACCCGACGAAGGTGGACCGTTCGGCAGCGTATGCCGCGCGTTGGGTCGCCAAGAACATCGTTGCAGCGGGGCTCGCCGAGCGTTGCGAACTGCAGGTCGCCTATGCGATCGGCGTCGCGCGCCCGATGAGCGTGCTCGTGGAGACCTTCGGCACCGCCGCGATCTCCGAAGAGCGCATCGCCAAAGCGGTCGGCGAGGTCTTCGACCTGCGTCCGGCGGCGATCATCCACCATCTCGATCTCCTGCGCCCGATCTATCGCCAGACGGCGGCCTACGGGCACTTCGGACGCCCCGAGCTCGATCTCCCGTGGGAGCGGCTCGATCGCGTCGAAGCGCTCCGTGCGGCGACCGGCTTCACCGGCGAGGCACTCCGCGTGCCGAACTTTGCGCGTTAACCAAGCGTTGTAGGGGTAGAAGTGAGGTAAGGAGGCTGAAATGAAAATCTTCAAAGCGCTACTCGGATTCGGACTCGCATTCGCGATGGTCGCCCCTGCGCTGGCACAGCAGGCTTTCACGCTCGATAACGGCGTGATCGTCTACGGCCGGATGCAGACGTCGATCAATACGGCGACGGCGAACCCGGGCGACGGATTCACGATGGCCGTGATTCCACCGTTCCCCAACCAGGCCGGAGGCCTGGAGGGCGCCACGATCTACGGGCACGTCGCCGCGGTAACGCGCGCCGGGCGAGGGCGTAAGGCCGCGCTGAAGCTCGCATTCGATCGCCTTCAACTCGCAGACGGCAGCGTCGCATCGATTAGCGGAACGTTGAGCCAGGCACAGCAGAAGAAACAATCGCGCAACGGCGCGACGGTTGCCCTCTCGACGATCGGCGGCATGATTCTTGGAAACATGATCGGCAAGACGATCTTCCACACGAACATCGGCGGGCTCGCCGGTGCAGCCGGCGGCTTCCTCTACGGCTACAACAACAAGTCGAACTTCACGATCGAGAACGGAACCGAGGTGCAGATGCGCCTCGACCGGACGGTCACCATCCGGCGTCAATCGACCGCCCCCGGCGGCCGCTAGACTCCGCTAGACTCCGCGAGCCTCGATTTCGGCGCCCGGTTCCGACCTTAGCAGGGAGGAGGCGGGCGCCGCATCGCGTAGCCTAGGGTTCGCCGTTCCGGATTAGCTCAGTTGGTAGAGCAGCTGACTGTTAATCAGCGGGTCGCTGGTTCGAGTCCAGCATCCGGAGCCAAATATCGAAAACCCACCCCACGATGGGGTGGGTTTTCGATATTTCACCCCGTCATGCTGAGACGAGAACCGTCATGGTGAGCGAGCGCAGGAAGCGCGAGTCGAAGAACGAGTCCAGTATCCAGCGTTGCTTACGAGAACCGCCATGGTGAGTAGGCGGCGTAGCCGCCGCATCGAACCACGAGTCCAGCATAATGTTCGCACGAAAACATTCCAGGTAATCGGGCCAGCCTCAGCGTGACCAAACATCGCCGTATATCCGAACCCAGTAACAGCACCCCTTGAAACAGCTCGCCGTGATGGCCGAACGACATGGCATGCCCCGTGCATCTTTGCAAATCCCGATGCTGGAGCGGAAGCATTGATA
>JBMFXH010000052.1:0-11200 GCA_049964475.1 Vulcanimicrobiaceae bacterium
CATTAGGGCAACACCGTCTCGGCGACCTGGCGGTCCTCCGGAGTCACGACGACGACCTGAATACCACGGCGGTATGCAGTGCTGGGAATCACCCAGAGCGTGTAGGTGCGGTACGGGCGCGTCGGTTCACCACCGTCGCTCGGCGGCTGTTCGAAGGCGACCACGCGCACGTGGCGCAGCCCCGCGTCGATCGATTCGACGATCTGACGAAAGCCGCTGCGGTCGTGCGGGCCCATCAAGAGCGCCACGCAGAATTCACTGCGGAACCGGACATCGGGGGCGACGATACCGTAGCGACTCAACTGCGCCCGGCTTCGAATGACGGCGATCCGATCGCCGTGCCCGGCATCGAAGGTCCGGCCCTGGGCATAGGTACGCACGCGGACATCGCGGCAGCCGACTAAGATGAATAGGAGCAGCAGGGCCGAGAGACGCTTCACAAGGGCATCAGTTCGTCCGAAACGCGCCTGCCCCCCTTGCAGAAATTGCGTTCGAGGCGCATGCTGTATATCTGATTCCGCCAAATGTCGCTTCAGGATGGTGCTTCGATGATCGCCAAAGGAATCGTTGCTCTCGCGCTCGCCGCTTCGACCGGCATGGCGGCGCCGAGCCCCTCCCCCGCTCCTGCTTCAGGGCCCGTGCTGCCGCCGCTCAAGGTGATCGTTCGCGTGAAGGCTACGACGCCATGTACGCAGATGGCCGTGCATGCCAACGCCGCAATTTTGCTCGCACTGCGCAACGACGCTACTTTACAGCAGACGATCGCGCGTCTGCGCAGCGTTCACCTCAGCGACGGAAACAGCATTCACCGGCGAAACGGGCTCGACGCGCTCTCCGATCTCGCCGGGCGGCTCCTGCGCAATGCGGCCGACGCCGACCGCGAGACCGGAAAGATCCTCAATTTTGCGAAAACGGTCAAAGATCCGAAAGAGAAGGCAGCGCTCGTCGCCTTCGTCAACGCGCTCGGCGGCGCGGTCGGGCGACAGCGGAAGACCGCGCGCGACCTCGACGGTTTTGTCGCCACGCTCGAAGCCTACGACATGATGCGCGTCGACGATACGCAGGCCAGCATGCAGCGCTATACCACGGGTTACTACTCCGAGCCCACGGTTCCCGACCCCACCGAGATCCATATGACGCCGGCGATCGATCGCGATTGGACGGCGATTTACTCCGGTCGTTATCCGGCCTACTGGAACGGTCAGGAGTCACCCTCGGAGCAGACGGGGCTCAGCGATACGCAACTCGCCCGGCTCGCCGCGCGCGATTTTCAGCAGCGCCTGCCTGCTATAGCCGGCGACGAGAGCAGCGCCGCCCAGCCGATCCTCCAAGCAGCCGAGCACTGCTAGGAGCGTTTAGGCACGAGCGACGCCTGTCATAGGCCTACCTCGGAGGCCGCGGTTATCGTAGTACCTTGTGAGGAATCTGCGCCGTTTCGCGATCGCCGCCGCAATCGTCGGTTTTGGAGCCGTTCTGCTGGGGAGTTGGACGCGCATTAACGGTGCCGGAATGACCTGCCCCGACTGGCCGCTCTGCCACGGGAAATTGATCCCTTCGATGTCCGACGGAACGATCTGGGAATGGACGCACCGTCTCTTTGCTTTCTCGACCGCCCCCTTGGTCGCCATCGTCGCCGTTCTTGCATTTCGCCTTCGCCGGCAAGCGCCGATCCTCAACCCGTTGGTGCTCGCAGTTGCAGCACTCTTCATGGTTCAAGTCCTGCTCGGCGCAGCGACGGTGAAGCTTGGAAACTCCCCGATCTCCGTCGTGCTGCATTGGGGAACGGCGATGGCGTTTATTGCGTCGCTCGTCGCGATCGCGGCGATCACGACGATCCCCGAACGATCCGGCGAACCTCCGGCGGCACATGCGGTGACCGCCGTTCCCGCGCTACTCCTGGCAACGACGATTGCAGCGTTTCTTACGATGTGCGTCGGCGCATACGTGAGTTCCAGCGGCGCCGGGCTCGCGTGTCTGACGCTACCGGGATGCGCCGGGCACGTGCTCGTGACGCAGCCGGCGCAGCAGGTGCAGATGCTCCACCGGACGTTCGCCGCGATGACGTTCTTGCTCTCGGTGATTACCACGATCGTCGTCTTCCTCCGCGAACCCTCGGCACGCATCCGCGGTGCCGCCGCGCTTGGTTTCGCGCTCCTCTGCACGCAGGTGCTCTTGGGCCTGATGAACGTTGCGCTCCGTTTACCGACCGATCTTCGCGAAGCGCACGCCGCAAACGCCGCACTCTTATTTATCGCGTATTGTAGCGCTTTTAGCCTCGCGGCAATTCGCGGAATCGCGCTCCCGCGCGAATCGAGCGTGCGGTGAGCTCGACGCTCGCGCGCGTCGATGGACTCGAAGCACACCCGGTCGGCGGCCCTCTCGGCCTCGCCGCCGCCTATCTCGAATTAACGAAGCCGCGCATCATCGTGCTGCTGCTCGTAACGACGCTGGCGGCGATGTTGATGGCCGCGCACGGTATTCCCCCGCTGGGGTTGATCTTTTGGACGCTTCTCGGCGGAGCGCTCTCCTCGGCGTCCGCGGGCGCACTGAACTGCGTCTACGATGCCGATATCGACGGTTTGATGCGCCGCACGCAGACGCGGCCGATTCCGACCGGGCGCATTGCGCTCGTTCCGGCGACGATCTATGCCGTCGTGCTCGGCGTCCTCGCATTTGCGATGCTCTTCCTCCTCGTCAATCCACTCGCTGCCTGGCTCTCGCTCGCCGGCAATCTCTACTACGTTGGGATCTACACGATGTGGCTGAAGCGGAGAACGCCGCTGAACATCGTGATCGGCGGCGCGGCGGGCTCGATTCCGCCGCTCGTCGGATGGGCTGCGGTGACCGGAACGCTCGCACCGGCGGCGTTCGGTCTCTTCGTCCTGGTTTTCTTGTGGACGCCGCCGCATTTTTGGTCGCTCGCGCTCATGACCGAGACCGATTACGATAAAGCCGGTATCCCGATGCTTCCCAACGTCGTCGGCGAACACCGGACCCGCATCGAGATCGCCATTTATAGCGTGGTCTTAGTTCTCGGATCGCTCGCGTTCTATCCGCTGCATGTTTTCGGCCCGGCGTATGCCATTGCCGCGACGATCCTCGGTGCGCTCTTTCTCTATTACGCGTTTCATACATTACGCGATGCGACCAATGCATATGCACGGGAGCTCTTCCGCTACTCCCTCGTCTATCTCGCGCTCATGTCGCTGGCAATGGTCGTCGATCGTATTATTGTGCGATGATCCCGACGCTCGACAAACAGACGCGCTCCCTGCTGTTAACGCTCGCACTCGGCGTCTTTGCCGGGGCGCTCGATCTCTCGGTACTCTCGCCGGCACTTCCGGCGATCGGCCGCGACTTTGCGGTACCGCTCGGAGATCTCGCATGGATCTTCACGCTCTACCTTCTCGCCAACGTTGCGAGCATCGCCATTGCCGCGACGCTCGCCGACCGGTACGGACGCCGACCGATCTACCTGATCTGCATCTCGCTCTTTGCGCTCGGTTCGCTGCTGGCAATCGCCGCCCCGAATTATCCGCTCTTCCTCCTTGCGCGCGCACTTCAGGCGCTCGGCGCGGGAGGTATTTTCCCGGTTGCCACCGCGGCGATCGGCGACGTTATTCCGCTGGAGAAGCGGGGAGCGGCGCTCGGCGCGGTCGCAGCGACGTGGGGCGCGGCGGCGGTTCTCGGGCCGACGATCGGCGGCATCCTCACGCACGCCTTGAATTGGCGTTGGATCTTTGCGGCGAATATTCCGCTCGCAGCGTGGGTCTTCGTTCGTGCACTGCGCGACGTGCCGATGACCGCGCCGCGCGTGCGTCCTCCGCTCGATGCGATCGGCCTCGTGGCGATGACCGCCGGTCTCCTCGCTCTCGTCGCCGGAATCACGACGCTCGACCCCCAGTTGGGCGTTGCGGGCGCAATCGTCCTCGTCGCGTTTATCGTATTCGAACGGCGGATCGCGCACCCGATCGTTCCGCTCTCGCTCTTCGGTACGCCGCAGCTTGCAAAAACCTACGGGCTCGAATTGCTGGTTGGCATTCTCGAAGGTTCGCTCTTCTTCGTACCGACGGTGATCGTTGCCGCACAACACCGCAATGAAATCGAAGCGGGCGCGATCGCCGCACTCGGTGCGCTCGCCTTCGTCGCGGTCATTCCCGCCTCCGGAAAAGCGCTCGACCGCATCGGAAGCCGGAGCGTCTTACTGCTCGGCAGCGCCTTCACGGCGCTCGGCCTAGCGATCTTTGCGTTCGGCTTCACCTCGCTGCTCTGGAGCATCGTCGCCATGCTCGTCGCGGGGCTCGGTTTCGGCGCGCTTCTCGGCGCACCGACGCGCTACATTATTACCAACGCCACCGATGCTGCCCATCGTTCGACGGCGTTGGGTTTCCTGAGCCAAGCGCTGATCGTCGGGCAACTCGTGGGCGGTTCGCTCGCCGGCGGACTCTTCGATCTACGTCACAACCACAACGCCGGCTTCCGCACGGCGTATCTCGCATTCGTCGTCGTCGCCGTTCTCGCGTTCATCCTCGCCGGCCGGCTCGATTCGCAGGCACGCGAACGGATCGGCGCCGCGAACGATCGCATCGGAGCCTCGTAACGCCGCGTAGGCACGCGCCGTTACGAGGCTCCGATGCGGGGCTGCCGAACGAAGAACGGATGGAGACTCACCGCGTTTTCAATCAAGTTCCCGCGCTGGAGGGCTACGATCTCTTCGCGACCGACCGGGCGCTCGGCGGGCTCGTGCAGCAGCTCGCACCCGGAGCCGATTTCGAGGATGCGCGCGCGCTCGGACGCATTGCCGGTGAAGCGGAGTGGATCGAACGCGGTCGATTAGCAAACGAGTATCCACCGGAATTACAGGCCTTTACCGCACGCGGCGAACGGATCGACGAAGTTCGCTACCATCCGGCATGGCACGATCTCATGCGCACCGCAACCGAACGCGGGCTGCATGCGGCGGCGTGGGTGGATCCTCGACCGCACCCGCATCTGCGGCGTGCCGTCGGCTTCTATATCTGGAGCCAGGTTGAGGCCGGGCATGTCTGTCCGATCTCGATGACCGCTGCAGCGATTCCGGCGATCCGTCATCAACCCGAACTCGCAGCGCAGTGGGAACCGCACATTACGGCCTGCAGCTACGACCCGGTGCTTGCGCCATTTGCCGAGAAGAGCTCCGCTCTCTGCGGCATGGCGATGACGGAGAAACAAGGCGGCTCCGACGTGCGCGCCAACACGACGACGGCGACACCGCAGGGAGCTTCCGGCGGCGGCAATCTCTACACGCTGGTCGGGCACAAATGGTTCTGCTCGGCACCGATGTGCGATCTCTTCTTCGTCCTCGCGCAAGCGCCGGGTGGATTGACCTGTTTTTTGTTGCCCCGCATCCTCCCCGACGGAACGCGAAACACCTTTGCGATCCAACGGTTAAAATCGAAGCTCGGCAATCGCAGCAATGCATCGGCGGAGATCGAATTCGACGGAACGCAAGCGTGGGCGGTCGGCGAGGAAGGGCGCGGCGTCGCGACGATCGCGGCGATGATCAACCAGACCCGGCTCGATTGCGCGCTCGGCTCCGCCGCACTGATGCGCCAGGCGCTCGCGCAAGCGATCCATCATGCGCGTCACCGCATGAGTTTCGGGCGAGTGCTCGCCGAGCATCCGTCGATGTCGAACGTGCTCGCCGATCTTGCGTTGGAATCGGAGGCAGCAACCTTACTCGCGCTACGACTCGCCGACATCGCCGATGCAGCAGAGAGCGATCGACACGCCGCTATCCTCAAACGCATCGGGACCGGGATCGGAAAGTTTTGGGTCTGCAAACGCGCGGTCGCACATGTCGGCGAAGCGATCGAAGCGCTCGGCGGCAACGGCTATGTCGAGGAGTCGATGATGCCGCGGCTCTATCGCGAAGTTCCGGTTAATTCCGTCTGGGAGGGCTCCGGCAACATCAATGCGCTCGACATCCTGCGCGTGCTGCGCAAGGAGCCCGAGAGCATCGAGGCACTTCGCGCGGAGTACGAACCGATCCGCGACGACCGGCGCGTGCGCGATGCGCTCGCGATGGTCGAGCGCTACCTCTCCGCTCCTCCCGAAGAGCTCGAAGGAAGCGTACGCGTGCTCGTCGAGCGACTGGCGCTGTTGTGGCAGGCGGCGCTGATGCGCCGCTACTCGCCGCAAGATATCGCCGACGCCTTTATCGAGACGCGCTTCGGCGAGCGGAGCAGCATCTTTGGAGCGATTTCGGCAAAAATTCCGTTTGGGCGCATCGTCGAGCGAGCCGCACCGGTTTCATAAAGTGTCTATGTCACAGATGCGCGCACCACGATTCGTTCGCAATTCCCGTCACTTGGCTCACCGCGCGTGGACCGAGCGCGAGCGGCGGATCGTCTGGCGCGGCTTAAGCGGGCGCTTGGCGATCGCCATCGAGCCGTTTTTGGGGATGTTCTTCATGGGTTTTCTCACCTGGGGCATCGTCTGGCGCTCCGAACACGTCGCATCGGATCGCGATCTCATCAAGATCGCTTGGATCTTCGGCATCGGAGCGATCGCCTTCGCCGCCTATTTCGTCGCCGTGCTGATCGCGCCGTTTATCGCCTATCTCCAAACCTTCAAACCGATCTTCATCCTCGACGGCTACGTCCGCTATCGTGGCCCAGACGAGCGCTCCAGCGAGGAGGCCTCGGGATACGTCGCCGCCCTTTTCGAGGACCGCAGCGTCGCCTGTGAATGGGAGTTTCTCGGCAGCAAGGATTTAGAGCCGGTCATGATACCGGCGCACCTCGAGTTTTCGCGATATGCCGGCATTCATCGCATCGACGGCGTACCGACCGGCGTGCTCCCCGACGGCGAGCTGCCGCTCCTGGCGATCGGGATCGCGCCTCGGCGCGACCGAGACTAGAACGCCTTCGAGAGGTCGATCCGCAGCGATTCCAGCGAGGGCCACACGTGCCCGAAGCCGGCATTAAAGATCACGCCTGCACCGATTGAAAAGACGGCGATCACGCCGAAGACCACCAACGCGATGACGGCTTTCGGAATACCGCCGGATTCCGGAACGGTGGAAAAATCGATGCCCTCAGGTTTATCGTGCATTTGCTATGCCGCCTTTCCGAAATTCCCGAGAACGTGCGCTCCGGCCAAGAGGGCGAGCAACGCGCCGAACGCGAGGAGCGCCAACATGATTTTAAAGAATTGATTGTCGAGCCCGGGCGTCTTCCAGTCGTTCTTTAACGCAACGGCAGAGACGAAGAACACCACGATACCCCCGGCGATGGCGCCGGCCCGTTCGATATTGGCGATCATTGGACCAGTCACGTACGCAGCTCCTTAAATGAGGTAGAAGATCGAGAAAAGCACGACCCAGATAATGTCGACGAAGTGCCAGTACAACGTGCCGGCCGTCAAGCCAAAATACTTCTCTTTGGTATAGACGCCATGGATCGACTGGAGAAGCAATACGGTGAGATAGACCACGCCGACGGCGACGTGAAAGCCGTGCATACCGGTGAGCGTAAAGAACGATGCGCCGAAGATGCCGCTACCCGCCCACGAAATTTTATCGACGAAATAGAGATGGGTGTACTCGTATGCTTGCCCGCCGAGGAAGGCGATGCCGAGCACGATCGTCGCGATTAGGAATCCCGCGTATTTATTGAAATTCCCGTGCTTCCAATTCTCCAACGCGTAATGCATCGTCGCGCCGGAACCGAAGAGCACCACGGAGTTCCATGCCGCAAAGGCGACGTCGAGACGAGCGATTCCCGGCGGCGGCCACGACTGGCCGCTATTGCGCAGATAAAGATAGGCGAAGATGAACGCCGAGAAAAGCACGACGTCGCTGAACAGGAAGAACAGAAATCCGGTCAGCCGAAGGTCGCGCGTTTCCTCATAGAAACGATCGACGCCGCCCTCGGCGTGCTCGGCGTGCTGTTGGGGAAGTGAGGCGACTGCCACCGTTACTACCTTTCCTCGAAAACGCGATCAGTGAGCGCCGGCCGGAACCGGAGCGGGGGCATCGTTCAGTTCGTCGTCGAGCCCGCGGTATGGGAGCGGCTCGCTGAAGTCATACGGAAGGCCGTAGACGGTCGGCACGTGCTTGAAGTTGTAATAGTGCGGCGGCGACGGAATCTGCCACTCGAGCGTGCGCGCCTTCCACGGGTTCGGACCCGCTTTCTTCCCACGCCGTAGGCTCACGAGAATATTGACGAAGAAGAGCAGAATCGCGAAGGTCATCACGTACGACGATACCGATTCCACGCGATTCCAGAACTGGAATTGCGGATCGTAGACGGCGACGCGGCGCGGCATCCCTTCGAAGCCAAGCCAGTGCATCGGCAAGAACGTGCCGTTAAAGCCCGCAACGAAGAGCCAGAAATGCCACTTGCCTAACGTTTCGTTCATCATGCGTCCCGACATCTTCGGGAACCAGTAATAGAAACCGGCGAAGATGCCCATGAGGCTTCCACCGACGAGCACGTAGTGGAAGTGCGCGACGACAAAGTACGTACCGTGGAGATGGAGATCGGTCGGAACCGAGGCGAGGAAGATGCCGGTAATACCGCCGAGCGCGAAGAGCACGACGAAGCCGATCGCGAAAAGCATCGCGCTGGTGAAGTGAATCTTTCCTCCCCACAGCGTCGTAATCCACGAGAAGATCTTCACGCCGGTCGGCACCGCGATCACGAACGTCAGCAACATGAACGGAAGCTGCATGAACGGTGCGAGCCCCGACGTAAACATGTGATGTGCCCAGACCATAAAGCCCGCCAGCGCGATCGTCACCGACGAAAACGCGATCATCTTGTAGCCGAAGATCGGCTTGCGTGCAAAGGTCGGGAGAATCTCGGAGATCATCCCGAACGCCGGTAGAATCATGATGTAGACGGCGGGGTGCGAGTAGAACCAGAACATATGCTGCCAAAGCAATGGGCTACCGCCTTTGGTCGGGTCGAAGAACGGGACGCCGAACTGGCGCTCCATGAAGAGCGCGGCGAGCGCTCCGGCGAGCGCCGTGGTTGCAACCATCGAAAGCGGCGCGGTCGCCAACTGCGCCCAAACGAAGAGCGGCATCCGCGTGAGCGTCATGCCCGGCGCGCGCATCTTCAGAATCGTCACCATGAAATTCATACCGGTCAACGTCGAGCTGATACCGACGAGGAAGATCGCCGCACACCACATCGATGTGCCCGCTTCACCCTGGAGCGACATCGGCGGGTACTCCGTCCAACCGGCGACCGGCGCGCCCATCAGGAACGAGCTAAAGAGCATCAAACCGGCGACCGGAAACATCCAGAAGCTGATCATGTTCAGCCACGGGAAAGCGACGTCGCGTGCACCGAGTTGCAAGGGCATCACGAAGTTGCCGAAGGCGCCGGTCATCAAGGGAATGACGACCAGCCAGACCATCGCACTTCCGTGAATCGAATAGACTTCGTTATAGGTGTTATTGCTGACGAAGCCGCCGTTCGCATTCAGAAGCTGCGTGCGGATGACTTCGGCGAGAAGACCGGCGAGCACGAGAAAGATAAAGCCGGTGATGAGGTACTGAATGCCGATGATCTTATGATCGATCGAAAACACATACCGCCGGATGAAGCCTTGCGGCTCGGGGTGAACGTGGTCGGCGATGCCGCCGCCGACGTGAGTTGCTGCTACTGCCATAATCTTTCTCCCGCTACTTCAACGAGTTGAGGTAGGCTACGAGGTTTGCGATGTCTTTATCGGTGAGCGCGTTCTGCACTTGAGTGGGCATCTGGCCGTACGAGCCTTGGAGCCCATGTTGAAGAATGTCGGCGACGTTCGCCGGGGTCGCGGGCTTGCCGCTGAGCAAATTGGGATGCGCGGGATCGTGCAGGACGCCTTTGAGCCCCGGTCCGACGATGCGCTGCGAGAAGGGCCCGATTGCATGACAGGCCGAGCACTTCTGCGTGAAGAGCACCTGACCGGCAGCCGCGGAGCCATCGCTGAGATCGATCGGCGCCGAAGAGATTTGCGGAAGCGCGTTGCTCGCCGTCGCGTTCTTCACTTGCCACTGATGGTACCAGGCGTCGTACGCGGCCTTCGGTTGTATCACGAGATATTGTTTGTCCATCACCGCGTGATTCACGCCGCAAAATTCGGTGCAGATAATGCGATACCGACCGACACGATCGGTGGTGAAGCGCATCACGTTCACGAGCCCCGGCACCATATCTTGTTTCAAGCGCATCGCCGGCACCCAGAACGAATGAATGACGTCCTCGGAGCTGACGTTGAGCGTTACCGGTTCGCCGACGGGAAGATGCATGTTTCCGGTAATCTCACCGTTGATACCGGGATAGCGGAACGTATAGAACCACTGGTGCCCGATCGATTCGACGACGAGCCCGGCCGGTGTCGCCGCCGACGCGATCTGAATCGGGAACCACACGCGAACGCTCGCCCATGAGATGAGAATAACGGCGATGGTAGGGAGCACCGTCCACCACAGCTCGAGTTTATGGTTATCGTGAATCTGCACGCCGAGAGCGTCGGGTGCATCGTCCTTCCGCGCGCGAAAAACGATCGAGAAAAAGACCGCATAACCGAGGATGAAAATAAAGAGCGCGATGCCGACTGCAAGAAAGACGCGGAAAAGCTCGTCGATCTGCGTGGCGACGGTGACCGCCGTGGGCATCCAACGCGAGAGCGGCGTCACCGCCCAAAAATACATATTCGCGACTGCAAGCAATGAAAGAAAGGCCGTGAACGGCCAAAAGCCCGGGCCGAGCCCCTTCACGCTGGACTGTTTCTCAATCACCGACTATCCTTTCACGATGCATCGTTCGGAGACGCTCTTCTTCGATTGTTCCCGATTCGTTCTCAACTATAGAAAGAGCGAGAGGTGTCCGCACCGACTTTAGAGGTGGTAGCCTTCCCTCACGGTTTACTTCGTCAGAGCTGCCGCGAACTCCCCGACACGTGCGGGAATCCCGGTCAGCGCGGTGCCGACCACGACCGCATCGGCACCGGCAAGGAGCGCGCTTCTCCCCTCCTCGGGGCTCCCGATTCCACCTTCGCAGATCGTGAACGCCTTCAGCTCGGCGATACGAGCGACAAGCGCGAGCGCAGGAAGGGTATTCCCCCTCGTCTCGGCGGTGTACCCGCAGAGCGTCGTCGCGAGGATTTCAGCACCGAACGCGTTCGCCGCGCGCGCATCCTCAAATGTTGCGCAATCGGC
>JBMFXH010000053.1:0-11114 GCA_049964475.1 Vulcanimicrobiaceae bacterium
ACTGTGAAGCTATCCTGTGAGACCAAGGAGATCTCGGCCGCCGTCGGTGCGGCAAGCAAAGTCGTAAACGCGCATACGACGGTGCCGATTCTTTCCAACGTGCTCATTCAGGCCGAAAACGGTTCGGTCTCGGTGCGTGCGACCGATCTCGAGCTAACTCTCGAGCAACGGGTGAAAGCGGAGATCGAAGAGCCCGGAAGCATCACGGTGCCGGCAAAACTCTTTGCCGGCTATCTCGCCAACCTCACGCAAACCTCGAAGCTCGATCTCAGCGGAACGCCCAATCGCGTCAGCGTAAAGTGCGAACGGACGAACTACGATTTTAACGCGCTCCCGGGTGAAGAGTATCCGCCGCTGCCGGCTGCAGTGAAAGGCGCGCAATTCTCGCTTTCGGGAAAGCGTCTGCGCGAAGGCATCGATGCGGTTATTTTTGCCGCGGCGACCGAAGAGGCGCGCGGCGCGGTGATGATGGG
Source organism: Vulcanimicrobiaceae bacterium (assembly GCA_049964475.1). GTDB lineage: Bacteria > Vulcanimicrobiota > Vulcanimicrobiia > Vulcanimicrobiales > Vulcanimicrobiaceae > JABEUX01. The sequence goes on from JBMFXH010000053.1 coordinate 474, forward strand.
AACGTTGCTCGAGATCGAAGGCGACAAATTAACGATGGTCGCAACCGACGGCTATCGGCTCGCACGCTACGAAACCACGCTCGACGAATCGCCCGGCGGGCACGAGCGTTTCATCGTTCCGTCGCGGGCGCTTGCGGAGACGGCGCGCAACCTCTCCGGTGCCGAACGCGTCAGCGTCAACGTCCTGGGCGCGCAGAATAATCAGCTGCAGTTTTCTGCCGAAAACGCCGCGGTAACCGTGCGGTTAGTCGACGGACAATATCCCAATTACCAGCAAGTAATTCCCGCGAAGTTCGATCGGAAAATCACCGCGAGCGTTCCCGCGCTCGTCGGCGCGTTACGTCGTGCCGAGCTCGTCGCCGGCGACCGCGCTTCGATGGTGAAGATGAATCTCTCCAATCACACGTTAATCGTCACCGCGAACTCCGAGCGCTCCGGAAACGCCTACGAAGAGATCGAGATCGAACAGGAAGGCGACGATCTCACGATCGCATTTAACGCGCGCTACATGATCGAAGTCCTCAACCACGTAAAGAGCGCGCAGTGCCGGATCGAATTCGTCGGACCCCTCTCGCCTGCGGCGTTAACCCCGGCGGAATCCACCGAAGGTGCGTCGCAGCTCTACGTGCTGATGCCGTTGCGCCAATAGCGCGATGCGCATCACGCGCATTACGTTGGCGAATTGCCGCAATTACGGCGAGGCGACGATCGAACCGCAAGCGGGTCTCAACGTCTTCCTCGGGCGAAACGCGCAGGGCAAGAGCAATCTGCTCGAAGCGATCGGCCTGCTGGGAACCGGAAAGTCCTTTCGCACCTCGCGCGAGGTGGAGATCGTTCGCGACGGCTACGGGCTCGCCGCCGTCAGCGCCGAGGCGGTCGTGCGCTCGGGAAACGTTACGCTCGGCTGCACGATCGCACGCGGCGAGCGGGCGACGCGAAAGACGCTGACGATTAACGGACGAGCGGTGCGCTACGCGCACTTCCTCGGCAGACTCCGGGTGGTGAGTTTCGCTCCCGCCGATCTCGCCTTAGTCGTCGGTGCGCCGGGATTGCGACGCGCTTTTCTCAATCTCGCCTTGGCGCAGGAGCAACCGAACTACTACACCGCGTTGGCGATGTATACGCGCACGCTGCGACAGAAAAACGCGCTGCTGCGCGCGGGCCCGCCGTACGACGAAGAGCTTTTCGCGATCTACGATCGCACGATGGTCGAACGCGGCGCGCGCATGACGCTGGCGCGCGCGCAATACGTGCAGGCGCTCGGCCCGCACGCGCGAGCCGAGCATCTGCGCTGGAGTGCCGGCGAAGAGCTCGCGCTGGGCTACAGTAGCGCGATCGGTTACGAAGTCGGCGACGACGAAGCCGCGCTGCGCGAACGCTTCGAGCGTGCGCTTGCGGCGGCGCGGCCGCGCGAGCGCGCACGCGGCGTCGCACTGGTCGGGCCGCATCGCGACGACCTCACGCTCGCGCTCGACGGCCGCGCGCTCGCCGAGTACGGATCGCAGGGGCAGCACCGCACCGCGTTGTTGGCGTTGAAGGTCGCCGAGTATCGAGCGATGGCCGCGGCGACCGGAGAGGCGCCGCTCTTGCTGCTCGACGACGTCCTCTCCGAGCTCGATCCCGACCGCGCCCGCCGCTTTCTCGAGGGACTCGGCGGCTTCGAGCAGGCCTTCGTTACCGCGACCCATCTCGATCGCGCTTTGCCCGGTGCGGCCGCGTTCTCGATCGAGAGCGCGCACGTCGAGCGCGTCGCATGAAGTTTACGGCGCTCGGCGAGGCGTTGCGCGGCATCGATCTCGGCACCCCGATCGGCGACCCGCTCGCGATCCTCCAGACGCATTGGGGGGAGATCGTCGGCGTCGCGCTCGCCGGGCACACCTACCCGCGCGCCTTCGCCGGCGGAGAGCTCACCATCGTCGCCAGCTCGAACGGCTGGATCGCCAACCTGGCGTGGCTCGAAGAGGCGATCCTCAAGCAGCTCGGCCTGCACGGTTACGAAGTCGAACGCCTGATCTATCGCGTCGGCCGCATACCCGGGCGAAGGGGGCGCCCGGAGCCCGGGGCGCCGACTGCATCGGGGGCGGCGAACGCGCGCTCGGCGCCGCGCGAGCCGCGCGCCCCAAGCAAAGACGCTAAAGAGGCGCTCGCTCGTCTTCGCGCTGAAATCGAGGCTGACCGGCGGGCAAAAGCCGCCCTCGGGTGGAAAGTATGCAGTCGATGTGGAGCGCCGATCGCGCCCCACGCCGGGACGACCTGCGTCCTCTGCACGCTCGCTGCAAGCGAGCAGCGCACCCGAACGCTCGCACGCCTGCTCTTCGATGAGCCGTGGATGAGTTTCGAGCGCGCGCACGTCGCGGTAACCGGGCTGACGCGTGAGGATTTTTCCAGCGTGCGCCGCGAGTTGTTGCGCCGTTGGGGGGATATCGTCAATCGGCTCACGCGAGGGCGCGGGGTTCCCATCGCGGATCGGGAGCGGGCGGTCGCACTAGCGTTCGTCGCCCTCAAGACCGGTCGCGTGCCCGACGAACTCGCTCCCGCGACGTTGCGAAACGAGTTCGGGGACGAATTGTACGCTCGACTCTTTGGAACTGAAACGACAAGATAGGTTATGGCAACAGATTATACCGGCGAACAGATCGAGGTATTGCGCGGGCTCGAAGCCGTGCGCAAGCGCCCGGGCATGTACATCGGCAACACCAACGAACGCGGTTTGCACCAGCTCGTTTACGAAGCGGTCGACAACTCCGTCGACGAAGCGCTCGCGGGCTATGCGAAAAATGTCGCCGTAACGCTCTATCGCGACGGCTCGTGCTCGGTGGAAGATGACGGGCGCGGCATTCCGGTCGACATTCATGCCGAAGAAGGGTTGCCGGCAGCGGAAGTCGTGATGACGGTGCTGCACGCGGGCGGAAAGTTCGGTAAGGGCGGCTACAAAGTCTCGGGCGGCCTTCACGGCGTGGGCATCTCGGTCGTCAATGCGCTCTCGGAGTGGATGCTGACGCGCGTCTATCGCGACGGCCACATCTACGAATTGCGCTTCGAGCGCGGCGTTACGTCGCAGAAAATGAAGAAGGTCGGCAAGACCGATCGCACCGGCACGTATCAACAGTTCAAGCCGGACATGGAAATTTTCGAGACCGGCGATTTTCACTGGGACGTGTTGCAGAAACGGTTACGCGAACTCGCCTTTCTCAATCGCGGCTTGCAGATAACGCTGCGCGACGAGCGCGGCGAACAGGTGCGCGAGCGAACCTATAAATACGAAGGCGGCATCGTCGAGTTCGTCAAGTACCTCAACGAAAAGAAAGACGCACTTCACGAGATCATCGCGGTCCACCACGAACGCGACGGCGTCGATATCGAAGTCGCGCTGCAATACACCGACAGCTACAGCGAGCAGATTTTCTCCTACGCAAACAATATCAACACTATCGAAGGCGGCATGCATCTGCTCGGGTTCCGCACCGCGATTACCAATGCGGTCAACGGGTCGGCGCGCAAGCGCAGCATCCTCAAGGATTCCGACGGTAACCTTTCCACCGACGATTGCATGGAAGGGCTCACCGCGGTCGTTTCGGTGAAACTGGCGGAGCCGCAGTTCGAAGGACAGACGAAGACCAAGCTCGGTAACGCGAAGGTGCGCAGCATCGTGTACGGCCTCCTCAACGAACGGCTCGAGTTCTTCTTCGAAGAGAACCCGAAAGCGTCGCGGGCGATTATCGATAAATGCATGCAGGCTTCGCGCGCGCGCGAAGCGGCGAAAAAAGCGCGCGATCTTTCGCGCCGCAAGAACGCGCTCGAAGGCTCGGGGCTTCCCGGGAAACTCGTCGACTGCAAAAATCAAGACCCGCGAGAAAGCGAGATCTTCCTCGTCGAAGGCGATTCCGCCGGCGGCACGGCAAAGGGCGGGCGCGACCCCGACAAACAAGCGATCCTTCCGCTTCGCGGAAAGATCATCAACGTCGAAAAAGCGCGCCTGGACAAAGTGCTCTCGAACGAAGAGATTCGGACGATGATTACGGCGTTGGGCACCGGTTTCGGCGACGAATTCGATGTCGGCAAACTGCGCTATCACAAAGTCATCATCATGACCGATGCCGACGTCGACGGTTCGCATATTCGCACGCTGCTGCTGACGTTCTTCTATCGTCAGATGAAACCGTTGATCGAACAGGGTTACGTGTACATCGCGCAGCCGCCGCTCTACGGCGTGCGCAAAGGCAAGAAACAATGGTGGGCGTTTAACGAGACCGAGCTGCGGGATATTTTCGGCGGTGCCGACCCCAAAGATTTCACCGTGCAGCAATATAAAGGCTTGGGTGAAATGGACGCCGAGCAGCTCGCCGAGACCACGATGGAGCCCGAACATCGCCGGCTCGTCCGCATCGCGGTCGAAGACGCCGTCGAAGCCGAGCAGATCTTCGTCGATCTGATGGGCGATAAAGTCGAGTCGCGCAAGCAATATATTTTCGAGTACGCGAAAAACGTAAAGGCGCTCGACCTCTAAGAACGCTCCGGCGGCGGGGGCTGCGCTCTCTTGGGGCGCATAGTGCAGGGAAGAATGCGCACGCGACTCGCCGTGTCCGCGGCGGCCATCCTCCTCCTCATCGCTCTCGCCGTCGCGCGCGGCGCGGTGCTGGCGCGCATGGGAATCGAGGCGCTCGGCTCGCTCGCGCTGGGCGGGAATCTGCGCATCGCCTCGATCGAGCGCGCCGGGACGAACTTCGACCTCCACGACCTCCGCTTTACCCGCGCGGGCGCGCTCGTCGCACGGATCGCCGATCTGCGGGTCGGCTTCCGCTTCCGCGATTTGCTGCCGGGGAGCCGCCACCGCTTCGGTATTCGCAGTCTCGAGATCGACGGCGCGCACGTCGCCGTCGTCCGGCTCCCGGACGGCCGCTTCGCGCTGCCGAGCCTGCCGCTCGCGAGCCCGAGCTATCCGCAGCCGCCGAACCGCGTACCGCTTGCGATGCGGCTGCGCGTGCGCGATGCATCGCTGCGCTTCGCCGATACCCTCGGCGATGCGGTGCGCGTCGGTTCGATCGACGCCACCGGGAGCTTCGATTCCGCCGGGCGCAGCACGCTGCGCGCGAGCGGGCGCGTTCTCGGCCCCGGGGGCTCGCGCTTCTCGCTCGCGGGCGGCGCCGACGCCGGGCTCCATCTCACGCGCTATCGGCTCGCCGCGCGCTCGGTACCGCTGGTCACCGCGCTGCGCGTGCTGCTTGGCCCGGGTTCGAGCGTCCGGTTGCGTGCCGGCGCGGCCGAGGATCTGCGGGCGACGCTCTACGCGATCGGCGCTCGCGGCCGCTACCATCTCGATCTGCAGGCGCGGCTCCTCGGCGGATCGATCCAACTTCCCGGACTTAGCCTGCCGGTCGACGGGCTTGCGGGCCCGGTCGCACTCCGTGAAGGCGGGCTCTATCTCGGGCATATCACGGGCGATCTCGCGGGGATTCCGGTCGCCGCGAGCGGCAGCATCTTCGATTGGGGGGCGCCGCAGCTGCGGATCGCGGTCTCGGGGAGCGGGCGCACCGAGGCGCTTGCGAAGGCGCTGAGCTGGCTGCGCGGCCAACCGCTCCACGGAGAACTCGATTTCGGCGCGCTCGCCGAAGGGCGCACCGATGCCCCGGTGCTCCGGCTCCGGGTTCGCGCGGCGACGATGCGCTACGGCACCTACGTGGCCGAGCGCCTCGCGGCGCGCGCGATCTACAGCGATGGACGGCTCGCAATCGCGCGGGCGCACGCCGACTACGGGCACCTGCAGCTCTCGGTAAACGGCGTCATCCGGACCGGCGACCCGGTGCGCAGCGATCTTCTCGTCCACGGTGAAGGCGACGCCGCCGACCTTCCGCTCATCGGCGAGCTCCTCGGGCGCGAGCCGCTCCGCCTCGAGCTCGCCGTTCTCGGGCGCGGCGCATCCTTCGGAGCGTGGGGCAGCATGCTCGCGCGCAACGACGCGCGGCGCGCGGGGGCGTTGATCGCGCTGCAGAGCAGCGGCGCGGGCTCGATTGCCCCGGTCTGGTTCCGTCGCGGCGGAGCCGCGCTTTTCGGTGCGTACGCCCGGCCGCCACACGGTGCGGGCGCGCTCTGGGTGCGGGCGCGCTCGCTCGATCTTCAGCTCCCCGTGCTTCCTGCGCCGCCGGGGGCGCCGCTGTTGCCGCCGTTCTCCGGGCATCTCGCGCGGCTCGATCTGCTCGGCGGCGGTCCGGGGCGGGTGCTCGTCGGCAGCGCCGCGTTTCAAGGGTTGACGCTCGCCGGGGTCCCGTTCGCGGGGCTGCGCTTCTCGGCGGCGGGAGCGCTGCCGGAGATCGCGCTCGGCGCGGTCGCGGCGAACGGCTCCTGGGGCAGCTTTTCCGGTCGCGGCGCGCTCGAATCGCAACGCGTCGTCGTCGTCGGATCGGCGCGGATTCGTCCGGGGCGGCTTCCTTTTCCGCCGGGGCTCGCCTTGCACGGTGCGCTGAGCGGGCCGATCTCGCTCGCCCTCGCGCCGGAGCTGCTCGAGGTCGGCAGTGCCGGAATGCGCGGGGAGGCGTTGCAGGTCGACGGCGTTCCGGTGACGCGGCTGGCGGGCTCGGTCGCCTACAACGGCAGCGAACTTACGGTGCATGGCCTCGCCGCCGAGTTCGCCGGTGGACGCGCTTTCGGCGCGGGGACGCTCGCGCTGGGCCCGGGAAGCGATGCGCTCTCGATCGTTGCCTCGCAGATCGCCGCCGCGCCGTTCCGGCGTTTCGGCTTGCCGCTCGATTCCGGGCGCATCGGGGCGCGCGGGCAGCTCGGTTTCGACGGGAAGGCGCTGAGCTATAACGGCGGCGTCGTGCTCTCGGGGGCGCGAAGCGGGCGCTTCACCATCGGGGCGGTCGGCGATCTCCGTTACGGGAACGGCGACCTGACGCTCTCTGGGGCGAGCGGTGAGCTCTCGGGCGCGGTCGGCTCGATCGCCGGCTCGCTGCGGGGGATCGGCGGCGGGAATCCGCGCATCGCGGCACGCGGCAGCATCGCGGCGGCGCCGATTGCCCGGCTGCTCGACGCCTTCGCGATTCTCCACCCGCCGGTCGGGGGGGTGCTCTCGGGGCCGTTCACGCTCGGCGGTTCGTTGAAATCGCCGCTGGCCGATGCCGATCTCACCGGGCTCGGACTCCATTTCAACGGGCAGGGCATCCGGCGCGCAAGCGGCAGCATCGCGCTCTCGCCGCAGCGCATCGCGCTCTCGGGCGGGCGCCTCCTCGTCGGCTCGACAGCGGCGCGCGCCGACGCCGCTTACGGCGACGCGGGAGCGCGGCTCGCGCTGAGCGCCCGGAACGCCGATCTCGAAGATTTCGACGATCTTTTCGATACCGGCGATACCCTCGCCGGGCGCGGGAGCGTTGCCTTCAATCTTCGCAGCGATGCACGTGCGCTCGGCTCGCAAGGGCGCTTCTCGGTCGTCGGCCTGCGCGTGCGCAACCTCACGCTTGGGGCGGCGACCGGGCACTGGAGTAGTGCGCGCAATGTCGTTTCCGGGGTGGTCAGCGATGCCGGACCCTTCGGTGCGCTCGCCGCCACCGGGAGCGTCGCCGCGCACCCGGCGCCGAACTGGCGCTTGGGGCTGCTGCACGCACGGTACGATCTGCGCGCGACGCTGAGCGGGCTCGATCTCGCCACCTGGATCGCGGTGCTCGATCTGCCGCGGATCCCTGCGACCGGGCAGGTCGATGCGACGTTGACGCTTCAAGGCTCGTACCCGCACGTTCGCGCCCAAGGCAACGCGGCGCTGCGCGCGGGCACGCTCTTCGGCTTCCCGATCGAGAAACTCACCCTAGCCGGGCGCAGCGACGGCAGTAACGTCGATCTTCAGGGAATCGATCTCGCCGCGCCGGGGCTCGATGCACATGCAAGCGGGAGCTTCGGCGTCGCCGCCGATGCACCGATCGCGCTGCAGGGCTCGGCGAGTTCGAACGATATCGCGGGCATCGTGTTGCGGCTCGCGCACCGCAGCGTCCCGGTAACCGGGAGCTTCGAGGGCACCTTTACCGTCGCGGGCACCCAGCGCCACCTTCGTCTGCGCGCCGGCTTCGACGGCCGCGCCGTCAGTGTCGAGGGGGTTCGCGTTCCGAGCCTCTTCGGGGCGCTCGCCTACGCGAGCGGCCGGCTCGAGCTGCAGAACGCCGGCGCCCGCTTCACCCGCGGCCGCGTCGATCTCTCCGGCGAGTTGCCGATTCGCCTGACGCCGTTTGGAGTGGGGCCGGGCAACGCCCCGGTCGATGCCTCGCTGACGGTGAGCGACCTCGACCCCGGGCTCGCGGCGCGCTTCCTCGGAAACGCGAGCGAGCTTGGCGGGCGGATCGACGGCGTCGGGCAGCTCGCCGGACGGCTCGACGACCCGACGCTCGCCGGGCGCTTTACCCTTCGCGACGGCAAGTACCAGAGCGACCTCGAGCGCATCCCGCTCACCGGAATCACCGGGACGTTGCTCTTCGGGCGCAAGCACGCGCAGTTGCTCGGCCTGAGCGCCTTCGCCGGGCCCGGCCGGCTGCTCGGTTCGGGGATGCTGACGATCGGCACCGGCGGCGCGCTGCGCTACCAGGCAAAGCTGCAGGCGCAGGGGGCGACGCTCTCCTCACCGGTCTTCGGCGGCGGCACGCTCGATGCCGACCTCGCGCTCGCCGGGCAGAGCGGATCGCTCGCCAAAGTGAGCGGGAAGGCGACGCTGCGCGACGGCGTGCTGCCGTTCATGGCTTTCGCGGGCGCCGCGGGGCTCGGAACCGGGCATCTGCCGCTCGATCTCGCCTTCGATGTCGATATCGCACTCGGTCCCGGGGTGCGCGTTCGCGGCAGCGGCTACGGCGCGGGGCTCGATATCGGCGCGACGGGCAGCGCGCGACTTGCGGGGACGCTGCGATCGCCGACGCTGCAAGGACGATTTATCTCCACCGGCGGATCGCTGGTCTATTTCGATCGATCGTTCCGCGTCGACGATGCGACGTTACGCTTTCAGGCGAGCAATGGCGTGATGCCGATGTTGACCGCATCGGCATCGGCACAAGTCAGTAACCCCGACCCCAATCGCGCTCGCAACCCGTTCGGAAGCGCGAAAGTCAGCATCGCGGTGCGCGGCCCACTCGATGCACTCGACGTCCAACTCAGTTCGGAGCCGAGTTATCCGCGCGAGCAAATTCTCGCGTTGATCGCACCGTTCGGCGGCGTCGTCGGTTCCGCACAATCGTTCGGCGTGAGTTCGGCTGCGCCGTCGGTCGGTGAGGAAGCGTTCAATCTGCTCAACGCACAGTTTTCCTCGGCGCTGCTCGGGCCGATCGAAAGCGCGCTCGGACGCGGCCTCGGCCTCAGCGATCTCAGCTTGAATCTCAGTTATACCGGCGGCGTCGCGGTGACCGCGCAACGAATACTCGGCAAGAAATTCAGCGTTGCGTACTCGACGAGTTTCGGAACGATCACGCGCCAGTCGGTATCGCTGCAATTCGTGCCGAGCCGTCGCACCGTCGCGAGCCTGACGTTCTTCACCGTGATCGGTTCGCCGCAATTGCTCAACACGACGTTCGGAACCGGTTCGAACCTGTTGTACTATGGCTCGGCGCTGCCGGTCGGCGTCGCGCTCAACGGCACGAATGGTTTTAGCTTCACCCTCGAACTGCGCCCGTAGGGGCGCGGGCGCGCCACCACGCGCGTGCTGTCAGAGAACGCAATCGCTCCGATGCTCTTCACATCGGAGCGATTGCGACGAGCGTCGGTAGGCCGATTGCTTTAGCCTCTCTCCATTTTGAGAAGCGAAGCGGGGCAGGGCTCCACACGAAGATGGAGGGGTAACTTCGCGGGGAGCCGGCGCAATTGAAGGGGCGAGACATTCAAGAGACGACGAGCAATGGGCGAAGAACCGGGAACAGCTTGCAGTAATTGAATTCCATCCTTCATCCGGTACACAAAGCCGAAGACGTGGCCGTTAGGTTCTACTATGCGTTTGATTTCGACAACCCACGTGCCGGGTCGATCGGGATGTTCGGGATGTTCAGGAAGAATGTCGCCGTATACGAACGGCGAGTGATCGCACCGCAAGCCATTTGGAAATCCGGCGGTACTTCCCGGAACAGGGAGGAGAAGTTGCGCCAAAAAAACCGTTGCCGCGAGAGCGGGTAGAACAAGGTGCCTAGACAAGTTGCTTGCCATCGCTTTCGCATTTCTGTACACCGCTTCCGGAAGGAAGACTTCCGGTCCACTGCTTGATATTGCTGTAGGTGCCCGGCTGTATACTAGCCGACGCAAATCCGATCGATATGCCGAAATTCACCCCGGCCTTCGTGGAATAATTTGCTTGGTAATAGCGAACACCATTGTTTCCCAAGTATATCCAACCCACCTCGGCTCCGTTTTGCCAGATCGAATTTATATCCGTAACCTGGATCGATGCGTTGCTTCCAGCAGGTCGAAAGAAATCAGAGATGGCCTCCGGCGATCCCGAGCACGGTCGGTCCTGGCACTGCGATGCGGTCCCATTGCATGCAACCTGCGTCGGGGATGTGCACCCCGATCCGCCTTCGTAGCACGGCTGACCGCATTCGACGGTGGAGCTGCAGTTGCCGGTGCCGCCGCCACCTGGGTTGAATGTTCCGCCACCACTGCCACCACCTTGGCTCGGTTGGCACGAGCCCT
>JBMFXH010000054.1:0-11109 GCA_049964475.1 Vulcanimicrobiaceae bacterium
CGTTCCCGAAGCCGCTGGGCAAAAGCGATGATGGTGGGATTGTGTCGCATGGCCGAGAGCGCCGGCATGAAGAAAATCTGTTTCAAAGCACGGTTGCCGATCGGTGAGAGGGCAGAGGAGTGAAGGGATGTTCCCGACTGCCGAACCTGCGGGCAGAGTCCGGCGTGCGCGGCTAATTTGCGCGCCGAGTCGAACTGTTGCATGTCCTGAACTTCGGCAATGATCGACGATGCGCTGGTAGCGCCGATGCCGGGAATGCTTTCGAGCAGGTCGCGATTTTTACGTAGTTTGGGATCGTCGTCGATATCGTGTTTGATCTGCTCTTCGATCTCGGTAATTTGTTCATCGAGAAATGCAAGGCTTGTTTCAATCGACGATCGCACTGCGTCGGTTCCCGGGGCTTCGAGGCGATTGCTTTCGGCGGTGCGCGTGGCGACGAGATCGCTGCGGCGCCGTACGAGCTGGCGGAGCCGCCGTTCCTGTGGGGACGGGGGAATCCAGGGTTTGGGGCGATGCGCGGCACAGAACCGAGCCAGTAGCGCCGCGTCGGCTTTATCGGTCTTGGTTCGCGACAGCTCACTGCGTCCGAATGCCTTTACCGCCGCTGGATTGACGATGCTCACGACGTAACCGCGATCGTGTAGAAACGTTGCGAGCTCTTCACTCCAACCGCCGGTTGACTCCATGCATGCGTGCCCGTTATCGACGCGACGATTGCGCAGCCACGCCGCCAACTGGTTGAAGCCTTTGCCGTTGTTGGGGAAACTCTTGGTGGCGACTTTTTCTTCCAGCAGCAGCGCGCAATGGAAATCGGCTTTGCCGATGTCGATACCGATATACATTCCGAAATGCTCTCCTTACCAGTTGCGCGGTAGCACCAATCACCCTGATACATACGAGCTGTGCGCATCTGCGCCGCTCACGATTCCGTCCGATCGCTTCTACCGCAGGTGCTGTCGGTCGCCAATCTCGATAACGGGCTCGGAGCCCGAGGGGCGCTCGGCGTGGCCGACAGGTACTTCACCCCAGATTCGAGGCGAAGCCGCCGGATTTCCCGGCCAGACCCAACATATCAGGGATGATTGCACGCGCGCCTCGATACGGGCGCTGCGGCGCCCTACTCGGCGTGACAACCGTTTCGGCTACTCGGCGCTGCGGCGCCCTACTCGGCGTGACAACCGTTTCGCCTACTCGGCGTGACAACTCGGAGCCCTACTCGGCGTGACAACTCGGAGCCCTACTCGGCGTGACAACGCGGAGCCCTACTCGGCGTGACAACTCGGAGCCCTACTCGGCGTGACAACGCATTCCTTAGAGAACTGCCGCCTCATCGAGATGGTGCGCCTCGAGGTATTTCTCGACGTCCATCGCCGCCCGACAGCCCGCCCCGGCGGCCGTAATCGCTTGTTTGTAGCGAATATCGTTCACGTCGCCGGCGACGAATACGCCCTCGATATTGGTGTGCGTTCCGTTAGGCGAGAGAATGTAGCCGTGCGAATCGAGATCGAGTTGACCCGCAAAGATCGAGGTATTGGGCGTATGACCGACCGCGATGAAAAGCGCGTCGGCCCGGAACTCCGATTCGCTACCATCGACGAGATTGCGGAGTCGAAGCCCCGTCATGATCTCGTTGCCGAGCACTTCCTCGACGGCGGTGTTCCAAATAAATTCGATCTTCGGATGGTTCATCGCCCGCTCGGCCATAATTTTGCTCGCGCGTAGCGCCTCGCGACGATGGATCACCGTTACGCGGCTGCCGAAGCGCGTGAGGAATATTGCTTCTTCCATCGCCGAATCGCCGCCGCCGACGACGACGATCTCCTTTTCGCGAAAGAATGCGCCATCGCAGGTCGCGCAGGTGGAAACCCCTCGCCCACGGAGGCGCTCTTCACCGGGAATATCGAGCCAACGAGCGCTGGCACCCGTTGCAACGATCACCGTCTGCGATTCATAGCTCTTCTCTGCGGTTCGTACCACGAACGGCCGTCGCGCAAAATCGACGCCGACCGCATCTTCGTTGATAATGCGCGCGCCGAACGACTCTGCTTGGGCGCGAAAACGCTCCATCAATTCGGGTCCAAGAATGCCGTCGGGAAAGCCGGGGAAGTTCTCTACCTCGGTGGTGAGCATGAGCTGGCCGCCGTAGAGGCCGCCGGCGAGGACCAGCGGTTCGAGGTTTGCGCGCGCGGCATAGATCGCCGCGGTGAGTCCGGCGGGGCCGGAGCCGATGATCGTTACACGTTCCATAGCGCTCCCTTCGACCGCAGCGGCGCTCGCTCCGGTTGCGTGGAGCAGCAAGGTGCCTCCATCGCGTCGAAGAGCGACGGCATGAAGCAGTGGCCGAGGCTCGACCTCGAAGACACGATTGGCGATGTCCTGCGCAAAGCGATGCGCGGAACGCGGATCGACGCGGAGGCGCTCGCCACAGCGACCAATATCGCAGCACGTTCGATCGAGGACTGGCTCGCCGACCGAGGCGCCCCCGATGCCGCGGAGGCCGCGCGGCTCGCCGTAAGCCTCGGTATGGATCGGCAGCGTTTGCAGCGGCGAGCTGCGGGAGTTTGGTACCCGGGTGAGGTCGCAACGCCGCTGGTACGCCGACATCCCCAGCTTCCGCACCCGAGTAACGGATACGTCGCCCTAGCGGATCTCGACGAGCCGTTTGCCGCAATCGTCGACCCGGCGGGAGATCCTGAGTCCCTGCTTGCGCGATTGCACGAGCGGCAGCTCGAATATACCTACATTTTGATCACGCACAAGCACGACGACCATTGCGATGCCGCCGGAGCGGTCGCTGCCGCGTACCCCGATGCGCGCATCGTGATGCACGAAGTCGACGCTCCCGCGATCGGAGCGCTCGCCGAGAACGCGATCCCCATTCGCAAAGGTGACCGGCTCCCGTTCGGCACTCACAGCGCGATCGAACTCATCCCGACGCCGGGGCACACCGACGGTTCCTCGTGTTTCCGCATCGGCGATCTGCTCTTTACCGGCGACACGCTCTTTGCCGGAAGCGTCGGCGGATGCTTCGGCGATCGCTTCGGGTACGCGGATCTCCTTACAAACATTCGCAACGAACTTTTCATGCTACCCGATGCAACGGCGGTCCTACCCGGGCATGGCCCGCCGACGCGCATCGGGTGGGAACGTAGCGAGAACCCCTTTTTCTCCGACGAGGACTCCACGACGTGAAGCCCTCTCCCCTTTGGTACCGCCTTCGCGGCCTCACGATACTTCTGATTACTTTTCTCAGTTTTTATCTCGCCTACGGAATTTCGATCGCGTTCCATCAATCGACCGAACCGGCCGCGTGGCAACTCGCCGACGGCTCTATCGTGCGCTTCCGCTGGATCTTCGCAATCGGCGCACTCTTCCCAATCGCCGCTTTCCTGATGCGCAGTTGGGGCGCCGCCTATCTCCACGCGGCGATCGTTTGGGCACACGACGCATCGGCGGCACGCCTCATTATCGCCGGCCCCTTTCGCTATCTTCGCAATCCACTCTATTTCGGCAATATCCTCATTATGCCGTGGATCGCGCTCTTTATGCCGCCGCTCGGGATTCCCATCCTGGCGGTGGCCTCGATCCTCTTTGTTGCCGCACTCGCGAATTACGAAGGCGAGCTCCTCCACGATCGCTTCGGCGCGGACTACGAACCCTATGCGCTCGCGGTCCCAGCGCTTCTTCCACGGTTCGTACCGATCCCCGGCGACCCACTCGCACCGAACGCCGACTGGGGCGAAGGCCTACGCTCCGAGATCTTCATGCTCTCGTTCGCACTCCTCGCCGTCGCGATCGCGATCGATCCCAACCTGCTCGGCGTGCGCTGGATCTGGGCGATCTCGCTGTTTGCCTATTTCGTGCAACGGGCACTTGCCGGCCCGGTGCGCGGTAAGACCGCCGGTGAAAAGTAAGGCGACGAACCGCCGTTAAGCGCGCAATTTATAGCCGACCGCAATCAGGCGTAGCGCAACCACCACGGCGACCGCGGCCAAGGCCGAGACCGCGCCCAATGAATAACCGAGCGGCAAATAACCGTTGCCGGTGTAACTGTACCGGAATGCGTCGATGATATAGAAGATCGGATTGAAAAGTTCGACCGAGCGAAGATTTTCCGGTAACATCGTCGCCGAGGTAAAGACACCGCCGACGAATGTCAGCGGCGTGATGACGAAGGTAACGAACGCGGCTATATGATCGAAGCGCTCGGCCATCAATCCGAAGATCAATCCTAACGAGGAAAAAAGCGTCGTCACGATGACGATACAGAGAACGGCGAGCCACCAATTTTGCGGCACGGCGTGAACCAGAAGCACGCCGAGCCCACCGATGAGCAGCGCGATGAGGAATGCTCGCGCGAGGCTTCCCATGAGGAAGCCCACGAGAATCTCTCCGGCGGCCAGCGGCGCGACCAGCAGTTCTTGAATCGAGTTCATAAAGCGCCCTTGAAAGAACGAACTCGCGCACTCGTCGTATGCCGTCGAGATCGTCTGCAACATAATGAGCCCCGGGATGAGAAATTGCGCGTAGCTGACCCCACCGACATTTTGAATGCGGCTGCCGATGGCGAGGCCGAAGACAAAGACGTAGAGGATCGTCGTAATCACCGGCGGCCAGACCACCTGGTTGATGACTTTGAGCGACCGCACGATTTCACGTTTCGCGACGGTCAGGAGCCCGACCCAATTCACCACGTTCGCTGGGCTCATCGCGTTAACTCCAAAAAGACATCTTGCAGATCGCGATCGCGGACGAGATCGCTCGTATCTTGTTCGGTGACGATTTTTCCCGCACGAACGATCGCGATCCGTTTGCAGAGCGCCTCCGCTTCTTCGAGATAATGCGTCGTCAAGACGATGGTCGTGCCCTCGGCATTGAGTCGCCGAAGCAGATCCCAAAGCTCGAGGCGCAACTCGACATCGACACCGGCCGTCGGCTCGTCGAGCACGAGCAGTTTCGGTTCGTGGATCAACGATCTGGCGATCATCAGGCGACGCTTCATGCCGCCGGAGAGTTTGGTGTATTCGCCGTTTGCTTTATCCGAGAGCGAGAACCGTTCGAGAAGATCGTCGGCGCGGGCGCGCACCTTTGCGCCGCGGAGACCGAAGTACCCGGCTTGATAGATGAGAATATCGCGAATCGAAAGATAGCGATCGAGGTTGATCTCTTGCGGACAGAGGCCGATGAGCCGGCGAGCCTCTCGCCACTGCCGCTCGGTATCGTATCCGAAGACCCGTATGCTTCCCGCGGTCGGGCGCACGAGCCCGACGCATGCCCCGATGGTCGTCGTTTTACCGGCACCGTTCGGGCCGAGAAAACCGAAGAAGGCGCCTTGCGGCACTTCCATGGAGATGCCGTCAACGGCCACGAAGTCACCGTAGCGCTTGACGAGGCCCTCGATGCGTAACGCAGGTTCACTCATGGAATAATGCTTGTCAGGCGCTTGTAGCGATGTCGGCGTAAGGTCGCGATCAGCCGTAAGCTTCCGGGAATGCCGCACTCGGCGAGTTGCGTTGCAACGCGCTTGACGTCGAATTCCACTCGGCGATGTTTCACTTGCCAGCCACCCGAACGCAACGTGAGGATCGCGTAACACGCACGCGGATCGCCGTCCTTCGGCAAGCCGGCCGAGGCAACGTTCACCAACAATTTCCCACGCCAGAGACGCACGTACGGAAGATGCAGGTGGCCGAATGCGATCGCCGAGGCGACCTCTCCACCCATCATTCTTTCCAGCGTCGCATCGTCGGCATCGGGCCAGAGATGTTCGTCATCGTTCGCGGGGTTCGCGTGAACGACGAGCAACTCGTCGGGTGCTTCGCCTATACGCAGCGCAAAGGGAAGGTCGCGCAACCACGAGAGCCACTTTTCTCCCACTTCGCGGCGAGTCCACGCGAGGCGCGCTTCCTCTCCTTCAAAGCGCTCTTCGCCGGGCATCGCCAGGTAGCGATCGGTATTGCCGCGCACGCATTGCGCGCCGATTTCGGAGAGGCGCTGAAGAACTTTCCGCGGGCGCGGGCCGTCGGCACAGAGATCGCCGGCGGCGACGATCGCGTCGGCACCACCTTGCGACGCGAGGTCGGCGAGACAGGCATCGAGCGCGACGAGATTTCCGTGGATATCGGAGAGGATCGCCACCCGCATGCCTTCGCTCACGATCGCGCTACCGCCAAAACCAACGATGCGGGCGTCACGCCGACCTTCGTAAATTCGTAACAATCGAACGCCTCGATGCTTACCCCGGCGCGATTGAGGATCCGTAACGATTCGCGATAGCGTATATCGACGAGCGCGTGCCGCTCGTTCAGCAGCATCAGCCCGGCGGCGCGTTCTTCACCGCGCGGCAGAACGATGCGATGGAGATCGGCGAACGCCGCCGCATCGACGGCATCGTCGACAAACGCCACCGTATCGGGGGCGATCGGCGCGACCACGGATCGTAGCGAATAGCTTTTCGGCGCGATCTCTACCTGGGTGCAATGATAGCCGTGCGCGGTAAGCAACGACGTCATGCCCCGCCGCCCGAGTTCGTTGCTGAGTGCTCCGACGCCGACGTACGCGCGAGCCCCGAGCAACATCACATCGTCGCCGCTAAAGAACGCCGGCGCGGCAATATGCCCGGCGATAGGAATCTCCGCGCGGGCGAACGCCGCCCGGGTACGATCGACGGCTGCGCGCCGCTCCATAACGCTGGGACGCATGATCGCTACGCCGTCTTCGAGGCAAAGCGCACTTTGTGCGACCGCACTCTCCAGCGGGTCGAGCGCCGATCCGGCGATCTCGATAATCTCCACACCGAATGAAAGGAGCAGCTTGCGAAGGTTATCGTGCTGTTCGAGCGCCCGTGCGTAGATCGCCGAGGGTTCCGAAGCCAACGGGACGGCACGCTCGATCGCAGCGCTCGGCCGCACCAATGCGGCGCGACGCAACATTCCCGTCGGGGAACCGATCAAGCGAGGTCCGTAGCCGAGCTGAACGTTTCCGCTCATCGCTGCATCCTTTCGTTCGTGCCGATCGCCGGAACCGATAGATCGGGATTCGGCGTGAAATAATTTGCAAGGTCGGAGGCCAAGAGGTCGCCTAATGAGGTGGCGGGTAGCCCGAGGATCTCTTCTTCGGTTTTCAGCACGCTCGCCGTGCTTGCGTGTGCGTGACCCAAGAAACCACGCCTCGCATACGGCGAAACGATGACCGCAAAACTATGCTTTGGGTCGGAAATGGTCGCGCCGATCGCTTGTCGAGGCGAAATGAAAATCGCCGTCGAGCTCCATGCGCTACTCTTTGCGATGGCATTGACGATTTCACCTAACGCCCGATCCTGGACGAGTGGATTATTCGAAGAGAGTTCGATCGCTTGATAGTTGGGCACATCTCCGCGCGCCGCCTCGCGCCCGTATTGAGCGACGAACGCCGCCGCAAGGGCGCGATCGCTCGATCGTACCCCGGGCTTCGGCGCGTAGCCGACCGCTCCGTGGAGAACCTGTAGGAGCGGAATACCGATCGCCGAGGGCCCCTGCGGCACCATCGCACCGTAGACGCGATAACTCATGCCCGCACGCGCTAACGCATTGACGATATAGCCGCTACGCGGATAGATATCGGGCGGCATTGCATCGACGGCGGGATGGCCGCGAAATACATCGAGGAGCCACGCGAGCTGCGTGATCGTTCCCGAATACGCAAGCTGCGATCCGAGTTCGCCGTTGGGAGCATCGGCATAGTACTCGCCGACAACGGCAAATTGATTGGCAAGCGCGCGCAAATTCGGCGTCGAATTGAAATAGGTTGGGCCAAGCGATATATCGACGACGTGTTCTATTGCATCGCTCTTGCGACCCGAACGCAGCGGCGGCACGAGCGCATTCCCACGCACGAAGTGCGAGACGCGCGAATAGCGCAGCGCCGAGAGCGTCGTCCGCTCCAACGGAATTTTCGTCAATGCGATCCGTTCGAGCGTCGCGCTCACGCCGTTGCCTTCAGCATTGGCGACAAAGAGCACCTTATCGTTCGGAGCGAGCGAGAGGGCAACCGGACGCGCCCCGGTGGGAATGAGCCCGAGACGATGCAACACCCCCGGAGTGCTCGCATCGAGCACGGCAACGGCGTTCAGGCCCGAAAGAGCGACGAAGAGTTCGCGCCCGGTCGTCGAGGGCACCATCGCGGTCGGCATCGTACCGTACGGTGCATTCGCGAAGAGACGAAGATCGATACCGTCGACAACGCGCGGCGCTGCATCGAGGGAGACGGCAACAACGCGGTCGACACCCGCGAGCGTAATATACGCAAAGCGCCCGCCGGGCTCGATAGCGACCGATTCGGGATCGACACCCCCGATCGTCGTCGCACCGTCGAGCGGCGCATCAAGCGGGATATTTTCCGAGCCGACCGTCGACGAATCCAACGAACGAACCGCAAGCGAGGGCGCTGCGGCCGAGGCGCCGGCGGCGAACAGACGGGGGCCGAATGCGGCGACGCCGGTGGGAAGCGCGCCGACGCTCATCGATGCAATCGGGCGGCGTGTCGCAAGATCGACCGTATCGAGTCGTCCGTTCCGATCGTCGGCGACCAGGAGCAGGTGTCCCGACTCGGCAAGCGCGAGACGCATCGGTTCGGGATCGTTTCCGGGGAGCGAGATGCCGGGGTGAAGTTGGGTGAGCTCGCCGGCCGCGCCGACGACAAAGAGCGCGATCCTCCCGGCCCGCGCCTCCGAGGCGGCCAGGATGGTGCGCCCGGGCATGGCAGGGTCGGGAAACGCGATTAAGCCGCCGATGGCCTCACGTCGGGAGCTCGCATTCGCGACCCGAGCGACGATCTGCATCGTCTGCGTGTCGATCGTCCGCAGGAGCGTTCCACCGCTCGCCGCTCGCCCCCCGACAACTGCGAACCGCCCCCCAGGGAGCAGCGCGAGCGCGGTGACGTTTGCGCCGATCGCAACGCTCTTCCCGACCGGAGCGACGATCCGACCGCTCGGCAAAATCGCAACGAAGGGGAGCTCCGGGTGCGGAATACCCGCCGGGCGGTTCCCGGCAGGGGCACTATAGAGGCGAGTGGTAGCGGGCGCGGCGCCCAGCAAAACGGCGGCCAATGCCGCCGCGATGAGAGAACGGAGTTGCACCCCTCTAGGCTACGGATGAAGGGCGCCGATGCCCTCCCTTTTTCCGGTTTATCCGCGCATCACCGATACGGGGGGCGACCCTCGACGTTCGACGCTCGAGGTTTTCTATGGTTTATCGAGACGGTAGCCGATTCCCCGAACGCTGGCGATCTCCAGGGGTGCGGAGATCTCGCCGATCTTCTTCCGGAGTGCGGCGATATGGACGTCCACGACGCGCGTCGGCACGCCGGAGGTATCGTTCCAGACATGTTGGAGAATCTGTGCCCGCGTGAGGAGCCGGCCCTCGGCCTCGGCCAAGAACCAGAGCAGCCGGAACTCCAGGGCAGTCAGCGTCGCCGTCGTGCTCCCGTGCACCAGCGCATGCTGATCGCGGTCGAGAATCGTGTCGCCGACGCGTAATTGCGAATCGAGTTCGCGCATCGCCACCGAGCGATCGCGGCGGCGCAGAAACGAAGCGACGCGAGCGACGAGTTCGTTACCGGAGAACGGCTTGGTGATGTAATCGTCGGCCCCGAGCCCAAGCCCCAAAAGAATATCCTGTTCGCGCGTATGCCCGCTCACCATGAGGATATAGCAATTCTGGGTGTTGCAGAGAGAGGTACAGACATCGAGCCCGGAGATGTCGGGGAGACCGACGTCAAGCACGACCACGTCGGGGCGCTGGTCGGCTGCGATCTCCAGCCCTTCAACACCCGACCCGGTTACCCGTACCTCGTATCCGGCGCGTTCGAGAACGCTACGTTCGAGAGCTGCGACATCGTCATCATCTTCAATGACGAGAATGCGTCCCTGCGGCATGGTTCCTCCGACTTCAAGTTCGGGAAACGGTTACGAGCGATTAGACCAGCGTCTGAGCGCTCTCTTCGTCGTTCATTACGAGAGCACGCCGTGCGACGCCTTCCTCGATAGCCGCCTCGCCGACGGCCTTCGCCACCGCCCCGACAACGCGCTGGTCGAATACGCTGGGGATAACGTACTCGGCGTTCCGTTCCTCATCGCTGACCATCTCGGCGATCGCCCGTGCGGCCGCCAGTTTCATCGACTCGGTGATGCGACTCGCACGGACGTCGAGCGCCCCGCGAAAGATTCCCGGGAAGGCCAAGAGATTATTGACCTGATTGGGGAAATCTGAGCGCCCGGTGGCGATCACGGTGGCGACCGGAGCGGCGGCATCGGGCATGATCTCCGGGGTCGGGTTCGCCATTGCAAAGACGATCGGATCGCGTCCCATCGTCGCGATATCCTCCGGCTGTAACACCCCCGGAGCCGAGACGCCGATAAACACGTCAGCGCCTTTGAGTACTTCGGCGAGCGTACCGCGACGATTTTCGCGGTTGGTGTTTTCGGCGAGCCAACGCCAATGAGGATTGTCGTAGCGGTCGCTGCGATTGAGCGCGCCGACGCGATCGACGGGAATGACGTCGCGAACTCCGGCACCGAGAAGCATTTTAATCGTCGCGGTGCCGGCGGCACCGCTGCCCGATACGACGACCTGCAAACTCGAGAAATCCTTTCCGACCACTTTCGCGGCGTTTATCAACGCGGCGAGAATAACCACCGCCGTACCATGTTGATCGTCGTGCATAACCGGAATATCGAGCCGCTCGATAAGCTTCTGCTCGACTTCAAAGCAACGCGGTGCAGAGATATCTTCAAGATTAATGCCGCCGAAGACCGGCGCGATACGCACGACCGTCTCGACGATTTCATCGACGTCTTTCGTGTCGAGGCAGATGGGGAAAGCGTCAATATCGGCAAATTGTTTGAAGAGCATCGCCTTGCCCTCCATCACGGGCATCGCCGCCACCGGGCCGATGTCGCCGAGCCCTAGCACGCGCGTCCCGTTGGTGCAGATCGCGATGCTGCGGCCGATCATCGTGAAGCGCGAAGCCAGTTGGGGGTATTCGTGGATCGCGCTGGACACCCGCGCCACACCGGGCGTGTAGACGTCGCGCACCTCCTGGTTGGAGGTGACCATCCGCCGCGCGCGCATC
>JBMFXH010000055.1:0-11074 GCA_049964475.1 Vulcanimicrobiaceae bacterium
CTCGGGATGACATTGATGCTGTTGGGCCCACTCGGGATGACATTGATGCTGTTGGGCCCACTCGGGATGACATTGATGCTGTTGGGCCCACTCGGGATGACATTGATACTGCGGGCCCTACGCGTGGATGGCGCTACTTCGTCGACGAGCCGCGCTTGGCGATGGCGTCGATCTCGACGCGTGCTCCACGCGGCAGTGCGGCGACCGCGACGGTCGATCGAGCGGGTTTCGAGGCGCCGAATACGCGTTCGTACTCGGCATTCACCGCTGCGAAATCAGCGATATCGATGAGGTAGATCGTGGTCTTGACGACATCCTCGGCGGAGAAGTTTGCTGCGGTTAACACGGCCTGCAGATTCGCCAACACCTGTCGCGCTTGCGCTGCTGCATCGTTGCCGACGATCTCGCCGCTTGCCGGGTCGAGCGGAATCTGCCCGCTGCAGAAAAGCTCGTTTCCGGCGAGAATTGCTTGGCTGTATGGGCCGATCGGCGCCGGAGCGCGATTGCTGTGGACGATCTCGCTCACTATGCGTTCGTCGCCTCGAGCGTCATCGTGCCTTTGTAATTCATCGGCGGTTCTTCAACGCCGAAGTTGGTCGCGATCAGCGCGCCGACGCGGGCCATCTCCTCCGGAGTAAGCGGCGGAGCATCCGATGCTGCGGCGAATTCGCGCAGCTGCTCGTGGTTGTAGATATTCGGCAGCACCGTCATCACGCGAGGTTCTGCGAGCAGCCATCCAATCGAGGCCTGCGCGAGCGTCCGATCGGGGCGCTCGAGGAAACGGAGCGTATCGACTTTTTTGATTCCGTTGAGTAACCACGAACGCGGGCGGTGGCGGCGGTGATCGCCTTCGGGGAAGACGGTCTCTTCGGTATAGTGTCCTTCGAGCAGACCGCTGGAATGCGGCACGCGAATCATATATCCCGTCGGGCTGTCGACCTCTTTCGCCGCTTCGATCTGCCGGTCGCCGGGAAATGTCTCGAGGATGTTCCAAATAATTTGCAGGCTGGTCACGCCGCGATGTGCGGCCTCGATACCTTCGTAAAGCCAGCCGATCGCCGGACCGAGCGCGATACCGTAATGGCGGATCTTGCCTTCGGTGCGGAGTTTCTCCATCAATTCGTAGAGCGAGCCGTCGCGGACGTGCTCCAAGCGCGCGTTGTGCAGCTGATAGATATCGATGTAATCGGTGTTGAGGCGGCGCAGCGACTGTTCGAGGGCGCGTCGTACGAACGCAGGCGAGGTGTTCTGCGGCAGCTCGCGTTCGCCGCGGTGCGCCGGATCGGCATTTTCGAACTCGTAGCCGAATTTCGTCGCAATCACGATCTTGTCGCGTCGGCCCGCGAACGCGCGCGCGAGCTGCTCCTCGCTGCGCCCGTTTCCATAGACGTCGGCGGCATCGTAGAGGGTGATGCCGAGGTCGAACGCCTCGCGTAGGAGCGCGTCGGCCTCGTCCTCGCTCTTGATGCCCCACCAGGTGGTTCCGGTCGTCCAGAGTCCGAAGCCGACCTCACTGACACGCAGATCGGTCTGCGGGTACGTACGGTATTTCATTTCCTCTCCTCCATAGCGGGCATTGGGCGGGTCGAGCGCCAACTCCCGCAATTGTGGATGGGGAGCGCCGCATCGAAGAAGACTTTGCGCGGGTCGGCCGTTGGGTCGCTCGTTACTTCCATCACCCCGAAGAGTTTCGCGTCTTTCCGGACGTTCGACCGGGTGAAACGATCGCACGCTTGCCCGACCGAGCGCCGGAGGATCCCGAAGCCTTCGAGGATATCCTGCGGGATTTCGAGCGGATCGTCGTTCCGGCGACGACGCATTGGAACCATCCGCGCTTCTTCGCGTACTTTGCCACGAGTGCCGACCCGGCAGCGGTGATGGCGGAGGCGCTCGCGGCGACGCTCGACGTCAAGGCGATGCTCTGGCGCACCTCGCCGGCGGCGACCGAACTCGAGACCGCGATGATGATCTGGCTGCGTCGGTTAATCGGTCTTCCCGAGCAGTTTACCGGCGCCATCTACGACACCGCATCGGTCGCCGGCTTCACGGCGCTCGCCGCGGCGCGCGAAGCGCTCGGCCTCGATATCCGCCGCCGCGGAGCGACGGGGCGCGACCTTCCAACGCTGCGCATCTATGCTACCGAGCATACGCATTCGCATGTCGCTAAAGCGGCGATCGCCCTCGGAATCGGGCATGCAAACGTCGTCGCAGTGCCGTGCGACGAACGCTTTCGCATGCGTCCGGAAGCCTTAGAAAGTGCGATTCGGCACGACCTCCGCAGCGGAATGCAACCGATGGCGATCGTCGCAACGATCGGAACGACCTCGACGACCTCCGTCGATCCGGTTCCCGGTATCGCCGCAATCGCCCAGACGCACAAAATTTGGCTGCACGTCGATGCCGCCTATGCCGGGTCCGCCGGCATGCTGCCCGAATACGAGTGGTTGATGGAGGGCTGCGATCAAGCGGATTCACTCGTGCTGAATCCGCATAAATGGCTTTTCGTGCCGATGGATTGTTCGGTGCTCTTCGTCCGCGATATCGACCAGCTGAGCCGCACGTTCTCGCTCGTACCGGAATATCTACAAGCCGGTGACGATGGAGTCACGAATTATATGGATTACGGCATTCAGTTGGGGCGGCGGTTTCGCGCGTTAAAACTGTGGTTCGTTTTCCGGGCTCTTGGCGCGAAACGCATGCGTGAGACGTTGCGCGGGCACGTCGCGATGGCCGCTGCGTTTGCTACATGGGTGACGGCGGAGCCGGGCTGGGAGGTGATGGCGCCTCATCCGCTCTCTGTGGTCTGCTTTCGCCACGCTCCGGCGGGGATCGAAGGCGAAGCTCTCAACGCACATAATGCCGCGTTGTTGGCAGCGGTGAATGCGACCGGCGAGGTTTTTCTTTCGCATACGGTTCTCAATAGTGCGTACGTGCTACGCCTCGCGGTTGGGAACCAACGGAGCACGCTTGAAGATGTCGCTGCGGCATGGGCGGTTTTGCGCCGGTGCGCGGAATCGTTGGAGGCAATACAGCAGTGAGAATTCTCCTCGTCGAGGATAGCCAGACCGACGCCGCCTTGGTGCAGCGCTATCTTCGCGACGATCGAGACCCACATGACGTCCGGGTGGTTCGTCGTTTCGTCGATTTTGCGGCGGTCGTTGACGGAAATAAATGGGATATCGTTTTACTCGATATGACCCTTCCCGACGGCGAAGGGCTCGATCTCTACCGGCGCGCGCGCGACGTCGCCCCGACCGTGCCGATCGTCATTCTCAGTGCGCGAGCGGATGAAGAACTCGCGCTCGCCGCCGTCGCCGCCGGCGCGCAGGATTATCTCCTCAAAGGGCACGTCGATAACGTAACGTTGAAGCGCGCGTTGCGCTACGCGGTGGAGCGGGATCGAATGCAGCGACGTCTGGAGAACGGGCTCGCCGAGCTCGAACGGCAGCGAGCGAACGTTATTCGCTTGAACGCCCAGAAAAACGAATTGATTGCAACGCTCGCTCACGATATTCGCGGGCCGTTAACCGCGATCGTCGGATTTGGGGAGATGCTCGCCGACGGCAGTCTCGAGCGCGAAGAATCGATGAAGGCGGCCGAGACGATCGTTCGCAATGGGCAGCGACTGGCGACGCTCAGCGACGACGTCGTGGCGCTCGCGCGCATCGAGTTGGGCGAGTTAGAGTTGGATGTCGAACGCTTCGATTTCGCCGCTCTCGTCGCGGAAGAAGCGGAGGGTCGCCTCGCCCAACGTCCGATTCGCTTCATTTGCGATGCCGACGACACGATGATTCTCGGCGACAAACGTCGCCTGCGCCAGTCGATCGATAACCTGCTCGGTAACGCCGTGAAATATTCGCCGAAAGATTCGCCGATGGTGGTGACGCTCCACGGGAACGCCAACTCGCTCACGCTGGATATCAGCGACCAGGGCATCGGTATACCGGGAGACGAGCTGGCGAAAGTCTTCGAGCGCTTCGCGCGCGGAAGCAACGCACGGCGAGCAAAGATCGCCGGGACGGGGCTCGGACTTTTCCTGGTGCGCACGTTCGTCGAGCGCCACGGAGGGCACATCTCGGTGCGTAGTACGCCCGATGTCGGCAGTACGTTTAGTATCGTCCTGCCGCGGAATGGTGGCGGATCGAGCGTGCGAGGCGTTATCGTTCTCGCCGGCGACCGCAGCGTGCGCGAGGGAGCGGCTTACGAACTGCGGACGCGTGGAATCCGCGTGCGCGAATTAACCGCTGCCGACGAACTGGCAACGCTCGACCCGGCGGCGGCTCCATTTGCGATCTTCGTCGACGCGCGAATCGCCGATGGCGACCGTTTGCGGGCGCTCGTTCCGCCGAGATTACAGAGCATCCCGATCGTCGAGATCTCTCCGCATTTTCTGGGCGACGAGCTCGTCGCGGCGTTACGCGAGCATACCGACGTGGAGGATCTTCCCGACTCGCAATCTCGATAGCGCGATTTTTCCGAGCGGCTGCAGCACGGCACGCCCGAGTAGGACGCGCAGAATCAATGTCATCCCGAGGAGGGCGCGTTAGCGCCCATATCGAGGGAGCGTTCGCGTTCTGACGCCTCGATACGCCGCCTGAGGGCGGCTACTCGGCGTGACAACTATGTGCGTCCAACAAAAATGTCATCCCGAGTAGGGCGCGTTAGCGCCCATATCGAGGGAGCGTTCGCGTTCCGACGCCTCGATACGCCGCCTGAGGGCGGCTACTCGGCGTGACAGCACAGCGCGCTATTCAGCGTGACAGCACAGCGCGCTATTCAGCGTGACAGCGCAGCGCGCTACTCGGCGTGAAAAATGCGTCTCCTAATACCG
Source organism: Vulcanimicrobiaceae bacterium (assembly GCA_049964475.1). Lineage (GTDB taxonomy): Bacteria > Vulcanimicrobiota > Vulcanimicrobiia > Vulcanimicrobiales > Vulcanimicrobiaceae > JABEUX01. The sequence goes on from JBMFXH010000055.1 coordinate 4,832, forward strand.
GCGCAAGTAGGCTTCGCGCTCCCACTCGTGCACTGCGCGGCGGTACCGCTCGTATTCGGCGATCTTCGCATCGCGTAGCGCGTGGTAGCAGTGGTCGCCGATCGCGGTGCGCACGCATTCGTCGGCGTCGAGCGCGTCAATCGCTTGCCGCAGCGACTTCGGGAGCGCGACGATTCCGCGTTCGCGCCGTTCCCGTTCGCTCGTTGCGTAACTCGAGTGTGCGACGGGGTCGCCCGGCAGCGTGCGGCGTTCGATACCGTCGCAGAGCGCTGCGATAACCACCGCGAGTGCGAGATAGGGATTGCAGGCAGGGTCGGGGCTGCGAAGCTCGATCGTGCCGGCCGATTCATCGGGGACGCGAATCATGGCGTCGGTACTCCGGCGCGACCAGACGCAATGAATCGGTGCATCCCATGCCGCGACGAGTCGCTTGTAGGAGTTGACCGTCGGGTTGCAGAGCGCGGTGAGCGCAGGGCCGTGCGCGAGCAAACCGCCGACGGCGTAGAGCAACGTCTCGCGCTCGGCACGATCGCCGAGGTGGAGGGCGAGGTGAAGCCCGCTCCCGGCGCTCGCTTCGCGCGGCTTCGGCATGAAGGTCGCTTCCAGGCCATGTTCGGGAGCGAGATGCTTTGCGAGCGTTCGGAGCGTGAGAATGGCGTCTGCGGCAACGAGCGGAGCGATTGGGGCGAGATCGATTTCGTGCTGGCCCGGAGAGTGCTCGTGGTGCGCTGCGGTGACGGGGACTCCCATCGATTCGAGCGCGCCGACAATTGCATCGCGTGCGCGTTCGCCGCGGTCGTTCGGCGAGAAATCGAAGTACGAACCGACGTCGCTCGTTTCAGTGCGAAGCTGCCCCTCGTCTCGTCCGGAAAAGAGATAAAATTCAACCTCGGCGGCGATCCGTGCGCCCGGCACGAGCTCGTCGAGTCGCTCGATGTTGCGTTGCAACGTCGTGCGCGGACAGCCTTCGAATGCGCTCCCGTCGGGCATCGCGATGGTGCAGATCAGTCGCGCCTCCGGTTGTCCGTCGGCCCACGGAAAGATCGCAAAGGTTTCAAGATCGGGCTGCAACAGCATGTCGAGCTCTTCGTCCCGAACGAAACCGTCGATCGATCCGCCGTCGAAGGAGATCTTCCCGTCGAGGATCTCGGGAAGACGGCTTGCGGGAACGCTCACCATCTTGCTGACGCCGAAGAGATCGACGAATTGCAGGCGGACGAATCGGACGCGACGCTCGGCGATCTCCTCGGCGATCGTCCGTCTGCGTGCGCGAAGCGAGGCTTTAGGAATCGAAGGCATCGATCGTTACCGCGAGGCGCAAATTGAGTTGATCGAAGGAACTCTCCAGCGAGAGCCCGGTGAGTTCGGCGATCTGACGGAGGCGATAGAACACCGTATGGCGGTGGACGTGCAGGCGCTCGGCCGCCGTTTTTACATTCTCTCCGGATTCAAAATAGATCGACATCGTTCGTTCCAGCTCCGTTTGATGTTTCGCGTCGTAATCGCGTATCGGTTCCAAAAAAGTTCGGGCAAAATCTCGCCATTCCGGCGTCGCTGCGGATTCGAGCAGAAGGGGTAACGCCCCGAGCCGCTCGTAAGGGAGCACGCTGTCGCGCCGGCCCAACCGGCGAGCGATCTCGAGCGCCGCGAGCGCTTCGCGGCTCGCACGCTCGAGGGCATGCACGGGTTGCGTTCCGCCGATCCCTCCAACGATCCGATAGGTGGGGTTTCGCCGCGCGATGCTTTTCGGCAAAAGCGTGGCGGCGACGCGAATTTTTCCTGCAGCGGGTTCGTCGATCGCCGGTACGAGGAGCAGCAGCGCGCCGTTGCGCTCGCGTTGCACGATCGCGCGCTCCCCGAGAGCGGCGCATGCAATCGCCCCGAGCTCGGTGAGCTCGGGGCCTATACTCGTCTCTTCGAATGCGAGTGCGACGACCAGATACGCTGCGGCGATCTCGAGGTGCTGCTCGGCGGCAAGCGCCTTGACCGATGCAGCATCGGTGATGCGCCCGGCGAGTGCTTCGTCCCAGAGATCGCGGTGCGTCGGAGCGCTGCGCTCGCGGGTCAGGTCGAGCGCGAGCAGCGTCGCGGCGAGCCGAAGGGAGTCCTCATCGCTCCGCCGCGCTTTCGCGCCGAAGGCGAGGAGCCACCCGAGCCGCCGCTCCCCGACGCGCAGCGGAACGGCGAGCGACCCATCGGCGAAGCGTGCGGGCTCGCCATCGGCGGGAAGTTCGCTCGGGAACGTTTGCGGCGCGCTCTCTGTCCGCGCGATGGGGCGCCGCTGCGTATCGAGCAGCAGCAGCCCTTCGCCCCGATCGAGCGTGCCGAGGAGCGCGTCGTGCCCACCCTCGCTTGCAAGGGCTTGCGCGAGCCGCGCGCCCAAATCGAGGAGCCGAGCGGAAGTCACGCGGGCTTCTTCGGCGAAGTAGGCGGGTGTTCATGGAAACCCGTCGGGAAATCGCCGCCGAGACCTTCGCCGCGCTGTTCGACAAGAACCCCGAGGTCATCGTGCTCTATGGCCCCGATGGAGTGCTCGCCGACGTGAACCCGGCTGCAACCGAACTGACCGGTTTTGAAGCCGGTGAGGTGCGCGGGACGCTGTTCTTTCACCACATTCCGCGGGGCGACCGCGTTCGCGGAGAGATGGCGTTCGAGATGGCGCGCAGCGGCGTCGCCGATCATTTCGAGACGACTTTGCGGCACAAAGACGGCACGCTGGTTCCGGTCGAAGTTTCGGTGATTCCGGCGCAGATCGACGGCATTGTGCGGGCGGTCTTCGTGCAAGCACGTGATATCGCCGCGCTGCGCGACGCCGAAGATGCGATGCGCGTGAACCAACAACGCTTGCGCTCGCTCTTCGAATACCATCCCGACGGAATCGTCGAACTCAAAGCGAGCGGAATCATCTCGCGAGTGAACGTCGCCTTCGAGAGCGAGACCGGGATATTAGGAGAGCGCGTCGTCGGTACGCCCTGGATCGATCTGATCGTTCCCGGCCGACGCGATCGCGCCGAAGCGGCGCGCCATGCGGCGATGCGCGGCGAGGCCGCCGAACACGAATCCGTGCTCTTGGATCGGCTGGGCTATCAAATCGAGGTACAGCTCAAACTCGTGCCGATCCACAGCGGCGACGATATCATCGGCACCTACGCAATCTTTAAAAACGTCTCCGCTCAGCGCGCCGCCGAGCGCGCGGTGGCCGCGCAGGTCGATCGGCTGCGCCGCCTCTATCTCGTAGCGGCCTCGCGCGAGTTGACGATTCCGCAACAGCTCGAAGCGGTGCTGCAGCTGGGGATCGACTTCTTCGGCTTCGACGAAGGCTACATCGTCCGCAACGACGGGGACGCGATATCGATTCACACCGCCGTCGGGCGGAAGACGCCGTTGACGACCGGGGCGCGAATTCCGCTGGCATCGAGCTTCGCACGCTTTCTTACCAACGAGCGCCCGTTTCTCTTCGTGCCGGATCTCGACGACCCCGAATGGCGCAGCGACCCCGCGCGCGCGACCGTCAACTGGCGTAGCTACACCGGCACACAACTACAGGTCGATGGGAAAGCGTATGGAGCGTTGGCGTTCGTCGGGCTGCGCGCGCGGATGGAAGGGCTCGACGAACTCGCGCGCGAGTCGATCTCGCTGATGGGCTTACTGGTCGCGGCCGCATTGGAGCGGCAGCGCACCGCCGAGCGAATCGAACAGCTCGCGTTTAACGATTCGTTGACCGAGCTCCCCAATCGCGTGCTTTTCGCAGATCGCATCGAGCAGGCGTTCGGCGCGGCAAAACGTTACGGCCGCGGCTTCGCCGTGATGTATCTCGATCTCGATCACTTTAAAGCGATCAACGATACCTACGGGCATATGGTCGGCGATGAAGTCTTAGTCCAAGTGGCTCGGCGCCTGCGTACGTTGTTGCGCGAGAGCGATACGATCGCGCGCTTCGGTGGTGACGAATTCGTTATTCTTCAACCGGTCGTCGATGCGGCGACCGATGCCGCCGATCTGGCGCGAAAGGTCCTCGTTGCATTGGAGCAGCCGATCGTCGTCGACGAACGCGAACATCACGTTGCGACAAGCATCGGCATCGCACTCTACCCCGAACACGCAACCGAGATCGGGCGACTGATGGAGCTTGCCGACGCAGCCCTCTATAGGGCAAAACGTGAGGGGCGCAACCGTTGGCACTTTGCGACTGCGCCGACTACGGCGCCGCGGGGGCCTTCGCGCGACGCTGCGCGCTCCGATGGCGAAGCGTAATTCGCGGGAGTTTCTTCGCAAGCTCTTCGGGCATAATCGCGTCGATGGCATCGTCGACGGTAACGATTCCGAGCATGCGGTCGTGTGCGTCAACGACCGGAATCGCCAGTAAGTCGTAGCGCGCGATTGCAGCGGCGACCTCCTCGGCGGGGGTCTCCGGGCGGACGCTGACGATATCGGTGCGCATGATCTTATCGATGAATGCCGTCGGCAGCGCGAGAAGAAGATCGCGCAGCGTCACGATGCCGAGCAAGCGATCCTCCTGATCGATCACGTAGAGGTAGTAGATGAGCTCGCTCTCCGGCGCGAGCTCGCGAATTTTGCGGATCGTGGCGTCGGTGGTTCGATGCGGATAGATCCAGACATAGTCGGTGGTCATCAGGCCGCCTGCGGTATCGTCGTCGTACTTCACGAGTTCGCGCAGCTCGCCCGCGGTATCGGCGTTCATCTCGGCGAGTAACTCGCTCTGCCGCTCCTCCGGAAGTTCGGCGAGTAGATCGGCGGCGTCGTCGGAATCCATCTCTTCGATGATGTCGGCGGCGCGAGCGGTACCGACGTTTTCGATCAGTTCCCGCTGCGTCTGCGCGTCGAGATGTTCGAAAGCATCGGCGGCGACCTCGTCGTCAAGCTGCTTGACGACGGTTGCCGCCTCGGTGCTCGAAAGATTGCCGATGATCTCTGCGAGGTCGGAGGGGTGCAGGCGGGCGAGTTTGCTTGCGGTGACCGAGAGATGGACGTGGCTCGGGTTGACCTCGCGGATCGGTGCGACGGAGTCCCACGCGATCATCGCGCGCGGAATACGTTCGTGGAGGGCCGGCGAGAGCCGCTCGCCGAGCTTGTGCAGTCCGAGTCGACGAAGGAGCCCGGCGAAACCGATATCGGCGGCGACGACGCGCAACTGCCCGCCGGTTCGCGCGACCTCGAGATCGTTGATGCGCACGACTTTGCGGCCGTCGATATCGACGATCTGCTTATCGAGAAGATCGGCGACCAAATAGAGCGACTCGCCCTCGGGTGGGGCCGGCTCTTTGGGAGCGCTGGAAAGAGAGACTGCACCCCCGCGCTCGATGCCGAGCACCGAATCCATGGGGGCGAAACGCGCGCCCTGCGCGGTTTTCACGAGAAAACCGTCGATCTGCGGGAAGGTCGCCTCGGGATGGTTGACGAGAAAATCGCCGATCTTGCCGATCGGCAGTTCGTCGATCGTGACGCGTTTGCCGACCAGTTCCGAGATGAATCCTTGCGTGAACGCCATCGCTCGCTCTCCCTTCGAAGGGCGTTGTTCTCGACGACGTTGGAAGTACCCGTTCTTTTATGCGATAGGCGCCGCCCCCGCGCCGACCCCGATGCCGATTCCATTGAGCATCAGGGCGGTGATCTGCGTCGCGCTGACTTGCATCTGCGCGATGACGCTCGTTCCAATTTGCGTGAGAATCTGCTGCTGGGTGAGATTCGTCACGGTCGCGCCGATATTCGCGTCTTGGATCGAGCTCACACTTGCGGTGAGGTTCACGCTTGCGGTTTCGGCGTTGGTGGCGTCGTAATTCAACGAGACCATCTGCGCACCGATCTGCGCTTGAGCCTGGGTGACTGCGGTTAAAGCCGCATCGACGCGTATCTCCGCATCGGCCGCTGGAATGTTGTTGCTGGAGCTCTGGCCTTGCACGACATTCTGGAAATTCACTATTTGCGGTGCGAGCACGGAGATATCCGAAATATTGAGATCGGCCGTGCTGACGCCGGGCAACGATATCGCCGTCGTCTGCCCTTCCTGCGGCCCATTCTGAACGTAGAGTGGGCCGGCATTCGCCGGTGCGGACGGCGTCGGATTGAGCACTTCGAACGAGATCGACGTGCCGACATCTTGCTGTGTGAGATTCGCGAGCGTGAAATCGAGCAGATCCAGGAAACCCCCGCCCCCGGTTGCGCTACCGGGGTTTGGAATGAATGTCGGACCGAGCGGGCCGGAATTCACGGCGACCGCGGAGG
>JBMFXH010000056.1:0-11009 GCA_049964475.1 Vulcanimicrobiaceae bacterium
CCGCGAACGCTCCTCGACGGAAACGATGACGTCGAGCGACCGTCCACGGTGCAACATCATCTCGACACGACTCGCTAATTCCAACCGCCCACCGATACGGCTCTTCGGACGACGCGCACCCTTTGCAACGGCGTCGAGTTTCCCGTGCTCGCGCGTCAGCAAACGAACGATGCGATCTGCCTCGCCGAGCGCGCGCGCACCGAGCACGATCCCGTCGGCGCGGTAACTGCGCTCCTCACCGCTCACGGCAGCGACTCGGCGTCGAATGCATCGGGGAGCAATTCACGCAAGCTCTGCGCCCTCGGTTCTCCGCCGCGCATGGTGACCACCGTAAGATCGAGTCCGAATTCGGAAAGAAACTGCCTGCACGCACCGCACGGGGTGAGATCGAGCTCCTTCGGGCCGACGATCGCAATGGCGAGGTACCGCCGCGACCCCTGCGCAACGGCGCGCACTACCGCCGCTCGCTCGGCGCAGATCGAGAGCCCGAAGCTGGCGTTCTCGACGTTTGCTGCCGTGACGATCGCACCTGAGTCGAGGAGCAGCGCGGCGCCGACCGGGAAGGCAGAGTAGGGTGCATAGGCATGTTCGCGCGCTCGCTTCGCCTCGCCGACGAGCTCGGCGATGCGTTCAGACGAGAGCATTGTCCGAGCGCTCCGATTCGCTCTTCCCGTTATAAAAAATTCGCACGGCGAGAATACGCCGGCGACGCAATCGATCGACGCGCAATCGTGTCTCGGGATCGGCGACGACCTCTTCCCCTTCGCCCGGCAGGCGCCCGAAGAGCCCGACCGTGTAGCCGCCGATCGTCTCGAACTCCTCGGTGGGCAGATCGGTACCGAGCTTGGCGTTGACGTCTTCGATATTCGTCGCCGCCTCGACGACCGCCTCACCCTCGGTGACGACGTGGATCGGTTCTTGTTCGTCCTCGTCGTGCTCGTCGCGAATCTCACCGACGATCTCTTCGAGCAGATCCTCCATCGTGACGATTCCGGCGGTCCCGCCGTATTCGTCGACGACGATCGCCATCGAAAACTTATCGCGCTGCATCTCGCGCAGGAGTTCGGCGATCTTCTTTGTCTCGGGAACGTGGACCGCCGGGCGCATAAAGGCGCGCAACGACTGTTGAGCGAGCGTTCCGTTTGCTAGCGCGACGAGCAATTCGCGGTCGTGCACGACGCCGACGATATCGTCTCGCGATTCTTCGAAGACCGGCAACTTCGAATAACCCTCCGCGATCACGACATCGAGCGCGCGGCGAGCCGATTCTTCGACGGAGATCGCGACCATCGATGGGCGTGGGGTCATCACCTCGCGCACGATCGTATCGCCGAATTCGATCACCGAATGAATCATTTCGCGCTCTTCTTCTTCGATGACGCGCTGTTCAGCGCCGACATCGACGAGGGTACGAATATCCTCTTCGGTGACGAAGAGCGAACTGCGGCGATCGATCCCGAACGGCCGCAGCAGGAAGACCGTAATCCACAACATGAGCCGAACGAACGGCGAGAGGAGCCACGCCACTGCACGCATCGGCATTGCCAGCCGGACCGCCCAGCGCTCGCTGTCGGCCACGGCGATCGTTTTGGGGATGATCTCCCCGAACAGCAACACCAACAACGCCATCACCAGGGTCGCTACCAGCGCCGCCTGCGGGATGCCGAGTTCGATGGCGAGCCACGTTGCGAGCGACTCCGCTCCCAACAGCACCAAGGTATTGGCGACCAATACCGTCGTGAGGAAACGTTGCCGATCCTCGACGAGGAGGAGCACGTCGCGCGCGCGAGCCAAGCCCTTCTCCTGCATCGAGAGGGCTCGCAGGCGCGATATCGATATCAGCGCTCCCTCCGACGCAGCGAAAAATGCGGCAAGAAGCACGAGCACGACGATCGCTGCGAACCAGAGCCAGTCGTTCTGGAGGTCGAGCATCATCGCGCGCTACGACTTCGTGAGGAAGGGTCGTTCAAAGCGCGCCCATTATAGCACGAGATGTCCATGGATCGCGCCTCCGATCAGCAGCGTCACCACCGTCCCGAGCAGCGCGCCGCGCATGACCTCCGGCCAGGTGTGGATACCGCCCTCGACCCGCGATTGAGCGACGAGCACGGCGACGAGGTAGGCAAGCACGATCGGAATCGGCTGCCGCACCAGCAGCGCGAGCAGGGTCGCGGCTGCGAAAGCGAGCGACGCGTGCCCGGAGATCGCGCCACCGTGAAGCGGCGAGCCGTTTGCCGGCGCGAGCGCTTTTCCGAAGATCGTGAGGATCGCCACGATTGCGAGAACCGCGACGATGATATCGACGGGAAGTCGAAGCGTCGGCAGAAACACCAACGCACCGACGACGACGGCAGCGAGTGCGACGATGAACACGGCTGCTGCTGCTGCATCCTTCGCGCTCTTCGCCAATGGGTGATGGGTCGCGGTCAGCAAATCGACGACCGATTCAATCGCCGTATTCATCAATTCCATCGCGATGACCACCGCGATGAGCACGACGATGGCGATCGTCTCGCCCCGCTGGAGATGCACGAATAACGTCGCGGCGAGAACCGCTACTGCAACGAGCAAGTGGACGCGCAGATTCGGCTGCGTCCGAGCGGCATACACGATCCCTTCGACGGCGTGGCCGAACGATCGCAAAACGCGTTGGAAGCCCTCGGGCAGCGGTCGCCCGCTCATGTGTCGTACGGCCACGGCATGCCGATCGCCGCGGCAAGCCGCCGTTCTTGCGCGATCATCACGTCGCGCTCATCCGGCTCTTCATGGTCGTGCCCGAGAAGGTGTAAGAGCCCATGAATCAACAAACGTTCGATCTCCCGCTGCAGCGGTGCATCGTATTGCGCGGCCTGTCGCATCGCCGTCGGCACGGCGATCACGATATCGCCGAGCAGTTCTTCCCCGGGCATCGTCGGGTCGGGCTCGAGCGGAAAACTCAGCACGTCGGTCGGCTTGTTTTTCCCACGATGTCGAGCGTTGAGACGGGCGATGGCAACATCGCTCACAAAACTCAGCGAAAGCGAGGCGTTGCCTTTCCCGATTGCGGCGAGCAACTGCGAAGCGACGCGCTTAACCGCGCGCGCATCGATACCGCTCTTGGGCACGGTATTCCGATAGTGGATCACGATGGCGTTTCGTAGGCACGGATAATGCGCGCGACGAGTGGTCGGCGCACGACATCGGCACCGTCGAGGTCGATCACCGCGACCTCCTCGACCCCTTTGAGACGCCGCGCTGCGTCGCGGAGGCCACTGCGCGCCCCCGAGGGGAGATCGACCTGCGTCGCATCGCCGACGACCACCATCTGCGAGCCCGCACCGATGCGCGTCAGCAGCATTTTGAGCTGCTCGGGGCCGGCGTTCTGCGCCTCGTCGACGATCACGAAGGCATTGGCCAACGTACGCCCGCGCATATAGGCGATCGGAGCGACCTCGATGACGCCGCGTTCGATATATTTTGCCGCCGTGCTTTCGTCGAGCAATTCATCGATCGCATCGTAGAGCGGGCGGAGATAAGGATCGATCTTTTCCTTGAGATCTCCGGGGAGAAAGCCGAGCCGCTCGCCCGCTTCCACCGCCGGGCGCGTGAGGACGATCCGCGAGACGTTTCGGTCGCGCAGAGCGCGCAGCGCCATGGCAATGGCGAGGAAGGTTTTCCCGGTTCCCGCCGGGCCGATACAGATCGTCAGTGCATGCCGTTCGATCGCTTCGACGAAACTGCGTTGCCCCGCCGTGCGCGCGCGGATCTCGCGGCCGCGCTTACTGCGCAGGAGCGTCGCCGGCAACATGGCGGCGACCGCCGCGGGAAGATCGGCATCGGCGACGGCGAGCGCGACATCGTCGGGGGTCATCTGCTCGCCGCGCAACGCCGAGACCAAGAGCGCGCGCACCGCCTGTTCGGCACGCTCGGTCTTCCCGGCGGCACCGGCGAGCACCAACGATTCGCCGTCGACGAAACAGCGAACCCCGCAGCGCTCTTCGATCGCCGCCAAATTTGCATCGAACGCCCCGAAGAGCCGCACCCGTTCGCCGAGCGAATCGAGTGCGATGGTACGACGATCGAGGTTATTCAGAACGCTTCAGCCACTCCGTCGCTTCCCTACCACGTTGGAGGGCCGCTCTCCCGCATTGCCAGGGGAGGGGCGAGCAATTCCGCGACCACGACGCCACGTGCCCAATCGGTTCGCCGCCCTCGAGCGGGCACGGGCTGCGACGGCACCGCCGGAGCGAGATCGGCGAAGGATGCGATCGCAGGGGTTAGGACCGGCTGCTCCGCCGCCTCCGCGGGCTCCGCCGTCAGTGCGGGCTCCGCAAACACTGCAGCCGGCGCCGGAATCGGCGCGGTCGGAAGTCCTCGGTATGCCTGATCGATCCCCGCGAGCGAGGCTGCGACCTGCGGGTTCACCGTAACGGCGACCCGCCGCTTCGGCGCGCTCGCCGCCGGTGCCGCCTCCTGCGGGAGCGGCTCGCCGAGACGCGCCGACGAGGGTACCTTTGCGTTTCCGGCTGCCTTTCTCACGCTCGAGACGACGCCGGCGATGACGATCACCACCCAGAGCAGCGAACCGAAATCGCGCAGGTGCATCGCTTACTTCTGCGGCGGCGTCGGGGGTGCGCTGCTCTGATCGCCGGTCGAGCCGCCGATCGAACCACGCATCTCGGTATCGGCCTGAATATTCTTCAAACGATAGTAATCCATCACGCCGAGGTTACCGCTCTTAAAGGCCGCGGCGATCGCCGCCGGGATCGAAGCCTCCGCCTCGACGACGCGCGCGCGCATCGCCTGCGTTTCGGCTTTCTGCTCCTGCTCGGAGGCCATTGCGGCGTACTGCCGTTCGGCGGCCTTCGCTTGAGCGATCCGCCGATCGGCTTCGGCCTGGCTCGTTTGCAATTCCGCCCCGATATTTTTGCCGACGTCGACATCGGCGATATCGATCGAAACGATTTCAAACGCCGTCCCGGCATCGAGCCCTTTACTGAGCACCGCTTTGCTTATGCGGTCGGGGTATTCGAGAACCTCTTTGTGGTCGACTGCGGCACCGACGGCGGCAACGACGCCTTCACCGACGCGCGCGATGATCGTCGGTTCGCCGGCGCCGCCGACGTACCGGTCGAGATTGCTGCGCACCGTGACGCGCGCTTTGACGTTGAGCTGAATACCGTTCTGCGCGACCCCTTGGAAGGTCGGCGTTTCGATAACTTTCGGATTGACCGACATCTGCAGCGCTTCGACGACGTTGCGCCCGGCGAGATCGATAGCGGCGGCACGCTGCCACTCCAACGGAATCTGCGCGCGTTGCGCGGCGATCATCGCCAACGTCACGTTTTCGACATTTCCGCCCGCGAGATAATGCGACTGCATTTGGTCGACATACAGATCGAGACCGGCCTTACGCGCGCGAACGTAATTCGTGACGATGACGCCGGGAGGGATACCGATCAGGCGCATGCGCACCAAAGAAATAATCCCCAACGGTACTCCGGCGGCGATCGTGCGAATCCACAAGCCCAGCGGAAAATAGTAGAGGAACACAAAAAATAGGACTATCGCTACAAAAATGAGGACCGCTGCGCTCACCGCAATCATGAAGTAATCCTTTCACGGGGGAAGGGTATCGGTTCGACGAAAATGCGTGCCCCTTCGACGCGCGTCACGCGAATCGGCGTCCCGGCGGCGATAAACTCGCCCTCGGTCAGTACGTCGATGCGTTCGCCGTCGAAGAGCCCATGACCGGCAGGGCGAAGGTAGGTGAGCGCCATCCCGCTCTTGCCCATCAGCTCGAAGCGATTCGGCGCGGTGACGAAATCTGGGCCCTGTACCGCTGCCAGTGCAAGCCGCGAGCTCCAGGCGTTCTCCGGGAACGCGCGTAGCGCCATCGTGAATCCGATCGTTGCAAGCACGATCGCCGTCGCGAGCGCTTCGACCCCGGCGACGAGATACGGCGTCCCGAAGGAAAAGAGCAGTGCTCCCAGGAGCAAGAGCGCACCGAGTGCGCCGGGGAGCGTATGCCCGGGCAGGATGTGGAGCTCCCAGAGAATGCCGATCACGCCGAGGGCCGCAACGAGCGCGACGAACCAATCCGCGAAGCCCGAAAAGAGCTGGGAGCCGAAATAGAGCGCGAGCGCGGCGATGCCGATAAATCCCGCGAGCCCGTGCAACGTCTGCATCTCAACGAGCAGCCCGAGAAGCCCGAGGCCGATGAGCAGTCCGGCAACCAGCGGTTCGCTCACAAAACTGGCGATCCGCTCCGCAAGCGTGATCGGGACCTCGACGATGGGGGCGCCCCCCAGCCGTTCGGTCGACAAGGCGTCCTCCAGCGTCGGGGCGATTCCCGACGCGATATGCGCTTGAACGGCCTCGGCGCTATCGAGCACGAGGATCCCGCTACTGCTCGCCGCCGCAGGCGTAGAGATCGTCGCATCGGGCGCAAGAAGGACGCGGCGCGCGGCCAGCGCGATGAGCGACGCGCTGTTATAGGCGTGCCCCGAGACGTAGGCGAGCGTCGGAACCGGCGCGTTGCGGATCGCCGTGCGGATCGGCGCGAGGACGCTGTCGAGCCCGCCCGAGCTATTGATATCGAGAACGAGCGCTCGCGCGTGCGTGCTTCCCGCGAGAGCGAGCGCGCGGAGGACGAGCTGTTCGGTTCCTCGATCGACCGACCCGGAGATCGGCACGAGGACGACTGGCGCAGAGGCGCCGCTCGCACGCGCAGCCCCGAAGGCGGCGAGGGCGATCAGGCTTCCGGCAAGGACGATTCGGAGACGAAGACTCCACATGGGGGTATCTACCCGCCCCGGAGGTGGAAGTTACGCGCCGTGCTCGCCGAGTGCAGCCGTGACGACCTCGCGCACGAGGTTACCGTCGGCGAGCCCTTTGAGCTGCGGCATCACGGCCTTCATGACTGCGCCCTGGTTACGCCCGCTCTCGGGCAGAGCGGCGAGAGCGGCGGCGACGATCGCCTCGATCTCCGGGCGCGATTTCTGCGCGGGAAGATAGGCGACGAGAATCGCGCGTTCGGCATCTTCTTTGGCCGCGAGTTCTTCACGCCCCGCTTTCCGAAACTCGTTCGCGGCGTCGATGCGCTGTTTGACCTGGCGGCCGATCACCTCGAGCTCCTGACTCTCGGTGAGATCGACGCCCGCTTCGCTGCGTTTGTAGGTAAAGCCGGAGAGAGCCGAACGTAACGTATCGACCCTCAACTGCTCCCGAGCCTTCATCGCCGTCTTAAGATCTTCGGCGATGCGCTCTTTCATGGCGGCCATAGCGGCTAGGTCCGGCGCTTGCGCGCGGCGGCCGATTTCTTCTTCTTACGGACGCTCGGTTTTTCGTAGTGTTCGTGCTTGCGCGCTTCGGCGAGAATGCCCGCTTTTTGCGTAGCTTTCTTGAAACGGCGCAGCGCGCTCTCGATGGTTTCACCGGCTGAGACACGTACTTCCATTGCTAATTCGACCCCCTTTCGCGCTCGTGCGGACACGACAAAGCCCGCCCGGCTAGAATCACCTGCGACCTTAACACGGGAGGGGCCCCGCGTCAAATGCCTTGCGTCGGGGCTCTAGGGAATCAACCCCCAGCGCGTGATACGAGCGGTTCCGGGGACATTCACGCAGGTGGTGAAGGCGGCATCACTTGCCGCCGAGGCGTTGGCAGCGGGCGACATCGCGATCTCGATCCGGCGTCGACCGGGCGGAAGCCGGTCGATCAGCAGCGTCATCGGTTTCAGGGCCGCGACGCGGGTCGAGACGGCGAAGCGTCGTTCTCCATCGACGGCGACGATAACGAAGCCGCTCCAGAGATGCTTCTCTTTCGGGGCGGCGATCATGAAACGGAGCCAGACGCGAGTGCGTTGGAGCGTCGCGCGAACGGGAATCAGCGAGAGGGCGTTCCGGTGAACGAAGAACACGTCGTCGCAACGTGCGCTCGCCCCAAGTGGAACGAGCACCGCAGCTGCAAGGGCGAACCCCGCGCTCAGCCGGGGGGCCACTGCATCGCTCGACCGCCGAGCACGTGCACGTGCAGATGCTCGACGCTCTGCCCTCCGTCGTCGCCGGTATTGACGACGAATCGATAGCCCGATTCGCAGCGCTCGCCGATCTCGGTCGCCAAAGCAAAAAGCGCGGCGACTCCCTGCGGTCGTTCGCGCAGATATGCCGCGAAGTTCGCGGCATGAAAGCGCGGCAGAACGAGCACGTGCGTCGGCGCCATCGGATGGAGATCGGCGATCGCGATCGCCTCTTCGTTTGCCGCGACGAGCGTCGAGGGGATCTCGCCGGTGACGATCTTACAGAAAATACAACTCATGGGCGAACGGTAAAGCTCCACGAACGGGTGGCAATATTTCCGGCGAAATCCGCGACCCGGACGGTCACATGCACGACGCCGGAGTACGCAATCTCCGGGATAAAATGAATGAATCGCGCGCTGCGAATCGTCTCCGACGTCACGTCGTGACCGTCGACGATCAGCGAAGCGCTGCGCGGATCGACACCGACGGCATCGGGCAGAAAGGTCGCATAGATCGCCGGAGTCGTGCTGCTCACGATGCTTCCGGGGCCGGGGCCGACACGCCCGATTCCCGGTGGAACCGACGAGGCACTCACCAGCGTCGCTCCGCGCGCGACCGAACGTTGCGAACCGACCATCAACGTCACGATCACCGGTGAACGCGCGATGCTGACAGCATCGCCGATGCGCAGCGAGCCGCCGTAATAACCCGGACGCTCCTCGCGCATGCCGACATCGTGAACGAGGCCGCCGATATCGAAACTCGCGAGCCCGCCGGGCGTACCGCGCATCGTCACCCGTAGGAGTTGACCCGCACGCAGCGGGGTCGCCGGATCGACGGCAATCGAGGTGATGCCGCCGCTGGGTGCGGGCGGATCGTGCCGGTCGCTGAGGACGACCTGAAGGATCTCGTTGCTTTCGACGTTGTAGCGAATCGTCGCGTCATCGCCCGGATGCACCTGTGCAAAGCTCGCCGGTGCGCCGTCGAGCAACCATTGCGTCGTGCGATCGGGCACGATCACGTGACCGTCTTCCAACACAAACTCACCGCCGGCAACCGCGGCGACGCGCCCGGCGCGCACGCCGAAATCGTCGCGAATCGCGGTGCCGCGCCCCTTCTTCCCGAGATCGACGCGCACGAAATCCCCCGGCAGCACGTCGGCGAGCGTTCCCGGACGCACGACGTTGGTGGCAACGTCGTGAAGTTCGACGCGAACGCTATCGTGAAGGGCGATGGTATGCGCGCTCCCGCCGAAGAGCACCGTGATCGTCTTTGGGCTGGAGAGCGTGTCGAGCGCGCTGACGCTGCCTTCGCGCACGCCGTGACCGCTCGCCGAGAGCACGAACCCGCTCCCGGTCTCACCGACCGAGGAGCCGACGATGGCAATCGTGCGCGCCTGCGCATCGTAGTGCGCCTGCGCGCCCAACACCGCGCCGACAAAACGTAAGGGAACGTAGGTAGTAAAATTGCGTACCAACGGAGGCGCGCCGAATCCGACTGCGCTGCCGTCGAGCATCGCGCTGCTCTCACCGAGTCGCAGCGTGACCCGATGTGCGCCGAAGCGTGCGTGGAGTACCCCGTCCCGGATGCGAAACGGGATTCCCAACGCATCGAGCGTTCGTTGCAGCGGAAGGTAGACGCGACCGCCGACGAGCATCGGCGGCGGCTGCACGACGACGCGCACCCCGTCGACGAAGAGCGTCGGGGCGTTCGGCCCGGGCGACGGAGACGGCGATGCACTCGCGCCCAAGAACGCGAGGAGAACGGCGACGGTCAGCAACGGTCGAAAGCGCATTATTCTGGAGCGACTACTTCGGCATAGACCGCCGCAATCCGGCGTGCAAAGCGATCCCAGGTCAGCTCTTCGGCGGCACGCCGACCGGCGGCGACGCGCGCCGCCCAAAGCTCCGGCTCGTTGCGCAGGCTCTCGATCGCCCGCGTCAGTGCCGGTACATCGCGTGGGGCGAAGGTCGCCGCTGCGGCGCTCAAGGGACCGGGCACCGAATCCCTACAAGCGATCACCGGCGTGCGCATCGCCATTGCCTCGAGCATCGTGAGGCCGAATCCCTCCCACAGGGCCGGGTGTACTAAGGCCGTCGCCCCGGCGTAGGTGCGTCGTAGCGTTGCTTCGTCGATATCGCCGAGCGCGAGCAAGCGGCGGCCGTAGCGTTCGTAGCCCGCCCGAAGATCGCCGAAATCATCGGCGCCGGTGACGACCAAATCGTAACCGACGCTTTCCGGCAGCGCCGCCCAGGCGGCGAGGAGCGTCGGCAAATCCTTATGCTCGCGATGATTGCCGGCATAGAAAAGATACGGGCGATCGACCTGCGGTGCGTCGAGCGGTTCGAGGAAAGCGCGTTCGACACCGAGCGGCACGACGCGAACGATCGCTCCGTCGACGCCGAGGTAACGCTCGCAATCTTCGACGCTGCGGTCGTCACCGACGATAATGCGCCGTGCGCCGCGGGCCGCCGGGGCGACGACCGTTCGGTAGTACCACGCGACTTTTGCCTCGTAGAACTCCGCGAAACGACAGTGAATGAGGTCGTGAATCGTCAGGACGTATGGAACCGGCCGAAAGAGTGGGAGATACTGCGTCGGATAATGGACGACCTGCGCTTTCGCTCGCGCGATCTCCAGCGGTAGCAATAGCTGTTCGGCGATGCTGAAGTTCTCACCGCGTCCGCAGGGAATCAATTCGATCTCCGGTGCAAGGAGCGCTCGCCGATCAAGAAGCGCCTGGGTATAGGCTTTCATGCCGACCGACATCTGGCGCGTCAAGCGCGCGTCGATCGCTACCCGCGCCATGCGCGCCATGCCACGACGGCGGGATAGAGCGCCGACCACCACATCACGTACCATCCGCGCGGCCCGTCGAGGAGCGATCCGCGCACGAGACCGAATTTCACCAAGCGCCACGCAACCAGCGACGATTCGCGGGCGAAACGAACGAAGGATGGCGGCAGACCGCGCGCTTCGATCTCCGTATAACGCGCAAACTTCCGTC
>JBMFXH010000057.1:0-10944 GCA_049964475.1 Vulcanimicrobiaceae bacterium
GGGGGCCCATTCCCGCAGGTTTCTGCAAGAAGAAGCGGCATCGTGGAGGAAATCCTTTGGGAATGACTCTGGAGCAAGCGGGCTATGCCGCGTCCTGAACAAACCGAGCGCGCGACTCCGAAGCGCCTTGAGGAGTCGCGGAAGAAGGGCCAACTTGCCCGCAGCACCGAGCTGGCCGGGGCCGGAATTTTCTTGGGCGCGATTCTCGCGATGCATTTTTTCGCCGGAAGCGATTTCGGCGGCCTGGGCCCGGGGACGATGGTTGCGCTCAGCCATATCGCTTCCTACGATCCCCTCACGATCGATTCGGTCTGGGGCATCTTCGCCAAGACGCTGGGCAGCGTGGTCGTCGTCATGGCCCTGCTCTTCGCCATCGCCTTCGGTCTGGGGGTGCTCCTCAACGTCGTCCAAGTCGGGCTGCTCTTTACGTTGCAGCCGCTCCAGCCGAATTTCTCCAAACTCAATCCGCTCAGCGGATTCAAACGCATATTCTCCAAACAAGTCGCGGTCAATCTGCTCAAGCAGTTCATCAAACTCGGTGCCGTCGCGGTCATCCTCTATTCGACGGTCGCCGGGAATCTCGGGTTCTTCCTCTCGCTCGGCGAGATGTCGCCCTATGGTGTGTTCAGTGCAGTTGGTGGCTTGATCTACGACATCACCTTCAAATTCGCGGTGTTGCTGGTCATCGTCGGAATCCTCGATTATGCCTACGAGCGCTGGAACTTCCTGGAAAACCAGAAGATGACCAAGCAAGAGGTCAAGGATGAGATGCGACAGGCCGAGGGCAACCCCGAGGTACGCGGGGCGGTGAAGCGGCGGCAACGCGAATTCGCTCGGAGGCGCATGCTCTCGGCGGTTCCTCGGGCGACGGTCGTCGTTACCAATCCGACACACTTCGCGGTCGCGTTGGAGTGGGATGAGATCGATATGGAGGCACCGGTCGTCGTCGCCAAGGGAGCCGACCTCGTTGCTTTACGTATTCGTGAGATCGCGCGCGAGGCCGGGGTGCCGATATTGGAGAACCCTCCGCTTGCGCGCACGCTCTATGAAAAGGTCGCACTCGACCAAATGGTCCCGCCGAACCTTTACGCAGCCGTCGCGCAGGTGATTGCATTCGTGTACCGGTTAAAGAGAAAGACGATCGCGTAAATGGCTTCGGCTACCAGCGCGCCGGCGCGCCCGAGCATCGGCCAACGGATCGCCGCGACGACCCCCGTCTTTGTTGCGGGCGCCGCGGTAACGCTGGTCTTTTTGATGATCGTGCCGGTCCCGACGCAGGTGCTCGATGCGCTGCTGACGCTCAATATCACCGGCGCTCTCGTCATCATCGGCACGAGCCTCTACGCGGAGAACGCGCTCTCGTTCTCGGTCTTCCCGACGCTGTTGCTCATCGTGACGCTCTTCCGGCTTGCGCTAAATATTACGGCGACGCGCGCAATTCTCACCAACGGCTACGCCGGCGAAGTCATTCAATTCTTCGGTCAGGTCGTGATCGCCGGCAACTACGCCGTCGGCCTCGTGATCTTCCTGATCTTGGTCGTCATTCAATTCGTCGTCATTACCAACGGTGCCGGACGCGTCGCCGAAGTCGCCGCTCGTTTCACCCTCGACGCGATGCCGGGCAAACAATTGGCGATCGACGCCGATCTCAACGCCGGCCTCATCACCGAGGCCGATGCACGGCAGCGCCGCAAAGATATTCAGCGATCGGCGGATTTCTACGGTGCGATGGACGGCGCGAGCAAGTTCGTCCGCGGCGATGCGATCGCGGCCGTCATTATCGTCGTTATAAATATTATCGGCGGCTTCATTATCGGCATCGTGCAATTGCACTACACCGTGTTGCAGTCGCTCGCGACCTTTACCTTGCTCACCGTCGGGGAAGGGATCGTGACGCAGGTTCCGGCGCTCTTGATCTCTACGGCGACCGGTATCATCGTAACGCGCGCCGCGGCGGAATCCGATTTCGGCGGCGAGCTCACCAAACAGCTCAACTCGCAGCCGCTGGCAATTCTCATCGCAGCGGTCATGACCGGCATCTTCGGGATCGTCGGGCTCGCGCGCTTCTTCATGTTGCCGATGTCGGTGCTGCTCTTCTTTTACTATTTTTCGCGTCGTCGCGCCGGATCGCCGGCGGTGCAGGCTGCGGCTGCAGCCGCCAAGGCGGCCGCGGTGGCGAAGAACGCTCCGGCGAAACCCGCCGAGAGCGTCGTACCATTGCTTTCCTACGATCCGATGGAGCTGGAGATCGGCTTCGGCCTCATTCCGCTCGTCGACGTGAACCAGGGCGGCGATCTTCTCGAACGCGTCACGCTCATTCGCCGCCAGGCCGCGCGCGAACTCGGGATCGTCATGCCGCCGATTCGCGTGCGCGACAACTTACAACTCAAACCCAGTGCATATAGCGTGAAGATCTATGGCTTGGAGGTCGCTCAGGCTGAAGTGATGGTGAGCCGATTGCTTGCGATGAACCCCGGTACGGCGACGCAACCGCTCGACGGCATTGCGACGAAGGAGCCGGCGTTCGGCTTGCCGGCGCTCTGGATCCCCGAGTCGCTGCGCTCCGAAGCGGAGATGGCCGGTTATACCGTTATCGATCCTACCAGCGTGATCGCGACGCACCTTACCGAACTCATTCGCGCGCACGCGCCGGATCTGCTCGGACGCCAAGAGACCTCGGCGTTGCTCGACAATATCAAGACGCATTATCCGGTCGTTGTCGAGGAATTGGTTCCCGGGCTCCTCTCGGTCGGCGAGGTGCAGCGCGTCTTGCAGAATTTGTTGCGCGAGCGAATTCCGATTCGCAATCTCGTCCTCATTCTCGAGACGATGGCCGATGCGTCTCGCAGCAGCAAGGATATCGATTTCCTCACCGAGCGCGTGCGTGCGGCGTTAGCGCGCCATATTTCTTCGGAGTACGCCGAAGACGGATTGCTCTCGGTGATCACCGTCGATCCACGTCTCGAAGCGCTGCTCGCCGAGGCGGTGCGCCGTGGCGAAGACGCCTACGCATTGCTCGACCCGACGACGATCTCGCGGGTCTACTCATCGCTCTCACGGCAGATCGGCGTCGCGCAAAATGCGGGACTGCAACCGATCGTGCTTGCTTCGCCCTCGGTGCGCCTCGCGCTCAAGCGGCTTACCGAACGCGCAGCGCCCAACCTCGTCGTTCTCTCTTACTCTGAAATCGCGCCGGGGCTTCGCGTCGAATCGATCGGCCAGGTCTCGGCAACCGATGAAACCAGTTCAGCACCCATGGGGTCGGGAGTCTAAATGCTTAAATCGCTCTTTTCTCGCGGACCGTCGATTCCCGCATCGAAACTGCCGAACGCCAATGCGTTCGTCGATGTCGTCGTCGCGGGGCGTGCCTCGCGCTCGGTCTCGGTCGATTCCGTCACTGCCAAAGGTATCGTCGTTCGCGGAGTGATCGGGCGCTCCGGCGAGAGTGCGGTCTTGCTCTACGATTCCGGGCACGGCCGGCTGCGCGCCGCAACGAAGATTACCGGAGCAAGCGGCGACCGGACGACGCTCGCCCTGCCCGCGCGGGTGACCTCGGCCTCCTCCTCGCCCGGGTCGGGCGGTGGTTCACAGAAGCGGCAGACGGTGCGCCTCGATGCGCTGGTTCCCGGAACCTGGCGATTCGCGCCGGGCGGGAAGGGGACCGGCGAGTTCGTGAAGGCCAACATACGCGATATCAGCCGTGGCGGCTGCTCGCTCATCCTCGACCGCGAGCTCAAGCGCGGTACGAGTGTCGAGGTGCAGCTACGCCTGCGGGAGGGCGGGGCGCCGCTCGTCCTGCTCGGGGAAGTGATGCGCCAGGAACATATCGCAAGTTCGGGGCGGTTTTCGCACGGCTTGCGCTTTCACGGCATTCGCCCCGAGGAAGACCATGCGATCGTGGAGTTCATTAATCGTAAGCAGGCCGAGTTGCGGAGCCGGGGGCTTGCATGATCGACGGCGAAGATGCCGTATCAGAGGGGCCGTGCCGCCTCAGCGGTGAAATATCGTCGCACCTTCGCTCTGGGAGTTTTTGATGAGTAAAAAGGTCCTCATCGTCGATGATGCCGTCGTCATGCGAATGATGATCAAAGGGATCCTCTCCAAACATGGCTATGAAGTCGTTGGCGAGGCCCAAAACGGTGTCGAGGCGGTCGATAAATACAAGCAGTTGCAGCCTGATTTGGTCACAATGGATATGGTGATGCCGGAGATGGACGGTATAACTGCGGTCCGTCAGATCATGTCGATGGATCCCAACGCGAAGATCATCATGTGCACGTCGATGGGGCAACAAGCGCTCGTCGTCGAGGCGATTCAGGCCGGGGCGAAATCGTTTATTACCAAACCCTTTCAGCCGCCGAAAATACTCGAAACCATTTCGAAGGTGCTTGCGTGAGCCATCAGGGCATGAATCTGACCGACCTTCAGAAAGATGCGCTGAAAGAAGTCGGGAACATCGGTGCCGGGCACGCCGCAACGGCGCTCTCGCAACTGCTCAACGCAAAAATCAACCTGAGCGAACCGCGAATCGACGTTATTAAATTTCGCGATCTTGCGACGCGCGTCGGGCACGAAAATCGCACCGTCGCCGCATTGCATATGTACGTTCGCGGCGAGGCGCCCGGACAGATGGTCGTGCTCTTCGACCGCGAGCAGGCGCTCGATTTCGTAAGCCAGTTCCTGCATCGCGTGATCGGCGATATTCAGATCTTCGATTCGATCGCCGATTCGACGCTCAAAGAGCTCGGAAACATCATTGCCGGTTCGTATTTGACCGCGATCATTCAACTGACCGGGGTGAATCTGCTCCCATCGGTACCGACGCTCTCCTACGGCACGATCCAAGCCGCGTTCCGTACGCTCATGTCGATTTTGCCCGACCAGGACGTCTTCTTGATCGAGAGCAGCTTCCTCGATAAAGACAAGGAAGTGGCCGGACAGTTTATCATGATTCCGGAGACCGGGTCGCTCACGCCGCTGCTCTCGGCGTTCGGCGTCGAGTAGACGCGCCCGGCAGCACCGAACGAGCGTTTGAGGATCGCCGATGTCCGACGAACCATTCGATAAAGAAGAGTTCGTTGCGTACTTCCGCGACGAAGCCGAAGAGCTGTTGCAGCAGATCGACGGAGATCTGCTGCGCCTTGAGGAGTTTGTCGATAGCGGGCAGGCCGATCCGGAGATCGTCAATTCGCTCTTCCGAGCGCTGCATACGATTAAGGGCAGCTCGGGAATGCTCGGGTTCACCGAGGTTCAGGGACTCGCGCATAAACTTGAAAACCTCTGCGATTTGCTCCGCAAAGAACGCATGCCGCTCTCGGAAGGGAGCGTCGAGATTCTTTTCTCGGGGCGAGACTTTTTAACCGATCTGGTGCAGGCGGCGATCGGGCAGAGCGCACCGCCAAGCGGACTCAACGAGTTTACCGGGCGCCTCGATCAGTTCGTGGCGATCTATAACGAAACGTCGAACGTCATCGAGGGAAAAACACCCGACCGCAGTGAGTCGGGCGGAGCCGTCGGCAGCGAGCCGATGAACGAGGCCGAGATCGCGGCCTTCGAAGCGGAGATCGAACGCATGCTCGCCGAGGCGGCGTCAACCGCTGCTCCCAACGCGGCCGCTCCGGAGCCTCCGGCTACCGTCGTTCCCCCCGTTGCGAGCGCGGCCGCCCCCGCCGCAAGCACGACGTCGACGACACCGACGGCGCGCGGCAACGGCGAGAGCGCCGACGCGAAGAAAGGCGCCGCTCAAGGCAAACGGAGTTCGCTCGCGCAGACGATTCGTGTCGATATCGATCGACTCGACGCGCTCTTAAACCTCGTCGGAGAGCTCGTTATCAACCGCACGCGGATCTCCGATATTGCGACGACGCTCGGGCGACTCATGGGGGACCGGGCGCTCAACGCATCGGTCGGGCTCATCGGCCCACTCTCGAAGGATCTCGCCGACAGCGCCGCCCTGCTCGCGCGCACGACCAACGAAATTCAAGAGTCGATCATGAAAGTGCGCATGGTGCCGATCGGCCAAGTCTTCGATCGCTTTCCGCGCACCGTCCGCGATGTTGCGAAAGCGCGCGGCAAAGAAGTGCAGTTGCAAATATCGGGTGCCGACACCGACCTCGATAAGACGATTGTCGACGAAGTCGGCGAACCGCTCATGCATTTACTGCGCAATTGTGTCGACCACGGTATCGAATCTCCCGACGAGCGCGAACGGCAGGGGAAACCGCGCATGGGGACGATTGCGTTGAACGCCTATCACGAAGGCAACCAGATTATCATCGAGATCTCTGATGACGGCGGCGGCATCAATCTCGATAAAGTGCGCGCGAAAGCGATCAAGAACGGCCTGATCGGAACTGAAGATCGCCTGACGGATCGCGAACTCATCGAGCTGATCTTCACCCCCGGATTTTCGACCGCCGAAGAGGTCTCCGATGTCAGCGGCCGCGGCGTCGGCATGGATGTCGTGAAGCGAAATATCACGAAGCTCAAAGGGATCTTCGACGTCGATTCGGCTCCCGGGCAAGGGACGCGTTTCACGATTAAGCTCCCGCTGACGTTGGCAATCATTCAGGCATTGCTCGTTCGGGTCGTCGACGAACTCTACGCAATTCCGCTCGACTCGGTGATCGAATCGCAGCGCGTCGAGATGCCCGATGTCCGCACGGTGCACGGCTCGGAGGTGATCACGCTGCGCGGCCAGGTCGTGCCGTTACTGCGCATCGCCGATTTCTTCGAACTCGGCGGCGAACGCGATCCCGAAAAGGTGATGATCGTCATCGTCGGGCTCCAAGGACGTCAGGTCGGCCTGGTGGTCGATTCCTTCGAGGGCGAGCAAGAGATCGTCATCAAGCCGCTCTCCGATGTCGTCGGGCGGATTCCGGGCATATCCGGCGCGACGATTCTCGGCAACGGGTCGATTTCGTTGATTATCGACGTCCATTCCCTGGTAAGTGACGCCTACGCCGGCGGTAAAGTTACGCGCGCCGAGTTTTCAGGAGTATAATGTTCATGATGGCCGAGCAACGAGAAGAGAAGAAGCAGCAGTATTCGGGCGAGACCTTTCAGGTTGTCTCGTTCCGCTTAGGCGGTGAAGAGTACGGCGTCGATATCTCGCAGGTCCAAGAGATCATTCGTATGGTCGAGATCACGCACGTGCCGCGCGCCCCGCGCTTCATGGAGGGCGTCATCAACCTTCGCGGGCAGTTGATTCCGATCATCGATCTGCGCACGCGCTTTGGGATGAATCGTGCCGAGCACACGAAATCGACGCGCATCATCGTTACCGATATCGGCAGCAAGCGGGTCGGCATCGTCGTGGACAGCGTCTCCGAGGTGCTCAATATCCCGGTTGAAAACGTCGAAGACGCGCCGGAGATGGTCGCGGGTATCGGCACCGAGTATATCCAGGGCGTCGGGAAGGTCGATACGCGGCTCATCATCCTGCTCGACCTCAGTAAAGTGATCACCTCCGAGGAGAAACAGGCGCTCGAAACCGTCGACGAGGCCGCCGAGTAGCAAGCGCCGAAACGATTCTTTCGGCCGGGTCGTTCCGGTACTAAGGAGGATCGATCCCTATGAAATCGCGCAATCGACTAGCTGGATTTGTGTTAGGCGCCCTGGCCTGCGCTTCTTTGGCCGCGGCCGGCTTGGCGAACGAACGGGTCCAGGTGAAAGCATCGCCTCCGCCGAGCGTCTTGAAGCTCCCGGTGATCGTTCACGTGATCGCACGTCCGCTCTGCAGCGGCTTGCACCAGGCCGTCGCCCCCGCCGTCGGCTTGATGTTGCAGAACAATGCAATTATCGCCAAGAGTCAGCCGCTCTTCAACGATTACGTGCGTTACAATATCAGCGGTAAAACCAGTGCGACGGCGCGCCAACTCGCGCAAGTAAAAATGGAGTATCTCGTCGGGCCGCTGGTCAAAAATACCGAAGCGATCGATAAATTGCTGGCCAACGATGCGATCTTTCGTAGCGGCAACGGCTACGATTCGAAAGAATTAGCGAAGCTCAAAGCCGGGCTTCTCAGCGCGCTCAACACGCAGAAGTTTGCGCTCGATCTCATCAACGGATTCGTCGCGACCAAGCAGATGGCCACCATGCAGCATGCCGGGTTTGAATATATCGGCGCGATCAACGGCACCCAAGAACTCAAGACCAACCCGATTGCGACTGCGACGCCGAACCCGGAGTTCTACAACAACAACTATGCGGGCCTCGCCCCGCGCCAACTCGACCCGACGCTCGTCGACATGCGCAACGTCCCCGGGTTGAGCTTAGGCTACAATCCCATCCGTGCGGTCGCTAATGCAATGCGTTGGACGCGACAAGAGATGAATAAGCGACAGAACGCCGTCGCTCCGGAGATCATTGCCGCCGCCCATATCTGCACCGGGGGGGCTCCGCAGAAGGCCCCATAGCGGCAAGGCGTTCACTCCTCGACGACCACCGTCGTTCCCCCACCGGGTTCGACGGTGACGTCGCCGCCGCCGAGCGCGCGCGCCGCCTCCCATCCCGCCGCCGGTTCGCCTGCCGGGTAGATGACGCGTTGCGCACCGGTTGCAGCACCGACGCGCGTCACCTGGAAACCGAGATGTTCGAAGTGTAACGCCATGTGTGCGCTGCCGTAGAGCGTGACGTGCACGTCGGCATGCGGCGGGAAATCGATACCGAGGCTCGGGGTCGTCGCACCGAACTGCGCGAGGCGTCGAGCGATCTCTGCCGGATCGAGCACGTCGTAATCGGCGCCGTCGAGGTAGCCCTCGGCGTTGATCCCCGGCACGCTTGCCGGTGCGAGCGTCATCGAATCGTCGATCGAACCGAGCGGAACTTGGTAGACCGGTGCGCCGGCCATCGCGATGCCGATTTGAATGAGCCGGGCTTGCGGAAGATCGGTAGCGATATCACCGTGGATCGCTTTCACGAAATGGGGAATCAACGTTGCGGCACGCGTCGGGTCGAGCAAGGTATTGCGGAGAATCCCCAGCACCTGAACCTCCGCCTGCATGCGTTGGAAATCGTTGATACGGTAGGAGTTCCCGGCGATATTTTGCCGGACGCGCACGAACGCCAGTGCTTCTTTCCCGTTCATGTGTTGGATGCCGGGCTGAAAATTCGCACCGCTATGGCGCGGGTCATAGATGCGTTTTTTGACATCGACCGTGATGCCGCCGACGAGATCGACCGCGCGTTCGAAACCGGAGAAATTCGCTGCGATATAGCCGTCGACGGGTAGGCCGGTGAGCTGCGCGACGGCTTTGGCGAGCTCTTGCGGCCCTTTCGGCGGGCTATCTTGATCGCCCATAAAAAAGAGCGTTTTGATTTTCGGCACCGGGTCGTTCCAACCGGGCTGTGCGAAGAGGGTGTCGCGAGGAATCGTAATGGCGTAGATGCGATGTGCCGCCGGGTCGATTCGTGCGAGAAGAATCACGTCGGCCTGCCCCGCCGCGGTGCCCAGCCCGAGCGGATCGTTTGCGGCGACTCCGCGTGCGTTGTTGGCGATGACGAGAATATCGATCGGTTGCGTGCCCAGCGTCAGGCGTGCGGCAACGCCGCCGGCAAGGCGTCGTACGCCCTGCGAGAAAAAGATCGCAAATCCGAGGATGAAGGCGAGAAGCGCGCAGGCGATGAGAATGCGCGCCATATTCGGGCGCACGCGTTGTCGTTTCATGGGCGAGAGAATACTCCGAAGGGTGTCGTTGCGATTGGGGAAGGGTTACGAAAGCACCCGAATCGGAGGAGCGCGTTTTCCGATGGAACCGAAAGTACGTTTGGGTAACGCCGCCGAAACGACGGCGAAACTGCGACGGATGGCGACTGCGAGCGGAGCATTTCTTTCGCGGCGGAGGCGTATCGCCGTTGCCAACGCCGGTGCGCGGCGCGCAAATACACGCAGCGCGCCGGCGACGAGGAAGGCCGTGCCGACGGTGAAGAGCGCGTGAACGGCGAGAGCGATAAGGGCCGGTGCACCCAACCAAAGCGATCCGCCGAGCAAATGCCCGTAGACAACGCGTTGCTCGATGCTCTCGATCAGGAAGAGCAGGACGATCTGCAGGCTGAAAATGCTCGGCACTATTTGCGCGATCGGTCGGCGTAGCGGTTCGTCGAAGCGGAGGCTGATGGAGGCTCGACGGAAGATTCCGAACAATTGCGCGACGAGGAAGAGGGCGCCGAAGAGCAAGGTCGGCGCAACGTCGGCCATGCTGCGGTCGGTAAAGCGACCGCTTCCGAACCAGCCCGCGTTCGACGCAAATTCGAGGCACGGGTCGGCGAGTGCGACAGCGAGCACCGCGACGGTGACACGGAAGGCGCGTTCTTGTCGCGAGGTACCGGGGGAGATGGAGCTGGGCACCTCCGGCCGCTTCGACGGGAGAAGGCGAAATCCGGCGTTGACATCGAACATATGTTCGACTACGATAGCCTCCCATGTTGCCCGTGCCCGCCCCCCAGAGAGACCGGCGTGCGGCGTTTCTCTCCCTCAAGGAGCGCCTCGCCGCCGCGCGGCAGCCCGCTCCGCCGCAGGAACGGCGCTTGCCCTGCGAGCTCCCCGCGTTCGATACCGCACTCGGCGGGGGGCTGCCCGCTGGGCTCGTCACCCTCGAAGGCGCCCCGAGTTCGGGGCGGGGGGCGATCGCCTTTCGGGCGCTTGCGGCAGCGAGCCGGAGCGCCTTCGTCGCCCTCCTCGACGAAGGCGGCTGCTATCCGCCCGCGCTCGCCGAGGCCGGGGTACTGCTGGAGCGGTTGCTGATCGTGCCGGTCGGCGATGGAACGCTCGCCCGTGCGCTCGACACGTTGCTGCGTTCGCGCGTCTGCCGCGTCGTTCTCGTACGAGCGCGCGCCTGGAGTGCGGCGATCTGGGGGCGTTTCGCACGGCTCGCGCGCGAAACCGGCAGCACGCTCCTCGCCTTGCTCGACGGTGCCTTGCACGCCCCTGCGGGGCTCCCGGTC
>JBMFXH010000058.1:0-10786 GCA_049964475.1 Vulcanimicrobiaceae bacterium
CGCGGAGCGTGCCTCCGTCCTGTCCGGAGATACCGACCGCCATCGCTCCTCGCTCTTGCAGTGCGCGGACGATGCGTTTATTGATCGTCGCGCAGAGCACCATCTCGATCGTGGCGAGGCTTTGCTCGTCGGTCGCGCGGAGACCGTCGAAACGCTCTCCCTCGAGCCCTCGCTCGCGAAGGGCCGTATCGATCTCCGGCCCGCCCCCGTGGACGAGGACGACGCGCTCACCGGCAGCATGCAGCTCGGCGATCTCGTCGAGGAGCGGATCCTCCGGTGCCGCTCCGGGGCGGGCGCTGCCGCCATATTTTACAATCCAGAGCTTCGGGGGTATTGCATAAGTATGCATAACGTGCATAATAATACACACAATGACCGCTACGCCGCTAGCCCCCCATGAAAATTTGCAGGGGCGCCACTTCCTCGATCTCGGCGAGTTCCAACCTGCGGAGCTGCGCGCCCTCGTGCGTTTGGCGCGAGAGCTGAAAAGCGAGGGGGCGTCCTCGGCGCGCGCGCTTTTGCGGGGGCGGACGTTAGCGCTGCTCTTTGAGAAGCCGAGTCTGCGGACGCGCGTGTCGTTCGAAGTGGCGATCTCCTCGCTCGGTGGGCAAGCGCTCTTCGCGACCGGTAGCGAGATGCTGGTCGGCACGCGGGAGACACCGGAGGATGCGGCGCGCGTGCTCTCGCGGTATGTCGATGCGGTCGTCGTGCGCACGCACGAACACGAACCACTCGAACGCTTTGCAGCTGCAGCCGGCGTTCCCGTCATCAACGGGCTCTCCGCGCTCTATCATCCGTGCCAAGCGTTCGCCGACGTGTTGACGATGGAGGAGCGCTTCGGTTCGGTTGAAGGGTTGCGGGTCGTCTATCTCGGCGACGCTCGCAATAACGTCGCTACCTCGCTCGCGCAGGCCGTCGTTATGCTCGGTGGATCGATGCGTTTCGCTTCGCCGTTAAGCCATCGTCCGAGCGAAGCGGCGCTGGAACGCCTCGCAAAGCTTGGTGGAAGCACCGGCGGTCGCGTGCGCGCCTTCACCGACCCGGTGCGCGCGCTTCGCGGTGCCGACGTGGTCTACACCGATGTCTGGACCTCGATGGGCGAGGAGCACCTGCACGAACGCAACGCCGCGATGTTGTTGCCGTACGCCGTAACGGAACGCTCCTTTACCTACACGGCATCGCACGCCGTCTTCATGCATTGCCTGCCGGCACATCGCGGTCAAGAAGTCGCGGCTACCGTCATCGACGGCACGCGCAGCCTCGTGTTCGACCAGGCCGAAAATCGACTCCACGCGCAGCGGGCACTTCTCGTCGCGCTCATCACCGATGGAAAGGGAACCTCACTATGAAGGAGCGTCGTCAGCGCGCGATTCTCACGTTGGTCGCGACGCGACCGATACACTCGCAGGAAGAGCTGGTCGCATTACTAGCGGAGCAGGGCTTCGATGCCGTTCAAGCGACGGTCTCGCGCGACATTAAAGAACTCGGGCTGGTAAAGGTGCCGGTGAAGAGCGAACGTGGGGACGAAGCGCTCTTTAAATACGTGCTTCCGAATGCGACGGTTCAGTATGCCAGCCGTCTCCATCGCGTCGTTGCCGAGCTCGTACTCTCCGTTGAGGGGAGTGCGAATCTCATCGTGCTCAGAACGCCGCCGGGAAGTGCGATGATGGTCGCGTCGGCGGTCGACGACGCCGGCTGGCCGGAAATAATGGGCACGATCGGCGGGGACGATACGATTCTCGTTATCGTGCGCGATGCGAAAAAAATGCCGATGGTCGTGCAGCGCTTTCGCGATCTCGGGGTTGGAGGCGAGGCGTGAGCACGATCGTTCTCGCCTACTCCGGAGGGCTCGATACTTCGGTACTGCTCAAGCGCCTGCTGCTCGAAGGCCACGATGTGATCGCGCTGACCGCGGATCTCGGCGAGAGCGATGGCGCGACCGGCGAAGCCGCCGTCGACGCGATCGCGGCGATCTCCGCGAAGGCGCGCACGCTCGGTGCACGGGAGGCCGTTGCGCTCGACGTTCGGCAACGCTTTTACGACGAGTACGTTCTGCCGGCGTTCGCGGCGAACGTTCGCTACGAGGGTTGCTATCCGTTGAGCGCTGCGCTCTCTCGCCCGCTCATCGCGGCGCTGCTGGTTGAGACCGCGCGCGCCTACGGCGCCGATACCGTCGCGCATGGATGTACGGGTAAGGGGAACGATCAGGTTCGGATCGAGTTCGGCGTTCGTTCGCTCGATTCGCAACTTCGCGTGCGTGCGCCGTTGCGCGAGCATCCGCTCTCTCGTCCCGATGCAATCGCCTTTGCTGCCGAGCATCACATTCCCATCGCTCAGAGTGCGGCAAAGCCGTATTCGATCGATGCGAATCTCTGGGGGCGCTCGATCGAAGCCGGGGTACTCGAAAATCCGTGGACGGCGCCGCCTGAGGATGCCTTCGGATGGACCGCGTCGCCGCAAGATCGTCCCGGCACGGCGCAAGAGATCGTCGTTGATTTCCATGCCGGAATTCCGAGCGTGGCCGGGGCATCGGGGCCCGCGCTCTTGGCGAAACTCAACATCCTCGGCGGCGAGCACGGCATTGGGCGGATCGATCTCATCGAAGATCGGGTGATCGGGCTGAAATCGCGCGAACTCTACGAAGCGCCGGCGGCGACGATTTTGCTGGCGGCGCGCGAAGCGCTCGAACGTCTGGTGCTCACGCGCGACGAACTCCGCTTCAAGGCCGGAGTGGATCGCAAATATGCAGAGTTGGTGTACGACGGACTCTGGTATTCACCGCTGCGCAGCGCGTTCGATGCATTTAACGCGGTATCGAATACGCGGCTTTCGGGCGAAGTCCGTCTGCGGCTTCTACAAGGTTGCGCGACGGTTGTCGGGGTTCGTTCGCCCTTCGCACTCTACGACGAAGGCTTGGCGACCTACGGAGCCGGCGATCGCTTCGACCACCATGCCGCCGACGGATTCATTCACCTTACCGGGCTCCCGCTGGATCGCTTGGCGCAGGTTGCCGCGGTCGCCGCGTCGTGAGCGCCGGGTCGTTGCAGTGGGGCGGGCGTTTTCGCCGCGGCCCCGATCCTGCGTTGCTTGCGTTCGGCTCTTCGCTGGAAGACGATCTGTTGCTCGCACCGTTCGATCTGCAAACCTCGCGCGCGCACGTTCGTGCATTAGTGGGCGGTGGCGCGATTCTGCCGGAGACCGCTCGTGCCCTCGA
Source organism: Vulcanimicrobiaceae bacterium (assembly GCA_049964475.1). Taxonomy (GTDB): domain Bacteria; phylum Vulcanimicrobiota; class Vulcanimicrobiia; order Vulcanimicrobiales; family Vulcanimicrobiaceae; genus JABEUX01. The sequence continues at coordinate 3,215 of JBMFXH010000058.1, forward strand.
TGGCGCACTCGATGTCGTCGCTGCCGAAATCGAAGCCGGCCGTTTCGCCGCGTGGGCGCGCGAGGGAGGCTTCGAAGATATTCACGGAGCGATCGACGCGCGCGTGCGCGAGATCGATGCGGCCGCGGGCGGCTGGTTGCACGCGGGCCGGAGCCGCAACGACCAAGTTGCGACGACGCTCGCGCTCTATGCAGCAGCGCGCGCCCGGGACGGACTCGCGCGGGTCACCGCAATCGCCGCGGCGCTGGTTGCGCGCGCGCGCAGTGCTCTCGCGCAGGAGAGCGTGCTGGCGGGAACCACGCACGGCCAACCGGCGCAGCCGATCTTGCTTGCGTTCTGGCTACAAGCCGCTGCCGAGCCCTTCGTGCGCGGAGCGCAACGCTTTGCATCGGTCGCCGGTGAGGCAATGGAGATGATGCCGTTGGGTTCGGGGGCGCTCGCCGGGAGTTGCTTGCCGCTCGACCGCCTCGCGGCGGCTCGCTACCTCGGCTTTGCGAAGCCCTCTCGCAACGCGCTCGATTCCGTCGGGACGCGCGACGCGCTCTTCGCCTGTGCCGATGCTTGGGCGAAAGCCTGCGTGCCGGCTTCTCGCATCTCCGCCGAGGTCGTTTCCTGGGCCTCGCCGCTCGTCGGTTACGTACGTATCGGCGATGCATCGGCGAGCGGCTCGAGTTTGATGCCGCAGAAACGAAATCCCGATATCTTCGAACTCGTGCGCTCCGGTACGCAACGGGTATTAAGCGATGCCGGGACGGCGTGGAGCGCGAGTGCGGCCATCGGACTCTCGTACCATCGCGACTTGCAGGAGTGCAAGCAGAGCGCGATCGATGCGATCGAACGTGCCGACGCGCTGCTCGCGGCGTTCGAGCGAGCATTCGCCGATCTCGAGTTCGACATCGTGAAAATGGAGCGTCAGGCGACGCTCGGGTATACCCTTGCGACCGATCACGCCGACGCGCTGATCCTGCACGGGCTCGATGCGCGGCGTGCCCATCGTCTGGTCGGCGAGCGGGTCGCGCTCGCCGAAGAGCAAGGGCGCCCCTTCGACGCGAGCGATCTGCGCGCGCTCGGCGCAGCGGTTGGGGCCGCGGCGCTCGATGCTCCACTCGATGCGCCGAGCAGCGTTCGCGCGAAGGCAACCGAAGGGTCCAGCGCTCCGGCTGCCGTTCGCCACGCACTCGACGCGCTGGAGAACGAACTTGCCGACGTTGCGAGCGCGCTATGACCGCGGTCCACGTCTGGGGCGCAGCCGGTTATGCCGCCGCTCAAGCGATCGAATGGATCGAGCGACACCCGCGTCTGAACGTCGGCATCCTTGAAAGCAAGAGCCATGCCGGTGCGATGCTTGCAGAGAGCTTTCCGGCGTTTCGCCGGAGCAACTTGCGTTTTTCCGAGAGTGGAAGCATTCTCTTGGGGCTCTCACCGGGCGATATCGTGATCGCCGCCGGTGCACATGGTCTCGGGCGGGAGGCGGTGGAATCGTTTCTCGATCGCGGTGCGCGCGTGGTCGATCTCTCGGCGGACTTTCGCTTTGACGATCGCGCGGCGTACGGTCTTGCCGAATGGAACCGCACGGCGATCGCCGCGGCGGAGCTCGTTGCAAACCCGGGATGCTATCCAACGGCATCGTTGCTGCCGTTGCTTCCCCTCATTGCGCTCGCACCTCCTCGCGCGCTCGTTATCGATGCGAAGAGCGGGATAACGGGGGCGGGGCGGACGCCCGCGATCGGCTCGATGTTCGCTGAGGTCGATGGGGAGATTCGCGCGTACGGTTTAACCGGGCATCGACATCAGCCCGAGATCGAACGCGTGCTCGCATCGCATGGTTGCAACACGCCGCTGACGTTTACGCCGCACGTGGTGCCGCTCTCGCGAGGGATGCTCGCGGATATCTACCTGCTCGTCGATCGCGCACCCGAGCGGCAAGCGGTCGTTGCCGCACTTCACGATGCGTACGCCACATCGCCGTTCGTCCGCATCCTTGAAGCCGGATGCGCGCCGAGCATATCGGCGGTCGTCGGCACCAACGATGCCGAAATATCCGTCGATATCTGCGGCAACACGATCAGAGCGATCTGCGCGATCGATAATATCGGCAAAGGCGCAGCCGGTCAAGCGCTGCAAAATATCAACATCATGCTGGGGTATCCCGAAGAGGAGGGCTTTCGTGCTCGCACCGTCGCAGCCTGAGCTGCAAGAACGTATCGTCGCCCTGCGCGGAGGGATCGGTAGTGTCTCCGGCGTGCGCGTGAGCGGAGTGCACGCCGGCATCAAGCGTCGCAAGCGCGACTTGGCGTTGATTGCCTTCGAGCGCGAGCAGGCTTGCGCCGCGGTGGTAACCACCAACGACGTTCAGGCTGCGCCGATCGTGATTAGCAACGAACATCTCGCTTCGGGATTGGGCGTGCGAGCGTTGGTCTGCAACTCAGGTTGTGCAAACGCCTGCACGGGCGAACGCGGAGAGCGCGACGCGCGAGCGACTGCGGCGCAGGCCGCTGCGCTGCTCGATATCGCACCGCAACAAGTCGTCGTCGCCTCAACCGGTGTGATCGGGGTACCGCTTCCGCTCGACCGCGTGCAGCGTGGCTTGGAACGCTGCGTCGAACAGCTCGACGAAGGCTTGAAGGCGGCGCACGATGCTGCCGAGGCGATCATGACCACCGATCGCGTTCCGAAACTTTCGGCATATGCGTTTTATCACGAATCGAAACGCTATACCATCGGCGGAATCGCCAAAGGCTCCGGGATGATCGCGCCCAATATGGCGACGATGCTCGCCTTTCTTGCAACCGACTTTCCGGTAGCGAAGGAAGATTTACAGCGCTTACTGGTCGCAGCGACCGCGGACACGTTTAATATGATCTCGGTGGACGGCGACATGTCGACTAACGACGCCGTCTATCTGTTCGCTCCGCCCGGCTCCCTCGCACCGCCGCCGCTCTTCGAACAAGTGTTGGGAAAAGTGACGCTCGATCTCGCTCTGGCGATGGTCGATGATGCGGAGGGGGCGACGAAGCGATTGGAGGTGCGGATCGTCGGAGCGCGCGATTCCGCGCAGGCGCGAACGATCGCGCGAGCGATCGTAAACTCCAGCTTGGTCAAAACCGCGCTCTACGGCGAAGATCCGAATTGGGGGAGAATCGTCGCTGCAGCCGGCGCCGCGCGCGTCGGCTTCGACCCGCGACAATGGTCGCTGACGCTCAACGATCGCACGTGGGTCGAACGCGGCGGGGTCGAAGCGCTCTCCGAAGCGGAGGCGCATCGTCTTTTGGAGGAACGCGAGATCGTGGTAACGCTCGATCTCGGGCTTGGCGATGCGAGGGCGACCGCGTGGGGATGCGATCTCTCGCGCGATTACGTGCGCATCAATGCAAGTTACCGGACGTGAACGAGCCCGCACTCTTAGCGAATTATTCGCGCGCGCCGATCCGCTTCGTCGCAGGCGAAGGTTGCTATCTCATCGACGAAAACGGGCGGCGCTATCTCGATGCAATCGCCGGTATTGCCGTGTGTGCGCTCGGCCATGCACACCCCGGAATCGCCGATGCCGTCGCGCGGCAAGCGCGACAACTGGTGCATGCGAGCAATCTGTACTATCACGAGCCCTCGGGGGAGCTCGCGCGGGAACTGACCCGACGCTCGGGCTTCGCGCGTGCCTTTTTCTGTAATTCCGGCACCGAAGCGAACGAAGCGGCGATCAAACTCGCCCGTAAAGCGGCGTATAGACGCGGCGAGCGCGAGCGCAATCGCATCCTCGCCTTTAGCGGTGGTTTTCACGGGCGGACGCTCGGTGCGCTGGCGGCGACGGCAAACCCCGAGTATAAGGTCGGATTTGCGCCGCTCCCCGAGGGCTTTGGCTGGGCTCCGTTCAACGATCTCGCCGCGCTCGATGCCGCGATCGACGAGCGCACCGCCGCCTGTATCATCGAGCCGGTGCAAGGGGAGAGCGGCGTTCACCCGGCGCGCGAGGATGTGCTTCAGGAACTTCGTCGTCTCTGCAGCGAACGCGGCGTCCTCTTGATTTTCGACGAAGTGCAATGCGGCATGGGGCGTCTGGGCGACCTCTTCGCCTTTCAGAGCGTCGGCGTCCGTCCCGATCTGGTCACGATGGCAAAAGCACTTGGCAACGGTTTACCGATCGGTGCGATGCTCGTTGACGGCACGCTTGCCGATGCATTGCAACCGGGCGATCACGGTTCGACCTTCGGCGGCTCTCCGGTCAGCGCAGCGGCCGCGCTTGCGCACCTCCGTATTCGGGACGAACTCGATCTCGATACGCACGTCCGCGAAGTCGGTGCCTACGCAATGACGAAATTGGCTGCACTAGCGCGTACGCTTCCTTCCTTTGTGGAACCTCCTCGTGGGCGCGGGCTCTTGCTGGGGCTGCCGGTCCGGGAGCCGCTGGGCGCGGCGGCGATCGCCGAAGCGTTACGAGAGCATGCTATTCTCGTCGGAACCGGTGGAGGAAATACGCTGCGCATCGCTCCACCGCTGATCGTCTCGAACGAGGAGATCGATCGCCTCGTCGATGCGATCGGCTCGGTGGTTGCGGGGATGGGCGCCCGTGCTACGAAGTAGCCGATCATGAAGAACGTTGAGGAAGTGCGTCGCCTTCCATCCCCCGCGCCGCGACCGCAGGCACTGGCATATGATGGAACGTCCCTCTGGATGGGTTCGGTAACCACGGGACGACTCTACGCAATCGATCCGGTGCATTGGACCGTGCATGAAGAGTCGCAGGCACCGGGTATGCCCTGGGGCATGACCGTTGTCGGCGACGAACTCCGCGTCGTTTGTGGCTTCGGCGAGAACGACGACCGGTATATTTGCCGTTTTATTCCGGGCCATGGCTTCAAAGAGAACGAGAGAATCGCGTGCCCGGAGTTTACCGGCTCTCAACTCGGGTTTGACGGCGAGATGCTCTTTCTATCGCAGTTTTACAATCGCAGAGTTCTCGAGCTCGATGCTCGAGGAGAGATCGTTCGCGCCATTCCTGCGCCGCGCCAGATCTGCGGCCAGACGATTCTCGACGGCACGATCTACCTGCTGACGACCGAGGATGAAACGAAACCCGAGTATTTCATCACGCAAATCGATGCTCGCGGCACGGTTCCGCGTACGCGCGATCTTGCCATCGTTCCCTTTCATGCCCGGTCGCTCGCCTTCGATGGTTCGCGCTTCTGGACGAGCCACCGAGAGGCCCATGAAATCGTCGCTTTCGCCGACCCCCGCTAACGCCGTTACTCGAGCGCCTCGTCGCGGCGCTCGGGCGTCACGATAAAACCGATCGCCGCGAGCAACGCCACGGCGGCGAGGACGACGACGGCGATCGCCGCGAGCGCGCGCGCGTAATCGGCACCCCCGCTGGGTAAGGCAAAGGAGGTTGCGGCGATCGTGGCCTCGATTTGCGCCGCACCGGCGGAGAGCAAGTTGCCGATTTGATAGACCGTTCCCGGAAAAGAGCCGCGCAGGAGCGGTGGCGAGATTTCGTTGAGGTGCGCCGGAACGATTCCCCACGCCCCTTGAACTGCAAATTGCATCGCGAATGCACCGGCTGCAAGTGCGGGGATGCCGCCGGAGAACGCCCAGAGCGGAATCACGGCGATTCCCAACACTGCGGCAACGATGATGCCGACGCGCCGTCCCACCCGCTGCGAGAGTGCGCCGAAAGTGATACCGCCGACGATCGCTCCGAGCGCAGCGACGATCGCTAAGAACGATACGACTCCCGGTGAAAAACCATGCTGTTTCTGCAAAAACGTTGCATAGAGATCCTGCGTGCCATGCGACATAAAGTTGAATGCCGTCATAAAAAGTGCGGCGTAGAGCATGAGCGGCAGAGATTTGACGGTTGCGATTCCGCGGCTGTTGACGATATCGGGGCGTTCCCTAGCGGCGGCCCACGTCGGCGACTCCTCGACATGACGGCGAATGAAGAAGAGGAGGATCGCCGGTAGCACGCCGATGATGAAGAGGGCGCGCCATCCCCACGGAGTCCAGGTGAAGACGATGAAGTTGGCGATCGCGGCGAGCAAGTACCCGACCATATAACCCTCTTGCAAAAGTCCGCTGAGGACGCCGCGCGTTTTCGGCGGGAGGCTCTCCATCGCTAACGCCGCACCGAGCCCCCATTCCCCGCCCATCGCAATCCCGAAGAGGACGCGAAGAAGCAAGAATATGGTGTAGTTCGGCGAGAAGGCGGTCGCAAATTCGATCGCCGAGAACAGCGCGATGTCGATCATCAACGGCAGTCGTCGCCCCAGTGCATCGCCGATGGCGCCGAAGAGCATCGCCCCGAACGGGCGGGCCGCCAACGTAAGGGTGATGGCGAGAACGATATCGGGAATCGAACGATGAAAATCGGTTGCGATTTTCGTGACGACGAAGGTCACGATAAAAAAATCGAACGCATCGAGCGTCCAACCCAAGAACGCGGCGATAAAACTCGTTTTTGCTCGTCGGTCGAGCGAGCGAATCGCCGCGAGCGTACTCACGATCGTCTTAGGGCGAGCCCGAGGCCGCCGCTGAGGCCGTGGGGGATGGGGCTGTCGAGCTGACTGGGCTCGCCGCTGCACTCGGGGCGGCGCTTGGGTTGGAGCTCGCGCCGGGGCTCGGGGATGCTGCTGCGGCCGGGCGCTCGTCGCCATAGAGGACCAGCAGCCACGTTTCGCCCTTTTTCACCAGCAACTTCGGCGTTACGAACGAAAAGCTCAACGTTGTACCCTTGAGCGTCGAACGGTCGTAGGTGCCGATAAAGGTGTCGATCGATTTCTTTTTCCGCTGCCTCTCCTCAAAGAGTTGCACGGCGAACCCGCGCCCGGCGATCTGCGCTTTGGGGAGCGTGTAATCGATGCGCGCACCGCCGGAGAGCGTGGTGTCGGCGCTGGTCTGCAATCGCAAAGCAACGAGCGCGACGGTGCCCGCACTCTTCGTATCGGGATGCACCATCGGCGGTGCATCGTTGGTAAGCGCCGCGATCTGCAACGTGATCTGCGGGCCCGACGGCGTAGCGCTCGCGTGCGGGCTTGCGCTCCCCGATGCACTCGGCGAGGCCGAGGGGCTCGCGCTCGGGGTCGGCGTCGGGGTCGGCGAGGGAGTCGGGCTCGGCGTCGGTGAGGCGGAGGCTCCCGGCGAGGGCGAGCCGCTTGGGCTCGGGCTCGGGGTCGGCAAATTAAACGCGACGACGCAACTGAAGCCCTTGCTTTGCGGACAGCGTAACCCTGAGGAGGCTTGCGAGACGGGATAGCTGACCGTGTCGCCGGGCGGTGGGGTCGGTGTCGGCACCGGGATCTGCTTGTCGGCCGGAGCGGCGGCGCCGGCAGCCGGAGTCGGTGCTACTCCCCCAGGGGGAGTAAAACCGTTGGGTGCTGCGGTTCCTCCGCTTGCGAAATTCCCCGAACATGCACCGAGCAGGAGCGCGAGCGAAGCGGCGGCGGCGGCCGAGATCGTCCTAGCGTTCACGAGCGACGCGCCTCGATCTCCAATCGCAGTTCCTCGGCAAAGGCTTGCGGGGTGATAGTGCGTTTGCTCTCGACTCCACGTTGGTTGACGTTAACGGTTCCGTCGGCAAAC
>JBMFXH010000059.1:0-10758 GCA_049964475.1 Vulcanimicrobiaceae bacterium
TTTTTCGGCGGGGCGAGGCGCGAAGAGGGAGCAACGCCGTAGCGTTGTGACCGATGAGCAACGCTGCACCCGGCGGATAAGACCCGGCGGGCATGTGATGGGACTTACGGCTCAGGACACTAGTGCGACCCGGCGCGTTGGCAGCGCTCGACCGAGGGGCTATCGCTCGGAAAAACGACGAACATCGTTCCGCTTTTGACGACGATATTATTCCCGTGGTGAAAGAAATTGAAGGCGCCGATCGCAACGCTGACTCCGGGAATCGGTATCGCCCCGAGATATCCGGGAAGATTTCCGGAGCTTCCGTTCCGCACGAGATCGTTCGCGCGATGGTCGAGAACGACGCCGTAGTGACGGCCGTGAAGAACGAAGTAGCGCGGTTCGAGAACGAGCGTACCCGAGACCCCATTCCGACCTGCCGCAGAGGCGACGGAGACCACGCCGTAGCCCACCGTGTGGGTCGGGATCGCTATGCCGGCGCCCACGGTAACGGCGTTGATACTTTGAAAGCGAAAGAAATCGCCGGGGCGCGCATTTCCGGAATCGATCGTATCGATCATTTCCACGGCGACCGGCGTGCATGGGTTGAGCCCGGCAAAGCTAGCGGCCGGGGAGCGCTGCGGTAGTGCTACGAGCGCTACGGCGAGCGCGAAGATCGACAGTCGAGTTGAGACGCGCATGCAATCGCCATTCTCGGCTCGAAGCGGTCGTTCCCGCGCGCAAGGGATCTGCTCGTAGGGGAGGAGGGTCAGCCGTCTCACCCCGATGGCCCGTAACGAAGCGCGTCTCGATCTTCGTTGATTGGGGTAGGTACCACGTACCGAAGGAAACGCACTCATGAAATTATTGAAATCGACGCTGGGGCTGCTCCTCGCCACCGGAATGTTCGTTGCCGGATCGGCCGGTTTTGCCCTAGCCGATGGACACGGGCATGGAAATCAGGGGCACGGCCGGCAAACGAACGCGAATCCGTTCAACCAGTACGGTCGGAATTCCAACCAAAGCGACGGCAACGGGAGCGACGACAATAATAACGACGGCCCCCACAGTTGTATCAACCCCGCCGGCCACGAACGCGGCTGGTGTAACAAGAATAATAACCAGAACCAAAATGGCCAGTACGGGCAGAACGCGCAACTGCACGGCATCATTACGGGGATCAGCAACGATCGTATAACGATTCTGCAAGGAATTCTTCCGATTTCGTTCGATGCGACCTATGCCATTCAGAGCAATAACACCAACGGTGCATTATATCCGACGCGATCGATTACCGCATACGGCTACTACGACAACCAAAACAACTTCCACGCCAATTCGATCCGCTAACCCGACCGTTTCCCGCAAGTGACGCCGAAGCGGTTACACGCTTCGACATCATTTTCGTGCTTCGCGGCAGACCCCTCGATACGCCCACTGCGTGGGCTACTCGGGGTGACAGGGAGCGGCCCCTCGATACGCCCACTGCGTGGGCTACTCGGGGTGACACGGTCGCAACCTCCTCGGGGTGACGCGTTCGCAACCTCCTCGGGGTGACAGGGAGCGGCCCCTCGATACGGTTGCTTCGCAACCTACTCGGGGTGACACGTTCGCAACCTACTCGGGGTGACAGGGAGCGGTGATTATGGCTGCGCGAACTCGATGCGGCCGCGTTCGTAGTCGAACGTCACGACGAACCGTGCGAGAAGGCCGCTTCCGATATGTCCGTCGCCTGCAGTATGCAGGCCGTCGGTGCTTCCGATGCTGAGATTCGTGAGGTGAATGGCGCCGAGCGTTATGCCGGCGATGCGACCGAGATGTTCGATGCTGCTCCCGCCGACGCCGCGAACGGAGCGGTTTTCAGTGACGTGAAAAAGCGTTGGGTGTGCGTGAAAAAATGCCGTTCCAAGATTGATCGTCGATTCGTCGCCCGTATCGACGAGGAGGCGAGCGGGGGTCGTTGCAAGGGTGGCCCGAACGGTCGGCACGAGCGCGAGAAAGCGCACCGGTATGCCGTCTGCGAGTTTCGCGGCGTTGGGAGGTCGAACGATAACGCGGCGCTGCGGCCCGTCGATCGTTACGCTCGCCGCCGCGAGAAAATCCGTTCCGAGAATGACATCGTATCTCGTTCCTTCGAGATCGGAGAGCACCACGTAGGTGGCGCGCGGCAACGTCGCCGCACCGATCCGCAGCGGCGGAGCGCTGACCAACTCGGTGAGATAATCGCCGATCCCTTGCACTTCGAACGTCCCGGTCGGTTGGAGATGCAATTGCTCGGCGAGCGAGAGCGTCATCGAGAGCCCGGAGTTTCCGCTGTCGATGAGACAGCGCAGCGGTCGCCCGTCGATGCTGCATGCAACGATCGGTGTTTTCGCGCGCGGGCGCCAGGGCAAGACGACCGGCGCCGCGGCGAATGCGAGCGCTAACGGGTGTGGTTTGACGAAGGGGGCGCTCTCGATCTGAAAGTGGTGAAACGCGAGATAGGTTTTCCCGCCGCGCTCGATACGCGCCGGTACGCGCAGCGCGCCGAGCTTGCGATAGTCGGAGAAATCGTAGCGGGTCGAACCGATCTCGAGGCGTCGGATCAACGCGTCGGCGCCGATCCGTGCGATGAACGGCGCAATGCCGGGGGCTTCGATCTCCAGCGCGTATCCCGCGTTCCGTGTCGATGGGAGCAGGGCGAGCGCACCGCCGGCCTTCCGGAAGCCGGGGCGAAGAAATGCATGCGAGAGCGCGAGTAAGAGCGCCGGTTCGGTCGCGGTCAATTGCGGTGCGGGAACCGGAGCGCCGTTGAGGGTCAGGTCATCGGCATGCGAACCGTGATAGTAACGTCCCAAGCAAAGATCGTTGAGGCAACGATGGAGGATCAAGCGATCCCCGCGCGCATCGATATGCGCTCGGGTCAGAATCGCGCCGTCGGAGATATCGACGACGGCATCGAGATGGGTCGACCAAATCGGGCCGCCGGCGCTGCGCATGCGTTCGAGCAGGACGCCCAGGGAGTTCGCTCGCGCCGAAGCCGACGCCGTAAGGGCGAAAAGAAGGGCCAACGTCGCGACGGCGAACCGCATGCGGTGATGTTCGAGCTTCTCGATAGCTACCTTCTTGAGAGCGCGCCCGACAAGGCTGCCGTCATCGCGGCGCTGTTGGCGCAGCAGCCCGGCGGCGAGCACGTGCGCCCATTTATGGAGGGGATCGCTCGCTTGGGCGAGCGCACCCCGGATTTAGCGTTGCTCGCGCTCCGTCTGGCAGCGGCGAGTCTTCGCGCCGACGATGCGACGGTCTTAGCACTGCGCGACGCTTCGCAGCGGGCACGTTCAGGTGATGCATCGGCGCGCGAGGCATATTTTCAGATTCTGCGGGTCGATGGAACGCTACCGACACCGTAATGCGTTCTTGGATCGACTAACGTGAAACGCTCCGTCTTTCTCCTCATCGCATTCCTCGCACTCGCACCGAGCGCTCTGGCGGCGCACCCGTCGCACACGCTTTCATTCGTCGGGCATATCGTCGTCATCCACTACCAGCACCCCGGCATCGGCGTGCGGGTCGGCCCGAAGACCGTGTTGGAGGTGACGGTTACCCCCAATACCTCGATTCAGCGAGCCGGCGGCTTCGCCACCCTCGGAAGCCTCCGCGTCGGCGATCGTGTCGAGGTGCTGGCGGCCCGTTCCGGGAAGATGCTCGTAGCGCAATCGATCAGCGCGCACTAAACGTCGCGTTCCTCCCTATCAAGAAGGAGCCGTTCTGAGCGAGTTCGTCGACCTAGCAGAGGGTGTGCTCGCAGTTGGATTCCCGGGGGCGGAGCTCGATGAGGCGACCCGCGCGGAATTCACGCTGCGGGGTTTCGGCGGTTACGTCCTCTTCGCAAGAAATCTGCCGTCGGTAGAGCGTGCACGCGCCCTCACCGATGCGTTGCGTGCCCTGCGCCCAGACGAACCGACGCCGATCATTGCCATCGACCAGGAGGGGGGACGCGTCGCGCGGTTGCGCGAGGGAGTCGCGGCGATGCCCTCGATGATGGCGGTCGGCGCCGCGGACGATCTCGATCTGGCGCGGCAACTCGGAGAGCAGATCGCTCACGATCTCCGTCGTATCGGCGTGAACCTGGATTTCGCTCCCGTTCTCGATCTCGCGATCGACCGCGCGAGTACCGTTATCGGAACGCGTTCGTTCGGAGATAATCCCGAGCGAGTCGCCGATCTTGCCGGGGCTTTCGCAAGCGGAATGGGGCGCCGCGGCATCGTGCCGACGTTCAAACATTTCCCCGGGCACGGAAGCACTGCCGTCGACTCGCACGTCGCGTTGCCGACGATTACGCTGCAGCCAACGATCCTGCACGTACGCGATCTCGCACCTTTTTGCGATCTCTTACCGCATGCGCGAGCCGCGATGGTCGCACATGTCGTCGTCGAAGCGGTCGATCGCGATAAACCGGCGACGCTCTCCGAAGCGGTGCTCAAGACGTTGTTACGCGAGAGTTGTTCGTTTAACGGCGTCGCCTTTACCGACGATTTGGAGATGGGAGCGCTCGAACGATTCGGCACCGTCCCGGAACGCGCGGCGACCTCGATTCAGGCCGGCGCCGATTGTGCGCTGATCGGCGAACGGCTCGGCGACGCGCTGCCCGCGGCGCGCGAAATCGCCGCGCGCATCGCGCGCGGCGAGATGCGCGAATGGCGCCTTCGAGAGGCCGGAATGCGCATGCGTATGCTGCGAGCGACACTCGCCGCGCCGATTCCGCTCGATGCACCCGCACCGTTTCCCAACGTTGGGACGACCATCGCCGCGCGGGCGGTCGCGCGCGTTCGCGGAACGCCGCGCGCCAGAGCCAACGAGAGTATCATCGTCCGCTTCGGCGTCGGCGGCGACCTCGGCCCCGCCGCGCTTGGTGCCGAGGAAGCCCCGCAAGTCGAACCCCGCGATCCGCTATCGGTCGAACGCGTCCTTTCGGCGTTGGCGAGCTCCGGGCGTCGCCCCGTGCTGCTCTCCTATCGCACGCATCTCGACCCCGCTTCGATCGACGCGATTCGTCGCATCGTCGAACGTTTTCCCGAGAGCATCTTCGTTTCGACAATGGAACCGTTCGATATCGAATCGGTGCCCTTCGTCGACCATGCGCTCTGCTGCTTCGGCAATGATGCGCTGCACCTCCACGCCGGGGCCGCCGCGATCTTCGCCGGCGCGCCGACGAACGGAAAAGTACCGGTCACCATAAAGCGTGGTTGATCTCTTTGAAGAAAGCGATGCCGTGCTGCGTGCAGCACTCGGCCGCCGCTTTACCGCCGCCGTCGCGCGGGTCGAGCGAGAGGGTCGGGTCCTCTTCGAACGCGCATACGGGCAAACGCGTGCCGATCGATGCGCCCTCCCAGTAGCGATCGATACGCGCTTCGACCTTGCATCGTTGACGAAACTCGCGATCGCGACGCTTGCCCTCGATGCGGTCGCCAAAGGCGTGTTGACGCTCGACGATTCCCTCGTGCAGATGATTCCGGAGTGGGAGGCGTTGCCGCAGGGCGCGATCACGTTGCGAATGCTGCTCGCGCATACATCGGGAATGCAGTCCGGTGCCCATTATCGATCGCTGCGGGATCGCTCGGTTGAAGCGTATGCACTGACTGCCGATCTTCATGCCCCGGTCGGCAGCGGCGTCGTATATAGCGACCTCGGTTTCATCGCGCTCGGCATCGCGCTCGCTCGTCGCGAAGGGCGGAGTTTGCAAGGAATGCTCGCATCGCTCGGTGCGCGACCCGGGCTTCGATATCGGCCGCCGAAACAATCGTGGAAATCGATACCGGCGACGGAGTGCGATAGTTGGCGCGGACGTCTCCAGGGGCGCGTACACGACGAGAAGGCGTATCTTTGCGGAGGCGTTGCAGGGCACGCCGGCCTTTTCGGGAGCGCCGCCGATGCGGCGTGGATCGGCGAACAGTATCTCGCGGCATTTCACGGGCGAGCCTCGCTCCTTCCCGAATCGCTCGCGCGCGAGGCGGTGCGCGAGCAGGCGTTCGACCCAACGCTCCGTCGCGGACTCGGCTGGGCGCTCAAAACGCGCGACGACAATTCATGCGGCCCCGGATTTTCACGGGCATCCTTCGGACATACCGGCTTTACCGGAACGTGCATCTGGGTCGACCCGGAGCGCGATCTTACCGCCGTGCTGCTAACGAACACCGTCTATTTCGGGCGCGAGGACAGCACCGATCTGCGACGGGCGTTTTTTACCGGCGTTACCGACGCATTGGATCGTCGCCGGTGATCGCGCTAGGGATGATGAGCGGCACTTCACTCGATGGAATCGATTGTGCGCTCGTTGAACTGCAGGGGCACGGAGAACGGTTGAAGATCGCGCTCCTCGACGCGCAGACCTTCGCTTTCGAGGCGGCGACACGCGAACTGTTGGATGAAGTCGTCCGCCGAGAACGCGGTGGCCTCGCCGCCGTCGCGCGCCTCCATCGTGCGTTGGGCGGCGCGCACGCCGATGCCGCCGAGCGCTTTCTCGCTGGGCGTGTGGTGGATTTTGCCGCGATGCACGGCCAAACGATCTATCACGACGGCGCTGCGGCGCTGACGCTGCAGATCGGCGATCCGTTTGCGTTGCGCGACCGCATTGCCGCGAGCGTGTGTTTCGATTTTCGCAGCGCCGATTGCGCGCTCGGCGGGGCGGGGGCGCCCTTAGTTCCATACGTCGATCTCTTGCTAGTCGCCGATCCCAACGAAAAGCGCGTCGCATTGAATTGCGGTGGGATCGCCAACGTCACCCTGCTGCCACCGCGCCCGCGGATCGACGAGCATGCCGTCATTGCCTTCGATACCGGCCCGGGAAACATGCTTCTCGATGCGTGGATCGCCGAAGCGAGCGGCGGCCGCAGACGCTTCGACCACAACGGCGATACCGCGGCGCGCGGCCGCGTCGATGCCCCCCTGCTCGCGGAGATGCTTGCGGACCCCTACTTTGCTCGCTCCGCGCCGAAATCGACCGGGCGCGAACGCTTTGGTGAAGCGTTCGTGCATCGCTTTCGCAGCGCGTTACAGGGGCTCGCACTCGAGGACGCGTTGGCGACGTTGCTCGCGCTGACGGTCGAGAGTATCGCGCGGGCGCTCGAACGGTACCGTTTCGAGGATGCGCGCATCCTCTGCTCCGGAGGCGGCGCGAAAAACGGGCGGTTGCTTCAGGCGCTGCGCGAGCGGCTATCTGGTGCGCGCGTCGAATCGAGCGACGCGGTTGGGGTTCCGGCCGATTCAAAAGAGGCGGTTGCCTTCGCCGTCCTTGGCTACGAAACGTTGCGCGGACGCAGCGCGAACCTCCCCTCGGTAACCGGGGCTCGGAGGCAGAGCGTTCTCGGTGCAGTCGCGCCGCACGAGCTCTCGAAGGTACTGACAAAAATTGCGAAGGAAGACGTACGATGATTCTAGGGATCGACCTTGGTGGAAGTAAGAGCGTGGCGATCCTGCGCGACGGCGAACGGCGCGTGCGTGCAGAGGGCGGCCCGGCAAATCCATCGGCGCTCCCCTTCGAAAGCGTTCGCGACGTGTTGCACGCCATGGTGCGCGATCTCGCCGTCGACGGGCAGCCCGATACGGTGGTGCTCGGTGCAGCCGGGGTATCGAAACCGGGAATCGCCGCGGCGCTCGAAGCGAGCCTCCGCACGTTCTTTCCGCACGCACGCATCATCTGCACGAGCGATCTGGAGATCGCGTTGCGCGCGGCGACGCCGACCGGCGATGGAGCGGTCTTGGTGGTCGGAACGGGGAGCGGCGCCTACGGCGAACGTGGCGAGCAGCGCGTCGCGCTCGGCGGCGGAGGTTATCTGCTCGGCGATGAGGGGGCCGGCTTTGCGCTGGGCTTAGCGGCCGCACGCCTTTTATTGCGTTCCTATGAAGAGCGCGCGCCGCGCGATCCGTGGTTCGCGCGCATCGAGCGCACTCTCGATTGTTACGACCGCGCTACCCTCTTCTCGGCGATCTATCGCACGCCGGTTCCCGTCGCATCGGTTGCAGCGCTCGCACCGGTCGTTCTTGCCGCCGCCGATAGCGGCGAACGCTCGGCGGTGAAGATCGTCCAGGGAGCGGCGTTAGAGCTCGCCGATCTCGTGCGCGCGCTCTTGCGCCGACTCGATGCAGTACAACAACCGTTTTCGCTCGCGCTCTGCGGCGGGTTGGTGCGCGAGAATTCGTTGCTGACCTTTCTCTTCGAGACGCGTCTTTCGAATGAAGCGCCGTTCTTAACGATTCGAAAGTTCTCGGGGGAGCCGGTCGAAGGGGCGCTGATCGTCGCGGAGCGTGCGAGCGCGGCGCGATGAGTGAGGAACTTCCCGCTACCGAAGCGTTATCGCAACGAGCCGCCTTGGACGGCTTGGAGATCGCGGATTGCGTCGGCGAAATCGTCGCGGCGCAAGAGCGCGCGATTGAAGCCGTTGCGGGCGCGCGCGCAGAGATCGCCGCTGCCGCCCGCGCCGCCGCCGATGCGATCGCCGGCGGTGCGACCTGGCATACCATCGGCGCCGGAAGCAGCGGTCGCATCGCCGCTCTCGATGCAGTGGAGTTATATCCGACCTTCGGGCTCGATCCGCGTCGCATCTGCGTTCATCTTGCAGGCGGAAGCGCGGCCTTTCTCGGCGCCGTCGAGGGTGCCGAAGATGACGGAGCGGCCGGCGAGCGCGATGTTGCCTGCGTCGACGCCGGGGATGTTGCCGTCGCACTCTCGGCGAGCGGGCGCGCGCCATACGTCGTTGCGGCGTTGCGCGCGGCACGTGCGCGCGGCGCGCTCGCGATCGCCGTTGCGAACGATCGCCATGCGCCGCTCTTCGTAGAGGCCGATTACGCCGTCTATCTCGCCACCGGGCCCGAACCGCTCGCCGGATCGACACGCCTTATCGCGGGAACGGCACAGAAGATTGCACTCAACGCGCTCTCGACCGCAATGATGGTAGCGCTGGGAACGACCTACGAGAACATGATGGTCGATGTCGTCGTCACGAACGAAAAGTTGCGCGATCGCGCCGAACGGATCGTGATGCACGCAGTTCCGTGCCGACGCGACCGCGCACGCGAGCTCCTCGATGGCGCGGCGGGCGCGGTGAAGACGGCGGTCGCCATGGCGTGGCTCGAGAGCGATGCGCGCGGCGCGCACGATGCGTTGGCACGGAACGGCGGACGGTTACGCGGGCTACGGCGCGACGTATGATCCGCCCGTTCGTCGCGACGCTTACTCTTGTCGTTGCGCTCGGCGGCATCGCGCGGGCCGCGAACGCCCCGGTACTCTTCGTGCCGCTCGACGACCGCCCGGTGACACGTCAACTACCGGCGATGCTTGGAGCGATCTCGGGGGTCCCCGTACTCGAGCCGCAGCGGCGTCTTCTCGGCAACTATCTGCGCGCCGGCGATCCGGCGGCGATCGGGCGTTGGCTCGATCGGCGGAGTGCCGAGCGCGATTTCGGCAGTGCGGTCATCTCGACCGATATGCTTGCCTACGGCGGGTTGGTCGCATCGCGCATTCCCGGCCCCGATTATACGACGGCGTTTCAGCGTCTTGCTCCCATCGGGCGGCTCCACCGACGCGATCCCCATGCCTGGATCGCGGCTTTTTCGACCGTCGTGCGGCTCGCACCGACCGGCGTTCCGCCGATCGGTGACGCGACACACTTCTTTGCGGCCTATCCGATCTGGACATACATTCAGCGATACGCAAATCTTCCCGATCCGCTTCCGCCGCGCGATGAAGCGTACGCTGCCCGCCTGCGCGCGCTTGCCGGCCCCGCGCTTGAGGAGTATCTTGCGGTGCGCGCGCGCAACCTCGCGCTCGATCGCGCGCTCTTGCTCGCAACTGCCGCCGGCACGATCGATCGACTCGTCATCGGCCAGGACGACGCAGGCGTCGTCGGGCTCCACGTTCCCGAGATCGCGCAGCTCGAAACGATGGAGCGACGCGATCTCTCGCCGCAGCAATCCTCGATCGAACCCGGAGCAGATGAGTTAGGGATGGTCCTCGTCGCGCACGCGATGGCGCGCGATGCACGGTGGCACCCGCGCATCGCCGTGCGCTATTCGACGCCGTCGGGCGCGCTGGTGCAAGATCCGCTCGAATTCGAGCCGATCGGCGCGACCATCGCCTCGCTCGTGCGTCTCGTCGGCGGTCGCGAGGTGACGCGCCGCCCCGATATCGTGCTCGCCGTGCGCGTTCCGCATACGACGGTGCCGGAGGATCGTCGGTTTCTCGCCTCGATGCGCGCCGCGCTCGCGCGCGAGCGACGGGTTGCGTTGGTCGATCTGACCTTCCTCGATGGAAACGACGAGGCGGAGTTATCGTTTATGCAGCGATTGCTGCGCGATGGGCTCGCGGCGCGCCTCGATGCCTATGCGTCCTGGAATACCGATGCGAACAGCGTCGGGACGGCGCTCGCCGAGGCGGTCGCCGCCGGGGCCGGGCGACGTTTGGGAACCTACAATCGACGCGCACAGCTGGCTTTTACCTTCGATCGTATTCTCGACGATGTGTACTTTCACGCATTGGTGCGCCCCGAGCTCGAACGCACGCTTGCGTTGCAGGGAATCGTCGATCACACGTACCTTTTGCCGGCGGTCGCGGCGCGCACGCAACGGCTCGCGAGTGCCGCGCTTTGGCAGTACGCGCCGGGGCTGCTCGCCGCGCTCGCTCCGCGCGAACACATCGCCGCGCTGCGCATCACGCTGCCGTGGGATCGAACGTTCGAGTGCCAGATCGAACCGGCGCTCGCACCCGATATTCCGCGAAGCGCTACGCGCTCCGCGCGATCTCCT
>JBMFXH010000060.1:0-10718 GCA_049964475.1 Vulcanimicrobiaceae bacterium
AGACGGGTTCGGGAAAATCGATGCTTCTCGGTGCACTCGCTTTCGCTTGCGGTGCTCGCAACGATATCGAAGGTATCGCGCGTCCGAACGAACGGACGATGGTGACGTTGCGCGTCGATGCCGAACCAGAGCTGCGAGCGTGGCTACAAGAGCGTGGCTACGAGATCGACGACGAGGAAGATATCGCACTCGAACGCGAAATTTCGCGAAGCGGAAAAAGTGCGGCGCGTCTCTGCGGGCGCAGCGCGAGCCTCGCCGTGCTGCGGGATTTCGGTCGCGAGATTCTCGATCTCGTCGGTCAACACGAAGCGCAACGGCTGACCTCGGCAAGTTTTCAACGTGCGCTCCTCGATCGATTCGGCGGCGAACCGACGCTCGCAGCGGCGGCGGAGGTTGCGGCAGCGTATCGAGCGCTGGAAGAGGCACGCGAACGCTTGACGGCGTTGGAGACGGCGCGGCGAACGCAACGCGAACGAAAAGCGTTCGTACACGATGCGCTTCTGGCGCTCGATGCACTACGCCCGGAACCCGGGGAGTATGCCGTCATGCGCGAGCGTCGCACGCTTCTCGCGCATGCCGAGCGCATCGCGGCGGCGTTGCGCCTTGCGCACGAAGCGCTATGCGGCGATGAATCCTCTGCGGAGTCGGCGATCGGCGGCGCCGACGCAGCGCTCCGGTCGGTCTCCGCGTTGCTTCCGGAGATCGCCGATATCGTGACGCGCATTGGGGCGTTGCAAGGCGAGTTCGTCGATCTTGCCCTCGATATTACGCGGGCGATCGAGCGCCTCGAGCGTTCGCCGGGCGAACTTGAAGCGCTCGAATCGCGATCCGCGGAGTTCGAACGGGTCGCGCGCATCTATGGGAACGGCGATCCCGATGCCCTCGGTACGCTCTGGGCGGAGATACGCGAGGCGATCGACGTTCTTGAGAACGGTGAGGGGCTGCTCGCTGCGGCACGAGAGGAAGAACGCGCAGCGAGCGAACTGCTCGCTACCGCCGATGCGCGCCAGCGCTCGGCGCGTCGCGAGGCCGCACGACGCTTAAGCGAGCGCGTCGAGGGCGAGTTCGCAGCGCTCTCGCTGACGGGAGCGCATTTCGGCGTGAGCTTCGAAGCACGCGGCGAGATCGGCATTCACGGGAGCGAACGCACGATTTTTACGTTCGCCCCGAACCCCGGCGAGCCGGAGCGGCCGCTCGCAAAGATCGCTTCCGGAGGAGAACGCTCGCGGGTCTTACTCGCACTGGTGCTCGCGCTTGCAGCGGTTCGCCGCGGAGCGAGCTACGTCTTCGATGAGGTCGATGCCGGCATCGGCGGCGCAGTCGCCGTCGCGGTCGGCGAACGACTCGCGCGGTTAGCGAACGACGCGCAGGTGATTTGCGTCACGCATCTCGCGCAGATCGCCGTCCATGCGCGGGCCCAGATCGTACTGGAGAAAGTCTCGCTCGGCGACGGCACCGCGATAGCCCTCGCTCCGATCGTCGATGGAAATGCTCGCGAGAGCGAGATCGCGCGCATGCTCTCGGGCGAACCGCACCGACAGGCGCTCGATCACGCGCGCGAGATGATCGCGCGCGCGGCGGCTGTTACGGAATCTGGTGAATCTTTAAAACGTTCGTCCCGCCCGCGCCGACCGGCATCCCGGTCGTGAATGCGATCAACTCACCGCTTCGTACGAAACCCTCTTCCTGCATTCGACGCTCGGTAACGTAGAGCAGCACGTCGATCGAGGCGTATTGATCGATGAGGAGCGCCTCGACCCCCCAAACCAATGCGAGCCGTTGCGCGACCCGTCGGTGCGGCGTTAACGCGACGATGCGTGCGCTCGGGCGGAACGCAGCGATGTGATGGGCGGTATTGCCGGTCGTCGTACCGGTGACGATGAACGGAATGCCGAGCTCGCTGCTCGCTCGCGTCGCCGCCTCGGCGATGGAACTGGCGATCGTCGGTTCGCTTTTCTCAAGCCGGCGATCGCGTAGCGTCGCATGCGGATAGTGCTTTTCGATCTCGCGAGCGATCTCGGCCATCGTTCGGACCGCCTCGGTCGGGTAGGAGCCTCGTGCGGTCTCGCCGGAGAGCATGATCGCGTCGGTTCCGTCGAGGATGGCGTTGGCAACGTCGGCGACCTCGGCGCGCGTCGGCCGTGAATTCGAGGTCATCGATTCGAGCATCTGCGTCGCCGTGACGACCGGCTTGCTCGCCCGATTGCAGCGAGCGATAAGATCCTTCTGGACGAGCGGCACCTGCTCGAGCGGAATTTCGATGCCGAGATCGCCACGCGCAACCATGATGCCGTCGGCGGCGGCGATGATGCGGTCGATATCTTCGAGCGCTTCGTGTTTCTCGATTTTGGCGAGCACCGGTACGCGCTTCCCGCGCTCGTGCATGAAGTTCTTCACGCGCTCGATATCGGCCACGCTACGCACGAACGAGACGGCAACGTAGTCGACCTGTTGCTCGAGGCCAAATGCGAGAAATTCGAGATCGCGATCGGTGACGGCGTCGATATTGAGGGAGCCGTCGGGATAGTTGATTCCCTGGCGTGCTCGCAGATCGCCGCCGAATTCGACGGTCGTAACGACGCGCTCGGCGTTTTTCTCGATAATGCGCAATGCAATCGAACCGTCTTGGAGGTAGATGCGCTTACCGACCTCGACATCGTGAGGAAGCGTTGCATAGGAAACGCTCACGCCCTCGGGGCCGCCGACCCGGTCGTCGACATACAACTCGAAGCGGTCGCCGCGTTCGAGATGCACGCTCTCGGTGCCCTCGGCGAAGCTCCCGGTGCGCACCTTCGGGCCGGGGAGATCCTGTAAGAGCGCGATGTGGATGCCGAGTTCGCCGGCGAGTTCGCGCGCCGTGCGAATGACGGCAGCGTGCTCGTCGGGCGTACCGTGCGAAAAATTTAGGCGGAAGACGTTCGCTCCGGAGACCAATAAGGAGCGCATAACGCTTCGCTCTCGCGAGGCGGGGCCGATCGTCGCAACGATCTTCGTCCGTTTTTGCATGATCGGTTCCATCGTCTTCGCGATGCGCGCCCGAGATTGCAGGCTCCTGCGTGCTGCGGCGCGCAATACGCGCCGAAGCGATGAGCGAGCATGTGACCGGTGACGACGACCGACGCGAGCGACGAAGGCGCGATGCCCTCAGCGCGTTTGGCTCGCTTCTGTTGCATGCGCTGATGGCGGCGACGCTCTTTACGATCTCGATTGCACCCTCGGCGCAACAACCCGAGGCGAACGCGAGTACGAGCACCGTGCTGATCGTGGAACGGCAGGTCGCCGCGGTGCAGGCGAATCCGCGCCCGCAGCCGCCTCGTCCGAAGATCGTCCCGCGCCCTCCGCAGCCGCCGCGTCCGCCGCAGCAGCCACGTTTGCTCTCGGTGACGCGCCCGAAAGCCTCGCCGCAGCCGCCGCCGCGACCGATTCGCACGCCGCGCCCGTCGCCGGCCCCGCCGCAGGCAGCGCCGACCGCCCGCCCGAGCGCCGCTCCCTTGGTCGCACGCGTTGCGCCGCACCCGAGCCCCCAACCAACGCTCGCCCCGCGCCCGTCGCCGCAGCCGACGCAGACACCGCGCCCCATCCCCTCGCCGCAGCCGACGCGCGTGCCCTCGCCGGCTCCGAGCACCGCGCCCTCCCCCGCACCGACGCACGTCCCCTCGCCGGCTCCGCATCCGGTGCCCTCGCCGGCGCCGCACCCCGTGCGCAGCCTCGCTACCCCCGGCCCGAAGCGCTCGGCGGCTCCCGGCCCGAAGGCGCCGGTCTCGCATGCCGTCGCCGCGCCGCCACGCCCGGTTGCCGTCGCCCCGACCCCGAAGCCGCGCGCGCAGGCGCGCCCCAACGCCTACCAGCAGCGCCTCAATGCGCTCATCCCGCACGTGCGCTCGACACCGAGCGGCATGACGCGGGTCCGTACGGTCTATCATCTCGGCAACAACCTCGGCCCGACGCCGCCGAGCGGCGTGCTCGCGGCGACGAAATTTCTCTATCGCCATAACGGTAGCGACGGAAAGGTCGAAATGTGGGTAACGGGGATATCGCACCGCGGACCGTTCACGGTCTGCCATGGCTGGCTGGTGCGGGTCCCGCCGCCGCGCTACGCTACACCTCCGGGGCCGATCGGCGGGCTCTTCACGCAGAGCACGCGTCCGTTCCTCAACCCGATGCGCGGCGGCGAGCGACCGATCGTGCAGGCGAATGTTTCCTATACCTGCGATCCGAAGCTGCTCGAGCCGTTCACTCCCCCGTCACCGTAACGACGGCGATCTCGTTTTCGAGGAGGGGCCCGCGCAGGGGAGAATCGCTCTTGTAGCGGCAGCGAGGATCTCATATCCATGAACCCCAAACGGCTCGGACATACCGCAGAGGGCTTGACGAAGCGGGAACTCCTTGCTCTCGCTCTGACCGATGCGCTCACCGGGTTGCCGAATCGGCGCGCTGTCGATGAAGCCGTCGAACGGGCCTGGGCCAACGCGCACCGGGAAAATATGCCCTTGAGCGTGGGCATCGTCGATATCGACCTCTTTAAATCGTTCAACGATCGCTACGGACATCAAGCCGGCGATCGCTGTCTCAAAAAGGTCGGCGCCTCGCTCCTGCATGCAATGCGCGAGGGCGATTTTCTCGGCCGCTACGGCGGCGAGGAGTTTCTCGCGCTTTTCCCTGGGAGCGATTCCGTAACGGCGACGGCAATTGCCGAACGCATGCGCGAAGCGGTCGGATCGGCGAACGTATCGATTGAGGGTTTCGGCGATGTGCTCGTCTCGGTAAGTATCGGGATAGCGCAGTACGAGGCAGCGCGGCACACTTCGACGACCGACCTCGTCGCTTCGGCCGACCAAGCACTCTATGTCGCAAAACGATCCGGGCGTAACCGGGTTGCAGCGTTCGGCGATCGCGAAAGTCTCATGCGCGAGCTGAGTGGGGGAAATCCCGCGGCCGCCTTGCCTCGCCCACGGAGCGAATTGATTGGGCGAGCGCGCGATATCGAGGCCGTCGTTAACCTCTTACGCTCCGAGCGGCTCGTGACGCTTGTGGGACCTGGCGGCATCGGCAAAACACGCCTCGCGCTTGAGGTGGCCTGGCAGATGGAGCGCGAGTTCGAAGACGGCGTTTTTTTCTTCGAACTGACCGATATCGATGATCCCGATAGTCTGTCGTTTCCCATCGCTCGACGCTTCGGCATCGTGCGTTCGACGGCGACGGAGGCCGTTGCCGCTTTGGGCGAATTATTGCATGGTCGACGCGCGATGATCGTTCTCGACAACTGCGAACACCTGGTACGTGGGGTCGCTGCATTCGTTGACCAAATGCTCGGTGTTGCCCCGAACCTTTCCGTGCTGGCTACGTCGCGCGAGGCGCTCGCTATACCCGACGAGTTTCGGTTCTCCGTTGCATCGCTATCGACGGAGAACGCATTAAAACTTTTCGCGCAACGCGCTCGGCGCGTCTCCGATCTTTTTGCCGTGGACGAACATCGTGAGATCTTAGAGCAAATATGTCGGCGCTTAGATGGAATACCTCTCGCCATCGAATTGGCCGCCTCACGTATGCGAATGATGTCGCCCGAAGAATTGCTCGGCAGCCTATCCGAGCGATTCGAAGCCGTTAGCCTCCCCGCACGGACGTTGCCGGCCCGTCACCAAACGATTTCGGCGCTCTACGATTGGAGCTATAAAAACCTCGACGACGACGAGCGTCGGGCCTTTTGTCGTCTCGGAGTATTCTGCGGTGGTTGGAATATCGAAGCCGTCGTTGCGATGAGCGATCCCGGAATGGGCGGCGCGGCGATCGATATGTTATCGAGGTTGACGGACAAATCTCTCGTCGAGGTTGCTCCCGTAGGCGGGGCGGCCCGTCGCTTTCGACTCTTGGAGGCGGCGCGCTCGTATGCGCTCGATCGCTTACGCGAGAGCGGAGGGTTCGAAAGCGAGATGCATCGGCACGCCGAGTTCTTTGCCGATCTCGCGGGCCAATCGTACGAGAGTTGGCAGGGAACGCCGACGGCGCAGTGGCTTCCGCGATACGGAGAAGAGCGCGAAAATTTTCAGGCCGCCCTTCGGTGGATGCTGGACGAACGACGAGCGGTGGCGGCGGGGGCGAAACTCGCGCGAGATCTCGCTCCCTTCGCGCACGAGTTCGGCTCTGCGGCAGAGCACGTTCGCTACCTCGACCGGCTGCTCTCCGCCGACAGTATGCCCGCACCTCTCGTGGCCGAGAGCTACCTCTGGACGGCGCGTCTTCTCGGCGATCTTCAAGACGCTCGCGCGTTGCGTTACGCGCGGCAGGCCCTTGCTGCGGCGGGAGAAGAGCGAACGCTATTACGTGCCCATGCGCTGACGTTGGTTGCGCGAGGCACGATCGATCGCCAAACGCCGGAGAGCTTTCTCACAGCAGAAGAATTGCTGCACGAAGCGTGTTCGATTTGCCGCGAGTTTGGGGATCCTTCAGGCGAGGGGAGCGCACGGAACGCTCTCGGCGCAATTGCGAATTTCACCGGGCGTCGCGAGGAGGCTCTCGCTCAACGCATCGAGAGTCTGAGGCTTTTCCGTTCGGTCGGGAAAAGTTACGGGATCGCTCAATCGCTCGGCAATATCGGGTCGTGGCATTATAAAAACGGCGATATCGACCGTGCCGCGCTCTACTACCATGAGGCCCTCGTGGAACTTCGACGGATCGGCAGCAACTCGTTGCTCGATTGGTTAACGGGAAATCTCGCCGAGGTCGAAATGGCTCGTGGAAACTTGGAGAGTGCGCGGGTTTTGTTGCTGAAAGCATTGCAAATGGAGGTCGTATACGATCGTCCACGAGGGCGCTCGCATACGTTTGGGCTGATGGCGAGGCTCGCCGATCGGTTGGGAAAATCCGAAGAAGCGACCGAGTTATTAGGGTTTGCAGATGCCGCAATCGATCGGCTCGACGTTCCTCGCCAACCGAGGGTTCAGGCCCGGCTCGGCGATCTTCAAGCGCATCTGCGACTCGCTCTCGGAGACCTCAGGTTCGAAGAACTCTATCACCACGGGAGCGGAGAGAGCGAACGCGCGGCAATGGCGATCGCTGCTTCCCTCTAACTCCTGATATCGGAGGAGAGGAGCGCTGGGGCCGGAGCCCGATCCCCGCCGATATATCCTCGGTAGGATGCCGATCGTGCAGGCGAATGTTTCCTACACCTGCAATCCGAAGCTGCTCGAACCGTTCACTCCTACGTCACCGTAACGACGGAGCCCGCGGTCGTACCAACACCACTTACCGCTTTCTTACAGAAAATCGAGGATAGAATTCAGCATGCGTTTATCTTGGCGCCTCGCGGCATTTTTTTTCGGAGTCGCTCTTCTCGGAGTGGCCGCTCAACCGAGCGCTCCTGCAGCGCAACGCGTGACCTTGCCCGGCGGAACGTCGATCGCCTATCGCGTCGTCGGCGACGTCTCCTCGGCGACCGCAAAGGTCGGCGACACGTTCGCCATTCGTGCGGTGCATGATGTCACCGCAAACGGTTGGATCGTCATCGCGCGTGGAGCGACGGGACAGGGCGAGGTCGTCTCGGTCGACGGTGCGGGGCCGCACGGACACGCCGGGAGTTTAAAGCTTCGCATGGACTGGATCTACGGCGTGGACGGTAATAAAATTCAGCTTACCGACCAAGATCGGACGGCGCACGGACAGAGCGAGAAGGGAAAATCCTCGACCTTAACCGTCGTCTCGGCCGTTTTTCTCGGCATCCCGGGGCTGTTCGCACATAATTTCGTGCGTGGTAAAGATGTGACGATCGACCGCAATCACACCTATCATGCGTTCGTCGATCGGAGCGTTCTCATCGGGGCCACGCAACGGCGAGCGACTGCTAGCGGATTTGCCCCGGCGGCGACGGCGACATCGACGCCGTAGCCTCTTGCAACTCTCCGGCGATGGGAGTAGCATGAAAAGTGTACCGACGCAGTTCGATACAAGCACAACGCACGTCGTGCGCGTAACGCAGAAGGAGGGCGGTTTGTCACCGCAAGATCCACCGGGTCACCATCTCAGCGAGTCGCGCCAAGCGTTGTAAGGCGTTCGCGTAGCGCCTAAGCCGGCCGGACTTTCCGGCATGAGTGCGACCGCAGAGCGGAGATGATCCAAGCGAGGGGCGGCAGCCATAGGGTTGCGGCCCGTCGCTTTTTTGCGTAGAATAGGGGAGTCGTTTCAAGAAGGAGCGTGGGCATGTCCCGCGCTTCGTTGCTTCCGGGGCGGCAGCGTCGAATGAGGAAAGGAGGAGTCTGAGTTGTCGGAAGTCCAGCAGGCCTTCGAGGCGATCGTCACGCAGCTCGAACATGACCCTTCCTTTGCCGACATCGAGGTCGTCACCCACAGCGTCGGCCGGCGAGGCTCCAGCCTCGCGCTCACCCTCACGATCGACCGGGTCGGTGGGGTCGATATCGGCTCCTGCGAGCGGGTCGCGGCGCGCGTGAACGAGGCCCTAGAGCTCTGCCCCGAGCCCTACTCCTTGGAAGTGGAGTCGGCCGGGCTCGAACGGCCGCTGCTCCGTCCGGGCGACTACCAACGCTTCGCCGGCAAGAACGCCCGCATCGTCACGACGCTGGCGATCGGCGGGGCAAAGACCCACCGCGGCACCCTGCGCGGTGTCGTCGGGAGCAACGTCGAACTCCTTACCTCCTCGGGACCGCTCCCGATACCGCTCGCTGCGATCCGCAGCGCCAACCTCGAATACGACCCTCGCGCCGACCTCGCCGCCAATAAGAGAGAACGCAAACGCCATGGCTGAACGTACGAATCGCAATACGAAAACGCAAGAAGAAGCGCCCGAAAGTCTTATCGACGTTCTGCGCGCCGTCGCAAAAGAACGCAACATCGGGTTCGAGATGCTTCTCGAGGCTCTCGAAGCGGCGTTGCTTACCGCTTACAAGCGCCACTATGGTGCCGAAGCGAATGCCATCGTGAGCGTCGACCGAGCGACCGGCGCCTACACGGTCTACCATCGCCGTGCGGTGGTCGAGGAAGTGGCCGACCCGAAAACCGAGATCTCGATTCAGGATGCCGGAGCGCCTTATCAAATCGGCGACTTCTTCGACGAAGTGGTGCAGCCCAAAGATTTCGGACGCATCGCGGCGCAGACGGCCAAGCAAGTCATCGTACAACGCATTCGCGAAGCCGAGCGCGATACGGTCTTCCACAAATACGCGCGTCGGCTCAACGATTTGGTGACCGGCACCGTTCAGCGCTACGAACAGCGGAACATGTACGTGCTGCTGGAAGGCCGCGACGAAGCGGTTTTACCGCAATCGGAGCAAGTTCCCGGCGAGATGTATCGCATCAACGATTTCGTTCGCGCCTACGTGCTCGACGTCAAGAAGTCGGCGAAAGGCCCGCAGGTTATTCTCTCGCGCGCCGCTGAGGGGTTGGTACAGCGTTTACTCGAGGCCGAAGTGCCGGAGATCGCCGACGGGCTCGTCGAAATCATGGCGATCGCCCGCGAAGCCGGGAGCCGCTCGAAAGTCGCGGTTCGCAGTACGCGTGCGGAGATCGACCCGATCGGTGCGTGCCTTGGCCCGAAATCGAGCCGTATCGCCAACGTCACCGACAATCTCCGCGGCGAGAAAGTCGACATCATCAAATGGGATGACGACGCAACGACGTTCATCATGAACGCCCTCGCACCGGCGAAGGTCGTTGCGGTTGAGATCTTCGAGGAGGATGGTGTCGCACTGGTCACCGTTCCCGATTACCAGCTCTCGCTGGCGATCGGACGGGATGGGCAGAACGTTCGGCTCGCCGCCCGGATGAGCGGGTATCGGCTCGATATCACCTCCGAGAGCGAGGCCGCCGAATCGCGCGCGAATTACATCGCGCAGCGCGAAAGCGGCGTACTCGCCGTCGAGGAGGAGGCGATCGCGGAAGAGGAACTTCCCGACGGCGAAGCGGTCGCCGAATCCCTCGATCTCGACGCCGATCTCATCCGCAAGCTCGAGGAGTTCCGCAGAGAGCGGCTCGCTGGAGGCGGCGCGTAGCTGGAGTTGGAACCGCAGCGGCAGTGCGTCGGCTGTCGAAAGCGCTTCGACCAGCGCGCCCTCTACCGATTCGTGCGGGAGGGGGCCGGCTGGAAAGGGAGCGCGCCGGGGGACCGATCGCTCCCCGGGCGGGGGGCATATCTCTGCTCGGAGGCGTGTGCCCAGCGCGCCGAACGGAATCGACGCTACCCCGGTCTTGGGCAGAGTGCACGAGAGTATGGTTTAATAGGGGGCTCCCGTTTGGGGAGCATTGAGAAAGGCTGACGTTGGCAACTCGGAAAGTCAAGATTTTCGAACTAGCAAAAGAGGTGGGGCTCTCATCGAAGGAGCTCATCGTGCTCTTCAACGAGCGCCTCGGAGGCCTTTTCGAAGCAAAGAATGCACTGACGGTCGTGCCGGACCAGGTCGCCGACCTGGTTCGCAGCGTGCTGCTCAAGCCGACAGCGCCCGCCACGCCGAGTGCTCCTCCGGTCGCCGCAGCGGCGCCGAGCGCCCCTACGCCCGCCGAACCGATCGCCAAGAAGCCGGCGCCCGCCGTCGCACCGAAACCACGTGCTGCCGAGCCCGAGGCTCCGCGCCTTCGCCCGGTAACGACGCCGGTGCGTACCACGACGCCCCGTAAAGTCACGCCGCCTGCCGCGCAGCCACCCGCTGCCGAAGCGACCGGCACCGCAGCGGAGCCGCCTGCGGCCGCTCCCGTAGCGCCCGCGCCGAAAGCAC
>JBMFXH010000061.1:0-10614 GCA_049964475.1 Vulcanimicrobiaceae bacterium
CCGAATACTTCGTTGCTCATCGGTCACGAAGCTACGGCTTCGCTCCCTCTTCGCGCCTCGTTTTCGAACAAAATTCGATGCTGGATCCGACAATGGCCAAAGTCAGACGAACTCCTAGCGAAGCGCGCCGACGATGAGTCGGTTCCGTCAATTGCTCGCGCGACAACCGATCGCGCGCGATTCCGTGCAGAGCGATGGGCCGACGCTTCGTCGCGCGCTCGGGTGGCCCGCACTTACCGCGATCGGCCTGGGAACGATGCTCGGCGGTATTTTCCCGACGATCGGCGCGGGCGCGCACGTCGCCGGGCCGGCGGTCGTACTCGCCTATCTCTTCTCCGGGCTCGTCAGTCTCTGCGTCGCGCTCTGTTATGCCGAATTCGCATCGATGGTTCCGATTGCCGGAAGTGCTTACACGTACGCCTATGCAACGCTCGGCGAGTTCGTTGCGTGGGTGATCGGTTGGGATCTTATTCTCGAATACGGCCTCTCGGTTGCGCCGACCGCCTCGTCGTGGTCGCAGTACGCCGGTCATTTATTAGCGAAAGTCGGTATCGTTCTGCCGTCGTGGGCGCAAGAAGCGAATGTTTTTACGGCGCATCCGCAGGTCGATCTCATCGCGGCGCTCATCACGCTCGCCATCGCCGCCCTCGTGGCGGTCGGCATTCGCGAATCCGCACGCATCAACGGAGCGCTCGTCGTTTTTCAAGTGCTGTCGATGCTGATCTTTCTTGCGGTGGTCTTACCGGGAGTCCATGCGGCAAATCTCACGCCGTTCGCACCGCATGGCTGGCACGGAATCGTGGCGAGCACGGCGCTGGTCTTTTACGCGTACATCGGTTTCGATACGGTAACGGTCGCCTCCGAAGAGGCGCACGAACCCAAACGCCACGTGCCGATCGGCATTCTCCTCGCCCTTGCAATCGGCGCGATACTCTACGTGGCAATTGCGTACGCAACCGTAGGGGCGATGCCGTACGGACGCCTCTCGGACGGCGCCGCGATGCTCGACGCGCTGGGAAACGTCTCGCACGATAACACGATCTATGCCGTCGTCGCTCTCGGCGGCGTCGCCGGCAATACGACGGTCATGCTCACGTCATTACTGGGGCAGATCCGCATTTTCTACGTGATGGCGCGAGATCGCATGCTGCCGCCGGGCGTCGCGCGTATCCACCCGGTCTTTCGAACGCCGGCTCGCATGACCGTCATCACCGGCGTCATCGTCGCCGTCTTGGCAGCGATGTTGCCGCTCTCGACGCTCCTGGATTTCGTGAATATCGGCACGCTGTCGGCCTTCGCCATCGTCTGTGCCGGCGTCTTGGTGCTCCGCATTGTCGAACCGGACGCGCCGCGCCCGTTTCGCGCTCCGCTCGCGCCGCTCTTTACGGTCTTGGGGGCTCTCGGCTGCATTTATCTCATCACGGGCCTATCGCTACCTACCTGGCTGCGTTTTGCCGCGTGGTTCGTCGTCGGCCTTGCGGTCTATTTTCTCTACGGGTTCCATCGTTCGTTGCTGCGGAGCGAGCCGAAGCCATGATATCTGCAAATCTCGGCGACCGATATAGCGAACGTATTTGGGAGAACCATATCTCCGACGATTTCGCGCGCGATGTGCTCCATGGCTTGCGCGAAAAGCATAAGTCGATTCCATCGAAATATCTTTACGACGCGCTGGGCTCCGCGCTCTTCGAGGCGATCGTGTTGCTTCCCGAGTACGATTTGCCTCGACGGGAGCGTTCGCTCTTACAGCGTTATGCGTCGGCGATCGTTGCAAATCTCGGGCCGTCGCCGCATCTGCTCGAACTCGGTAGCGGCAGCTCCGAGAAAACGAAGATGCTTATCGAAGCCGCGATCGCCAACGACGGTAGGGTCGATTATACGGCGATCGACATTTCGCTCGACGCGCTCCGCGCAGCTGCGGCCCAATTGCTTGAAAGTTACGCATCGATCTCGGTCAATGCGCTCGCAGGCGACTATTTCCAAGTCCTTGCCGAGGTGCCGCGACGGCCGGCAACGCTCGCGCTGTTCTTGGGTTCGAACCTCGGGAATTATCCGGGCCGCCGCGGGCACGAGCTCCTGCGCGCGATCGGCAGTGCTCTCGGGCCGCGCCACTTCCTTCTGCTCGGGGTCGATCTTCGGAAAGATCGCGTGACGATGGAACGCGCATATAACGACCCTATTGGAGTGACGGCGGCGTTTTCAAAGAACGTTCTCGCGCGCGTTAATCGCGAGCTCGGTGCGGAGATCGACATCGGTAACTTTCGGCACCGGTCGCACTTCGACGAAGAGACGGGGAGCATCGAATCTTACCTGATCGCAGAGCGGAGCGCGACCTACGGGCTTGGCGACGGGCGCGACGCGGTGAGCTTTGCCGAAGGCGAGCGCGTGCACGTCGAATCGTCGCACAAGTTCAGCCGCGACGAGTTACGCAACCTTGCTCGCGAGACCGGCTTTGAGGAGCGGACGTATATGCCCGACGACGACGCCGGTTTTGCTTTGGTCCTGCTGGAACGCCTCGAAGATCGGTAACGGCGACCGTTCCGAGGTTTAAACGCTCACCCGTCGTGCAATGCGCTCGAACGAGCGAAAAGCGAACTCGCTCGACAGTGCAATCGCGACGACGCCGAGCGCACCTTGCACGAGCATCGCGTGGTTCTGTAGTGCGAAGCCGGTAAAGAGGATCGCGCCGAGCCCGCTCCCGCCGACATAGCCGCCGAGGGTTGCAAGCGCGATGCTGCCGAGGGTCGCGATCCGAAACCCGGAAAGAATCGCGGGTGTCGCCAGCGGGAGTTCGACGCGTAGCCGGCGTTTCCACGACGGTAGCCCGAGCGCCATTGCAACCTCTCGTTGCTCCGCGGGAATCGAGCGAACCCCGGCGACGGTGCTGCGGAAAATTGCATAGAGTGCATACGCGACCAGCGCGATCTCGACGCTCGCATTCCCGAGCCCCACGAATTGCACGAGCACTGCGAGAAGGGCGAGCGAGGGTATCGTGTAGAGTGCTCCGAGAAACGCCGAGAGCGGGCGTTCGATCCGTGGGCGATCAGCGAGCGCGAGCGCTGCCGGAACGGCGATTACAGCCGCGATGGCGACCGCGAATGCGCAGAGCGCGATATGGGCGAAGATCGCCGAAATCACGTTCGTCGCTCGCGCATTGCAAGGCGGGCCTGACGATACTCGTGTAGGAGCTCGTCGCCGCAGAGAAGAGCGGCGGTAAATTCGTCGGGCGGTCGATCGAGCATCTCGCGCGGGGTTCCGAGCGCTCGCAGCCGGCCGTCGTCGATGACGGCGATGCGATCTCCCAGGAAGAGCGCTTCGTCGACATCGTGGGTGACGAACAACGTCGTCGTACGCGCGTCGCGGAGAACGTCGAGCAATTCGGCTTGGAGTTGTGGACGGAGAATCGGATCGACCGCACCGAATGGTTCGTCGAGCAATAACAGGCGCGGATATGCCATCAGCGCGCGGGCGATTCCAACGCGCTGTGCCTGTCCGCCCGACAGCGCGCGCGGTCGGCGGTTGCGGTAGATCGCCGGATCGAGACGCACCGTCGCGAGCATCTCATCGATGCGGGCGTCGATACGCGCGCGCGGCCAACCCAACGTCTCGGGCACGAGGGCGAGATTTCCGGCGACGCTGAGGTGTGCGAAGAGACCGACGCCCTGGATCGCATAGCCGATCGTTCGGCGGAACGGATCGAGCGGGAACGTCGTGAGATCGCGGCCGTCGATTTCGATGCGGCCGTCGCAGAGCTCGACCAGACGATTGACGCAGCGCAACAGCGTGCTCTTCCCCGAACCCGAGGCTCCGACGATCGTGAGAAGCTCTCCGGCCGAGATATCCAAAGAGATGCGGTCGAGTGCGAGCGATGGCGATCCCGGGAAACGCACCGATGCCCGGTCGTAGCGAAGCGCGTAGGGCGCCTCAATCGTCACTGCGACTGCAAAAAGCCGTGCGCTACGGCGGCGGGGCTCATCTGGGCGGACTCGATTCGCTCGTTCATCGAGGCAACCGCTGCTGTTGAGAGCCGCGCCGAGAGTGCATCGAGCGCGGCGCGCATGCGTGGGAAGCGAAGGAGCGTTGCCGTTCGAACGACCGGCGCGGCGTGATACGCCGGCCAAAAATGGCGATCGTCGCGAAGTACGACGAGTCCTCGGGCGGCGATCGTTCCGTCGGTGGTGAACGCGGTGGCTACATCGGCCTTTCCGGTGAGTAGCGCTTCGTATTTGAGCGCGATGTCGTACGTTCGAATCGATTGAAAATGGAAGCCCCCATAATAGCGTTGTAATCCCGGTAAACCATCGGGACGGGCGAGAAACTCTTGGATGGTGGCGAGACGCAGCTGCGGCGCAAGGCGCGAACATTCGGTGAGTGTCGTGAGATTGAGGCGTCGAGAGATCGCCTGCGTCGTTGCGAGTGCCTGCGAATCGTTCATCGGTGCCGGGGCGAGCCACGTTGCATGAAAGCGCGTTTCGAAGGTCGTCCTCAGGAGTTTGAGAATCGCCGCGCCGTCGCGCATCGGCGCGTGGTGAAGGACATCGATGAGTGCGGTACCGGTATATTCTGGATAACAATCGATATCGCCGCGCGCTAGCGCCGCAAGCGCGATCTGCGTGGAACCGAGATCGAAGCGGCGTTCGACGGCAATGCCGAGATGTTCGAGCGTCTGAGCGTAGAGTTCGGCGAGGAGTATCGACTCCGCGAAATTTTTCGACCCGACGCGAATCGCTCGCGACGGCGTGCAGCGCACGAGTGCGAGCGCTCCGCCGATCGTGGCCAGCGCGGTGCTGCGTCGCATTACGTCCAGGCCTCCGCACCGCGCACGAGGAGTGCGAGCAGGGCGTCGACGGCGACGGCGAGTGCGGCGACGGTTGCAGCGGTGAGCAGCAGCAGCGTTTCATTCCCGGTCTGCAGCCCGCGGACGATACCATCTCCCAGTCCGCCGCCCCCAATAAATGTCGCCAGCGTCGCACTCGCGATACACTCGACGCCTGCGGTGCGCAGCCCCGCGAGTGCAAGCGGCGCCGTCGCGGGCACCTCGATGCGGAGAAAACGCGTGCGCGCGCCGAGGCCGAGCGCGTCGGCGAGCTCGCGCTGCGCCTCGGAGAGCGAGCGCATTCCGGCGTCGACCGAGATGGCGATGGGGGGCAGCGCGAGTAATGCGAGGGCAACGATGGCGGGAAGGCGTCCGACGCCGAGCCACGGGAGCAGCAAAGCAAGCACGGCAATCGTCGGGAGGCTGCGCGCGATGCCGACCCCTCCCAGCGTCGCGGTGCGCACGAAGCGCGTTTTTGCCGTCAGGAGTGCGAGCGGCACCCCCACCGCGGTCGCTATTGCAAGCGCCGCTCCGGCGATCTCGAGATGCGTGCCGGTCTCTACGAG
The DNA here is from genome assembly GCA_049964475.1 of Vulcanimicrobiaceae bacterium. Classification (GTDB taxonomy): domain Bacteria; phylum Vulcanimicrobiota; class Vulcanimicrobiia; order Vulcanimicrobiales; family Vulcanimicrobiaceae; genus JABEUX01. Next base: position 5,383 of record JBMFXH010000061.1, read on the forward strand.
CAAATCGGTGAGCATTGCTGCTAGAGTTTCGCTCGCGCTCGGCGAATCCCGCGAGAACGATGCTCCAGCGATTCGAAGCCGCGATTCCGCCGCAAAACGCGGAACGGGGCGATGCCGAGCTTTTTTTCAGCCGCGAACTGTCGTGGCTGGCCTTTAACGATCGCGTCCTCGAAGAGGCGCTCGATTCGAAGATTCCGCTACTGGAACGGCTGAAGTTCGTTTCGATCTTCGGTACGAACCTCGATGAGTTTTTTATGATCCGCGTCGCTGCGATCAAACAACAGATCGCCGCCGGTGTGACCACCCGCTCCGACGACGGGCGTCTTCCGGCCGAGCACTTTACGGCGATCGCCGAATATATTCGCGAGACGTTGCCGCGACAGATGAAGGTCTTACGAGACGACATACTTCCTGCGATAGCGGAGAAGGGCGTACGAATCCTCAGCGTCACCGATCTCGACGAAGAGCGCGCGCGCACCGTCGAGCACGTCTTCGACGAGCGCGTCTTTCCCGTGCTTACGCCGCTGGCAGTCGATAGCGGGCATCCGTTCCCGTATATTTCAAACTTATCGCTTTCGTTGGCGGTCGAACTCGAAGAGGTGACCCCCGACGGGATCGACGTGCATTTCGCTCGCGTGAAAATTCCTCCAACCTTACCGCGATTCATCGAGATTCCCGAAAGCGCTCCGGGCGCGCGAAGTTTCGTCCTCATCGAAGATGCGATCGCTCACCATCTCGACGCGCTCTTTCCCGGCATGACCGTCCGTGCTTCGTATCTCTTCCGCGTGACGCGCGACGCCGACCTCGATTTACAAGAAGACGAAGCCGATGATTTACTCCAAGCAATCGAATCGGAGTTGCAAAAGCGGCGCTTCGGCGAGCCCGTTCGTTTGGAAGTCGAGCGAGGAATCCCCGAGAACCTGCGGGCGTTTCTGCTCGATGCGCTCGATCTTCGCGAAGAAGATTGCTACGATATCGACGGCTTGATGGGGCTGAGCGATTTGATGTCGCTCTACCGTCAGGCGGGGCACGACGAATTACGCGACCGTCCCTTTACACCGGCGATTCCGGTGCGGCTACGCGGAGTGAGCGATATATTCGCGGCGATCCGCGAAGGCGATATCCTGTTGCACCATCCCTATGATTCGTTCGATCCGGTCGTGCAGTTCGTGCAGGCGGCCGCAAATGACGACCGTGTTCTGGCGATAAAGGCAACGCTCTACCGAACCTCGGGAAGCGACTCACCGATCGTGCGTGCGCTGCTGGAGGCGGCGGAGAACGAAAAACAGGTTGCCGTCGTTATCGAACTCAAAGCGCGTTTCGACGAGGAGAATAATATCGAATGGGCGCGCCGCCTCGAGCGCGCGGGCGTCCACGTCGTGTATGGTTTTCCGGGTTTGAAGGTGCACGCGAAGGCGTTGTTGGTCGTGCGCGAGGATGAAGACGGTATACGGCGCTACATGCATTTTGGAACCGGAAACTACAACGAGAAAAGCGCGCGGCTCTATACCGATTTCAGTCTGTTCACGGCGCGCGCGCGGCTTGGGGCCGACCTCGCCCAGATGTTTAACGCGCTCACGGGTTTTGCGAAAGTCACCGATTACGATGAATTGCTCGTCGCGCCGGTGACGTTGCGACGGGAGATTCTCGCGGCGATCGATCGCGAGACCGAGCATGCGGAGGCGGGGCGGCCGTGCGGGATACGCGCCAAACTCAATGCGCTCACGGACAAAGAGGTCGTGCGTGCCCTCTACCGCGCTTCGCAGGCGGGGGTGCCGATCGATCTCCTCGTGCGTGGAATGTGCACGTTGCGGCCGGGTGTCCCGGGTTTAAGCGAGAGCATTCGCGTGCGCTCGATCGTCGGGCGTTTTCTCGAACATTCGCGGCTCTTCTCATTCACCGATGGCGGCGACCGGAAGCTCTTCATCGGAAGCGCGGATTGGATGGGGCGCAACCTCGACCGTCGGGTCGAACTCGCCGTCCCGATCGAGGACCGCGAGATGGCCGAGGATCTCGACCGGCTCTTGGCCACGCTCCTCTTCGCCGACACGCAGCAGTCGCGGGAGCTGCTCCCCGACGGCACCTATCGGCGCTTGGCGGTGCGCCCCGGTGCCGGCATCGACGCCCAGAGCGAGCTGCTCCGGCGCCGCGAGCGCTCGCTTTCTTAATCTGCCCCTAATCTTTTCAGGGTAAACTCAGCGAAGTTCGAGGGCGTGTGCCGCATGGCGGCACGACCTTGGATTTCTCGTTTCTCACAGGAGGTTTGCTCTGAGTACATTCGCTCGACTCCTGCTCGCCGCGGCAATCGCCGCGCTCGCCGTTGGACCCGTCAGCGCGGCAACGGTTCGGAGCGCGTCGCATCGCCTCGTCGCACAGGCTGAATCTCAAAGCACCGGATCGGTGAGCGGCTCGCTCCACGATGTCTCCGGTGCTCCGGTTGTGGGGGCGACGATCGCCGTCCGCGGTCCGAAGAGTTATTATGCCCTCTCCGACGTGAAGGGTAATTTCACCATCTCCGGCATCGCGCCGGGCGTTTACGAAATTATCGTCACGAAACCCGGCTATCAAACGGCAACCGACACCGACTATACCGTCGTTGCCGGGCAGAGCCAGAGCGTTGTCGTGACGATGCATGCGGCGACGTTTTCATCGTTGCGGACGATCGCCACGGTTCGTGCCGTCGGCCGCGGAACGTTTAACACCACGCCGGCGGCGGTCAACGTCGTTTCCTCGGCGACCTACGAAAATCAAGGTGCGGTTCAGGTGACGCGCGTGCTCAGCCAGGTGCCGGGCGTGCAGATATCCTTTCCGTCGAGCAGCGCGAATGCTGCCGTTCCCGGCTCGATCACGGTGCCCGATATTCGCGGCGCCGGTTCGTTCGAGACCGCGACGCTCATCGATGGACACCCGCTCTCGGTGGGAACCTACGGCGACTATGTCACCACGTTCCTCAACGCCTATATGTTCTCGAACACCGAAGTGGTGAAGGGGCCCGGAGCTACCGTTCCGGTCAACTACGCAATCGGTGGTACGTTGAACTTCCGCACGAAAGATCCGACCTATAAACCGACCCCGGATATCGACCTCGGCGTTACCAATCATGGCGGCACGTTCTCGAATTTCGGATTCTCCGATACGGTCGATCGCTTAGGCCTGGTCTTCGACGTCGCAACGATCGACGATCCTTCCGTGCTCAACAACCAGCAGGTCTATTACGATCCCTCCGGATCGATAGACACCGGGCTTGGGAAATCGATCAACGCGTTCAACGGTGCGAGCACCTATACGACGATCCCAGGAACCTCATCGAGCATTCAGACGATCTATCCGCTCGTCGCTTGCTGTTATAACGTGCAAGGACAATACACCCAGACCGCCGAGCTGGTGAAGTTTCGCTATAAACTCTCCGAAGCAACGACCGCAACGGTGAGCTATCTCGGCTCGCAGACCTTTGCCGATCAAAACGGCAACACCGGAAATCTTACTCTGGGTACCTTTGCGCCGCTCGCCGGATATACCGGAAGCCTCGCAGCGGGTGGTCTCGGTGTGAATTATCTTCATACCGGCGGCACGGACCAAGAGATCAATAACGAACCGATTCTGCAGGGAGAGATTCGCTCGACGCTCGGCCGCGACACGGTCCTCGCGCGCTACTATCATGCCTCGATCCTGCGGCAGGTCACCGAAGGTAACCCCAACGGCACGCCGAGTTTAGAAATGCAGACGCTCTATGGCTCTTCATGCCCCGGAAAAATCACCAACAACGTTTGCTCGGCGGCGCCGATTTTCTATAACGGCACCCCGGTCATGCTTGGGGTGAAGAGCACCTACCTGCAGACCGAGCAAGACGCCCTCTCGGGCATTTCGTTCCTTTACCTCCACCCGATCGGCAGCAACACGCTGAGCTTCGGGGTCGACCAAACCGTTTCGACGACGACCTCGTATTCGAAGAGCTCGTATACCAGCGTCAATCTCCCGACCGGATCGGCGCAGAAGTTCACGACGTTTACGCTGCGCGGCCACTTCCGCATCAATCCGAAACTGAGCGGCTATGCGACGCTCTACGAGAACATCTACAACAGCACCTACCCGGTCTCGTGTCCGTTCGCGTTCGGCTTCTCGAACTGCGCGATAAACGGATCGAACGTGACGTTCGGTTCGACGACCAATACGCATTTCGACGACCGTTTCGCGCTGACGTATCGCCCGAATTCCAATACGGCGGTCCGTCTCTCGATCGGCTCGGCGATCGCTCCGCCGTATCTCTTGTTACTCAGTCAGATCGCGAGCCCGACGGCGACCTATAGCTCCTCGACCGGCGTCGCGACCTTGAAGACCAATAACGGCGGCATCAAACCCGAGACTGCCTACGGGTTCGATCTCGGCGCGAGCTTCCGCATGCCGAAGGCCGCTTCGGTAGCAACCGTCGATCTCTACCAAACGAACTTGTTTAACAAGTTCTTCGGCCAAACGTACCCGAGCCCGTACACCTGTGCGAGCCCACAGGTACAGTGCACCAACGGCGGCGCACCGGTTCCGGCGAATGCACCGGTCTTCTATCAATCGAACGTGAACTTAAGCAATGCACGTTTCCAGGGAATCGAAGTCGGCTTACGTAGCCTTCCCCACGTCGGACTCGGTTACGAACTCGAAGGCGATCTCTCGCGCGGGTATGTGTACAATCTGCCGCAATACTTCTACTGCTCGACCCCGGGGCCGAATTGCACGCAGAACCAAAACCTCAACGTCATCGCCAACCAGAACTTCAATGGCGGCGGCATTGGGTACGGCAGCACGATCGGTTCGATGAATACGCGCTTGCCGTACGCGCAGGCGAACCTCGAACTCAACTTCCGCTCTAAAGGCGGCCTCTACGCCGCACTCGGCGATACGCTCTACGGGAACAACAACTCGTTGAACCGTGCGCCCTTCGGTATCGGCTACGTAACCGTGCGCGTGCCGATTAACAAACGCTTCGACTTCCAGATCTCCGGAGACAACATCTTCAACGCCTATAACGGTCTCTTCCCGGTCTATGGAGGCGGCGTTCCCGTGCCGCTCGTCAACGGTTCGCAAGCGGCGACCGTCGGCAATGTGCTCGGGCCGGCAACCTATCGCTTCATCCTCTCGACGAAGTTCTAAATCGAAGCGGTATCGGCGCACGGCGTCGATAGTAAAAGAGCTGGACTCGTATCTGCGAGCCCAGCTCTTTTACTATGTCGCGCATGGAGT
>JBMFXH010000062.1:0-10605 GCA_049964475.1 Vulcanimicrobiaceae bacterium
CGCGATAGAGAAAACGCACGTTGATCTCGACGGCGATGCCGCGATCCTTGCAGATCTCCAGCAGACGATCTTCGTATTCCTCGAGTTTGGCGGGCGCGGGCCACGCACCGAAGGTCGCCGCAACGTAGAAGTGCCCGACGATATGGGTCGGTAGCGTTGCAATATCTTCGAAGAGACGCTGCGTATAGAGTTCCCAGAGTCGCTCCGCGCCGACGGCGTCGAGGAGATGGGCGAACTCCGGATTGTCGAACGGCCAGAGCCAGTCCGCACCCTTTTCCGGATGCTCGATCGGGACGAAATGAATCGAGCGAATGATACCGTCGGGGCGCATCGCATCGATAATGTTGGCGACGTCGGGGCGGGAGCGCGGGTCGTTATCGACCTCGGCGCCGATGGAAAAACGCATTCCGCGGCGCAGTGCCTCGGAGACGATCGTTGCGTGTGCGACATCGACGACCGCCGTCTCTGCGGCGCCGTATACATCGCCGGCGAGCGCGAGTTTGAGCGCGCGACGCACCGTGTTGATCGCGCCGGGGTCCTCAAACGTCAGAAAATTTACGTGGTCGCTCACCATGAGGAAACGCGGCGAGCCACGCCGACAGGCATGATAGAACCACAGGAAAAGCATCCGGGCGCTGTACGGCAGCGGTCGCTCTTCGGAAAATGCACGGTGTTCGCCCTTCGCGTGCCCGTGTACGTCGGGTATTGCAGCGATGGCGAGCTGCCTCTCTGTGTCTTTCAGCGTTCTGCTTCCTTCACTCCGCGAGGTATCCACATGCGCGAGGTACGCTCGCGTGGTTGTGCGGCGCTCTCCGCACCGCGGTTTTCAATCCACGGCACGATGCATTCGATGATTTGTTCGACGCCTTTTTTCATCAGTTCGAAGGACATCGAGGGATGGGTCTCCGGGCCCGCAGCGATTGCTTGGGCCGGAAGAAACGGGAGATGGACGAGGCCGACGAGCACCGGCGAGGACGCCGTCTCGGTGAGCGCGAGTAATTCGTAGAGCGCCTGATTGCAGATGAACGTACCCGCCGAATTCGAAACGTAGCCCGGAACGCCGATCTCTGCCCAGGCGGCGACGATTTTCTCGAACGGGAGATTGGAGAGACGGGCGTCGGGCCCGCCGCGCGCGATCGGCTCGTTTTTCCGCAGGACGCCGACGTTGTCGGGGATTTCGAAATCGAGGACGTTGACCGCGACGCGTTCCAGCGCGAGAGCGCTTCGCCCGCCCGCCTGCCCCAGCAGCAGAACGATCTCGGGTTCCTCTTCGAGGCGAAGGAGTTCGAGGCGGTCGTGGAGCGAGCGTGTCTCCACCGGAAGAATCGCAACGGAGATCGGACGCCCCGCGATGAGGCGGCCGTCAAGGCTGCGTGCGACCAACTCGCTGGGGTTTACTTTTTCACCGCCAAAGGGCTCGAAGCCCGTGACGAGCACGCGATTGCTCACGGCGTTCTAGGTTAGCGCCGCGCGCGCCGTTCCCTGGTTTTCCCCTCGTAACCGACCTCTACGGCTCGGCATGCTAGTGCGCCGGGTGGTAGCCCTCCATTGCGAGCAGGCGCGCCTTGAGCTCGACGCCGTAACCGTAGCGATGGAGCGCACCGGTCGCATCGACCACGCGATGGCACGGCACGAGAATGGGTATCGGGTTCCGCGCCATCACGCGCCCGACGGCGCGTGCGGCACTCGGACGACCGATCTGTTTGGCGAGCCAGCCGTACGAGCGCACCTCGCCGGGCGGAATCTCGACCGTCGCACGAAGCGTCGCTTGCTCGAACGGCGTGAGATCGCTGATATCGACCGTCGACGCATCGACCTGCCAGGTGGTGAAGAACTTCGCGATCGACGCCTGTAGCGCGGGCGGCAGATCGGCGCGATCGACGGGGCGGCGCAGGCGGCGTTCGACCCGTGCGACGACCTCGTCGAAATGCTCGCCTAAATCGATGCCGACGTAGGCGATACGCGATTCGCGGTGGCCGATATAGAGACGGCCGATCGGCGAATCGACGACGACGAGATGGATCGGGTCGAGGCGTTCGCGACGTTGTAACTGCGCGATGTGCTCGACGACCTTCCGCGCGAGATCGCAGGTCGGCTCGGGGTCGGAAAGCGATTGGAGCTTGTGCGCGAGCACCTCGTATTGCCGGTAGGCTTCGTTGCAAGTCGGGCAGGCGTCGACATGGGTGTGAACGGCTTCGTTGAGCGTCGCGGTCCCGTCGCCACGGACTTCGTCCCACATAGCGTCGACATCACGACAGCGCATCGCTCAACTCCTCATCGGTATCCTTAACGAATCGGCCCAACTGCGGGCCGAGTATCTTGCGGAGAATACGGACCGCGCGGTGGACGTGTGATTTCACGGTCCCGATCGGCTGGCCGAGAATCTCGGCGATCTCCGGGTGGCTGCGCCCGTCGATAAATCGGAGGGTCGCGGCGGCGCGGAGATGGGTCGGCAATGAGAGGAGTGCTCGCTCCACCATCGCCACTTCGTCGTTCCGCTCGACGACCGTCTCGGGCTGGACGGGTCGGTCACCGGCATCGCGTAGCAACGCATCGGGATCGGCGAGCGCGTCGATCGCAACGCTCGGTGGTTTCTTGCTGCGCAGGCGGTTACGCGTGACGTTGAGGGCGATGGTATAGAGCCAGGGCTGCAGACGCAGATCGCGCCGCTGCTCTTCGCCCATCTTTCCGAGGGCACGGAATGCTCGCACGAAGGCATCCTGAACGATCTCTTCGGCGTCCTCGCGGTTGCCCGTCATGCGAAGGGCGAAACCATAGAGACGACGTTGATAATCGCTCACGATACGATCGAAGGTCGACGTGCTCGGGATGAATGCCGACGCCGCTGCAGGCGAGCCATCGCCCGCGACACGCGCCCTCCCGACCGCAGGTAGCAACGGAATCTCCCTCATCGGCGGCGCGTAGGCGATCATATGATCTCCCCAACCGCCGCGGCCCGGAAGACGGTTTCACGGCGAGCGCGCCGGTTTCCCGCGTTTACGGCTTTGCGCGCCTGCGAGTGCTTACGGCGAAGATGTTGGTTTTGGCGATGCGGAGCTCTCCGGGGCCGGCGAACAATCGGGTGCGAAACGTCGCACGAAGAGAATCTCGATCGGGCCGCTCTGCCCGGAAGCGGCGAGGAGCCCGGTAATACGCAAGCGGCTGCGCAAGCGCAGTAGCGCGCCGGCGGCATCGTATTCGGCGGTGCCGACGAGCGAGATCTTACCGTCGATGCTCGCCGTCGGGAGCTCGGGGAGTGGGCCGCGCATCGGACCCGACGCGGTGAACGCGACGCGGACGCCGCCGGTGGGAGGGGTTGTAAGCGAGCCGGCGGTGCGGAGGCTGCCGTGCAGCGGCGCGCCCCCCAGCGGCGAGGAAGCGGTAAAGGGAATCGATTGCGTGAGTCCGGCGAGTGCGGCGAGCGTCTTGCCGTCGATCCGCGCGGCAAAGGGCTGGTCGAGCAACGAGAGCGAGTCTTCGTCTTGGTTGAGCGAGGTACGAATCTCGCGGAGATCGGGGGTGAGGATGCGCACGACGCGCGCGGTCTTGCGATGCACGCGCGAACCGAGCGTCTTCGTGTAATCGATAACGTTCTCGAAGCGGAGGTCAGCCCCGACGCGGCTTACCCGAAGACTCTGCGTTCCGTCGTACACCACCGTCATCACGTTGCGGCCGTCGATGGTGTATGCGTCCTCGCCGTGGAAGCGCGAGAGCGCGGAAGAGCAGTGCGTGGGGGCGTGCGCGCCGAGCAAGAGAACGGAGAAGAGCGCGGCGACGATGCGTTTCATGGATGCGAGGAAGTTGCTTCGACGAACATGCGCGCCGCCACTGCTGCCAGAGCGACTTGTGCGATAATTGCGAGCAGCAGCGTTCCGTTGGCGCGGAGTCCGTGCGGGAGAACGAGCGCGATCTCCAAGAGTATTGCCTGGAGTCCGAACTCCGCGGCGAGTAGCAGGCACATACGCCCGAAGTTGCGCGCGTGCATCGCCAGGAAAACCGAGCGCGCGACCGCATGCGGGAAGATCGCGAACGCCGAGAGCGGGAAATCCAGCGTCGCGGCGATATCGGCGAAGATCGTCGCGGCGAGGAGCGGAACGAGCAGCAAGTCCCAAAGGATCATGCTCGGCACCGTCGTCAGCGATTGGATCAGCGAGAGCACGAGGTCGATGAGGATCACCGCCCACGAACGTTCGAGCAGGCGTTCGAGTACCGCCCCGAGCGGGCGCGGGGAATCGTCGGGAAGATCGGTCACCCAGAGGTAGATGAAGCTTGCGACAAGCGGAAGCACGATGAGTTGCGCGGCACTCTGAGCGACGAGCGGCCGGAGCGGAGCGTGCGAGATCGCAAGGCCGGCGATGCAGGCGATCGCCGTGACGGCGAGCGTTCCGCGCCAACGATTCCGTAAGCGCGTGAAGGCCTCTCGAAGTACTGCCGAGAGCGCGAGCTGCTGAGCCGGCACGTAGCGCTAACGAAAAAGCGAGGCGAGCGCCGCGAGGCGCGCGTGACTGAGAAAAAAACGTACCGATGCGTTGGTACCGCAGACGATGACTTCATCGAGTCTCCGGCATTCTCGCCCATCGACGGTAACCGTGATATCGCCGGAATCGAGTGCAGCAAGCGTTCGCTCGAAGTTGCGCTCGAAGAGATCGCGCGGAGCGCGTTCGCCGATACTCTGGCGCACGGCGAGCGCAAGGATCTGTAAGAGCGAGAGCGGAGTCGCGAGGGCGAACGCACTGGCATCGCCGTCGGCGATGGCGTTGAGGTCGAGCGGAACCCTCACGTGGATCACGCGAGAATACTTCGCCGTCAAATCGAGGATCAGCCTGCCCGCAGCGCGTACTTCCGCGCTATAGCGTCATGAACGATCTTTCAAACCGTCGCCGTCGCGAACAGCCTCCCGAGGGAGGCGGTTGGATGCCGGTCCTACTTCTCGGCCTTTTAGTCGTGCTCGCCGGGCTCGCGATCGGCGGGCTTGCCGGGCGCCTGACGGCGATGCACGCGCATCTGCCGACGAGCGTTCCGAGTATCTCGCCGGTACCGACCGAGACGCCGACGCTTGCGCCGGTCTCCACGCCGACGCCGAAGACGACCCCCACGCCGAAGCCCACGCCCAGCCCGAAAACGACCGCGACGCCGAGGACGAAACCCTCACCGTCGGCGAGCCCCGTCCCTTCGGTAACGCCGAGCGCGGAGCCAAGCGCGACGCCGAAGCCGGTTGCGAAGGCCGCTGCGACACCGCGTGCGACACCGCGGACGGTCGAGAAGAAGCAGAAGTCGCCGGCCGTTCGGAAGACGCCCCCAAGCGCGTCGCCCGCTCCGGCGATCGGCGGCGCGGCAGCGCGCGCCGTCGTGCGCGTCTATCTCGCCGATCTCGCGCGCGGCGATAGTGCGGGGGCGGGCGCATTGCTTGCAAGCGGTAGCCCCGATACCTTCATCGACGGGACGTTACAGATCGGTTCGGTCGCCAGCGTTCCGACAGCGAACGGCGCGCAGAGCGTCACCGCGCAGATTATCGTCGGCGTCAAGCATTACACGATGACCTTCTTGGTTGGCGAGCGGAGCGGACGCGCCGTCATCCTCTCGCACGCGGCGACTTCGGCTACTCCGGCTCTACCTTAGCGAGCCCGGCGAGCGCCGCGCTCTTCAGAACCCCCAGCCCGAGCATCGCACACTTCATCCGCGTCGGGCTGATATCGATGCCGACATTTTCCAACACGCTCGCTTCGCCGAGTGAGAGAATGCTTTCGAGCGATTTTCCCTTCACGCTTTCGATCAACATCGAAGCGGAGGCCTGCGAAATCGCACAGCCTTTGCCGGAGAAACGAATGTCGCTGACGTTCCCGGCATCGTCGACGGCGATCTCGACGCGCATCTCATCTCCGCAGAGCGGATTGCGATCTTCGGCGACCGCATCGGGTTCGGGGAGGTGTCCGAAGTTCCGTGGGTTACGGTAGTGGTCGAGAATGAAATCGCGATAAAAATCGTCCATCGTTTTTTCTCTAGGTAAGCCGGAAGATCGTGGCCGCTTTCTCCAAGCCGGCGACGAGTGCATCGACGTCGTTACGATCGTTGTAGAGGTAGAACGAGGCGCGTGCGGTTGCGGCGAGATCGAGACGGTCCATCAGCGGCATCGTACAATGATGTCCCGCGCGAATGCAAATGCCCTCGGTATCGAGGATCGAGGCGAGATCGTGGGCGTGAATATCGGCGAAGTTCATCGAAATGACGCCCGAGCTGCGCTCCGGGTCGTGCGGGCCGTAGAGTGCGAGGCCGCGCTCTTCGAGCGGCGCCAACCGCTCGAAGGCGTAGGCAAGCAATGCCCGCTCGTGGGCGCGGACGCTCTCCATACCGTAGGCGGTGAGATAATCGATCGCACTCCCGAAGGCGATCGCATCGGCGATATTCGAGGTTCCGGCCTCGAACTTCCAGGGCAGCTCGTTAAAGGTCGAGCGTTGGTAGGAAACGCTGCGAATCATATCGCCGCCCGACAAAAACGGCGGCATCGCGTCGAGCAGGGCGCGCTTTCCGTAGAGGACGCCGATGCCGGTAGGGCCGAGCATTTTATGTGCGGAGAGCACGTAGAAATCGGCATCGAGCGCGCGAACGTCGACCGCCATATGCGGCGCGGCCTGCGCCCCGTCGACGAGGACGACGGCGCCGACCGCGTGCGCGCGTGCGACGATCTCGGCGACCGGAAGTATCGTGCCTAAGGTATTGCTGACATGCGCGATTGCTACGAGGGCACAGCCTTCCAGCAACGTGTCGAGCGTATCGAGTTGTAACTCGCCGCGGTCGTTAACGGGAATAAAGCGCAGACGTGCTCCGGTGCGTTCGGCGAGCAACTGCCAAGGAACGAGATTGGAGTGATGTTCGAGCTCGGAGACGACGATAACGTCGCCGGCGCGCAGGTTCGCCCCGCCCCAACTCCACGCAACGAGATTGATCGCTTCGGTTGCGTTACGCGTCCAAATGATCTCCGCCGACTCACCGGCGTTGAGAAAGCGCGCAACCTTCGCGCGTGATTCCTCAAAGGCGTCGGTAGCCCGGGCGGCGATTTCGTACACACCGCGATGGATGTTCGCGTTGTATTCGCGATAGTAACGATCGATTGCATCGATGACGACGGTGGGTTTCTGCGAGGTCGCCGCGGAGTCGAGATAGACGAGGCGCTTCCCGTGCGAAGTTCGTTCTCCGAGGATCGGAAAATCCGCGCGCACGTCGCGTTCGCCGGTGACGATCGCGCTCGCCGTGCCGCTCATCGTAGCGTTTCGACGATTCGCTGCGTCAGCGCATCGCGCAAGGCTGCGGTGGGAAATGCATCGACGACGGGTTCAAAAAATCCCAAGGCGATCGTACGGCGCGCCTCGGTTTCGTCGAGTCCGCGCGAGCGAAGATAGAAGATCTGCTCGTCATCGATCGCCCCGATCGTCGCGCCGTGGTACGCCTTCACGTCGTTACAGGCGATCTCTAATGCCGGGACGGAGTCGATATGGGCTTTCGGCCCGAGAATCAGCGCGTCGTCGCGGAGCGAGGCATCGCTTCCGGCAGCGTGGGGAAGGATGACGATGTTGCCGAGAAAACGAGCGATCGCGCTATCTCCGGCGGCCGCTTTGACGACGGTTTGCGAGGAGGTGTTCCCGGCGACGTGACGGACGGTCGCGGCGACATCGAGATGCCCGTTCCCGGTCGGGAGGAAGATCGCGTTCTGCTCTAATCGCGCGCCCGAGGCATCGAGCGAGGTATCGCGATCGCGCACGATGAGCCCGTCGCCGAAATCCGCGCTCGCCAGAGCGATCGACCCGTCGCGACCGACGTGCGAAAGCGCGCACTCGATTGCGACGGAACCGGTATCGACCCGTTGCGCGGTGGCATAATGGAGTTGCGCGCGCTCTTCGACGATGAGTTCGCTGGTTCCGACGACGAACGCGCCGGTCGGATTGACGAACTCGACGATGACGGTGGCACGAGCGCCGGGCTCGAGGAAAACGAGCGTGCGCGGGAACGCCGGGGCTGCATCGATGCGATAGCTGATAACGATCGGTTCGGCGACATCGTAATCCGCCGGCACGTGCACGAGCGCTCCGAAGGAACTCAATCCGAGGGCGAGCGCACCGAATTTCGAACGCTCGATGTCGATGCGTCGCGTAATATGCGCGAGCGTTTCAGCATGCTCGCGTGCGGCGGTCGCGAGCGGAAGTGCGATTGCACGGCCAAACGAGCCGGAGAAATCAACGGTATGCTTCGCGGCCTCAGTGGAAATCGGATCGAAGGCGAGCGCGTCGAGATCGATCTTCCAGCGGCGGTTCGGGCGGGCGCGCCCGGACGCGTTGGTGAGATAAAGATCGAGCGCGCGGGCGCGCGCGACGTGCGAGAGAATGCGTTCGTCGGCGGCGTTCGCCGCGCTATGAAGACGATCGCGCGTCGGCGGGGCGAGGAGGCCTTCAGGCACGCGCACCGACCTCATCGCGAATGCCGTCGTAGCCCTCGCGTTCGATGCGCTCGGCAAGGTCGTGGCCGCCGGTCAGGACGATGCGCCCATCCATCATCACGTGGACGACGTCGGGAGTAACGTGTTTGAGAATACGCGGATAATGGGTGATGATCAGCATGCCCGCTTGGCGGCCCTCTTCGCTTGCGCGCAGAGCGGCGATGGAGTCGCCGACCGCCCGAAGTGCATCGACATCGAGCCCGGAGTCGGTCTCGTCGAGGATCGCGTATTTCGGCGCCAGCATCGCCATCTGCAGCATCTCGAGGCGTTTTTTCTCACCGCCGGAGAAACCGTCGTTGAGATAGCGGCCCATAAAAGATGGATCCATTCCGAGAATCTCCATCTTTTCGACGAGCATCGCGCGGAACGCCGCGGGGGCGAGCGAGCCGGGTCGCACTGCCTGGCGGGCGGCATGAAGAAAGTTCGCGACCTTCACCCCGGGGATGGCGGCGGGGTATTGGAACGAAAGGAAGAGACCGGCGCGGGCGCGCTTCTCCGGAGAGAGGTCGAGCAGCGAGGTGCCGTCGAGCGTCGCGCTTCCGGCGGTGACTTGATAGTGCGGATGCCCGGCGAGCGAGAGGGCGAGCGTTGATTTTCCGCTGCCGTTCGGGCCCATCAGGGCATGGATCTTGCCGGGTTCGACGACGAGGTCGATGCCGCGGAGAATCTCGGTGTTTTCAACGGTCGCGCGCAACCCTGCGACGCGTAAACCCATGGTTTCGCTCACTGCCAACCTACTCCAGATCTTTCAATGCGTGCTGTCTAAGCTCTCGGGTTATCGTAGCCTCGCTTTCCTAGAAAGTCAAGGAAAAACTTTACTATCTAGGTCGCACGTGCTAGAATCCGGTGCAGATGCACGCAGATCGTTTCTTCCAAAGTACCCGAGGGCGGATCGTTGAGGAGCTGCGCCGGCGCGGGAGCGCCTCGGCGGCGGACCTCGCTGCCTCCTTCAACCTCTCGCCGAATGCCGTGCGCCAGCAACTCATCGTTCTCGAACGTGACGGCCTTGTCGTCGAGCGCTCCGTGCGCCGAGGACCGACCAAGCCGACCCTCGAGTTCTCCCTCACTCCGCTCGCCGATCGGTATTTTCCGCAGGCCTACGACCGTATGCTCTCGGCGGTCCTGCGGGAGCTGCGCGAGCAGCATGGCCCCGAGGCGGTCGAGCGCCTTTTCGAAGGTATCGCCAACAGAACGCTTGCGAAAGTACGCGAGCGGATTACCGGCGATAACGCGCACGAACGAGCCGCACAGCTCGGTGACGTCTTGCGCGAGCAAGGGGTCTCGGCGACGGTCAATCTCATCGAGGGCGGCGTCGAATTACGCGAGCATCATTGCCCGTACTCGGAGGTCTCGAAGGAGAATCCTGAGGTCTGCAGCGTGATCCATCGCGTCATCGATGAAACCATCGGCGAGCACGCGCAGACCGAATCGATTGCAACCGGCGGGCGTGAGTGCCGGTTTGAGGTTCGTTCGGCGACCGCCGCCGCAGCTCCATAAAAGAAAGCGAACGTACGACCGTGGATTTTCCGAAATTTCAAAAGCTCGTCGAAGAGCGTCGCGGGTTCCGCACGATGGAAGATGCAACCGCGAGCGGTGAGTATTTCAGCGATTCATGCGGCGACATGTATAACTTCTTCCTCAAGGTCGGCCCCGGCGCGGTCATCGAGGATATCTCCTATTTTACAACCGGATGTGGTTTCGGCACCGCGACCTGTAGTTTGGTCGTCGATCTCGTGCGCGGGCGCACGATCGATGCAGCCGAAGCGCTGAGCACCGCGGAGATCGAAGCGGCGCTCGACGGCTACCCCGAGAAGAAGAAAGACTATCCGCAGCGAGCGATCGAAGCGCTCCACGTCGCGATCGCCGATTACCGCGCGAAGCTCGCCGCCGGTGCAATCCCCGATTTTGCTGCGATGCCCGCGCCGCCGCGCGACGCCGCGATGCGCGAACTCGCCGACGTAGCGCCGACCGCTCCGGTGGCCGAAGAAAAGGTCCTCATCCGACTCCATTAGCGGCGCCTCGATACGGGCGCTGAAGCGCCCTACTCGGCGTGACAGATCTTGCCTACTCGGCGTGACAGATCTTGCCTACTCGGCGTGACAGATCTTGCCTACTCG
>JBMFXH010000063.1:0-10470 GCA_049964475.1 Vulcanimicrobiaceae bacterium
CGCTCGCGCTGCTGAAACACGCCGTTGGCGGGCCATACACCGTCGATCCGACCGGCTGCGTATTGCAGAACGGTTCGCCTGCCGCGCAAGCGCCGATCATCGCCTACGTCCCCGGCAGTTCGAGTACGAGCACGCCGACGTATGCACCTAATGCTGGAGTGTGTACCGACGTCGCATCACTCGGGCTTTCGTATCCTGGCAACGCAGGCGCGCAAATCCTCATTCCGGTGCTTCCGGGATCGAATCCGGGGAGTTGCACGGTCACGATTGCCGCTTCTCCCGCGCCGTCGGGAACCCCAGGGCCGGGAAGCGGGCTCGTTCCGGTGCAGGTCGCTGCCTATTCATGCGATTTTATCGGCGGCTCGTGTACCGCTCCACCGGGAACCTCCAGCGGCAGCGGCGGTTGCGGCTTTGGAACCTCGGGAGGACAGACGAGCACTACATCATATAAATTCATGCTCTCGTCACCATCGACCGGAACAATCACCACCCAAACATCAGGCCAAGAGGTGGTCACCCGTACCGGGTCTGGAACGATTTGGCTCGTTAGCACAACGGCCACGACAACCTACTCTGGCGCGGTTCCCCATTGTTCGGTTCGCACAACGCTTAGTGGAACGAAAACCGTTATTTAACATCGCATAAAAAAGAACCGGAGCGCAAAACTCCGGTTTTTTATATCGCGCCGTTTATTTACGGCCAGGTCGGCACGTTCGGATCGGTGAACGAGCGTGGGTCGATGGGAAACTCAACGCTTCCCGTGGATTCGTTATTCGTTCCGCCGAAGGCGCTAAAGACTACGAACTGTCCGGCGAACCATATCGTTCGGGTATCCATCGCGTAACCATACGGCGTTGGCGGAAAGACGGGAGCAATATCTTGCTGGCAATTCGTTCCACCTCCGCCTTCGTTTCCGGTCGTAAGAACGCCAAACGCATTTCCCGGCCACGGAGCGTTGGCATAGTTCGGGTTCTGGCGATACGTGTTAAACGCCCGCACGTTTTCCAACAGCCATTCGTCGATGCTTCCTGCGGGCAGGTTATTCGCGGCCCGCTCTTGCTGCCAATCGACGAAGCACGGCGTCTCGCTCGTGGGATTCAACGTCGCCAAACGATACTCGCCGTTGATCTCCCAGGGCTGCGGCGTGATCGTCGGCACGGGCGGCAGCACCGGCGCGAGGAGGGTCTGATTCCCACCGGTGAGCGTCACGTTATCGTGAACGGTCGCCTGCACGGGATCGGTGTCGTTCGTGCTATCGGTGCCGATGACGAGGAGGTAGTGGCCGTTGGGCGCGCCGTTGAGCACGAACTGCCCCTGCGGGTTGGTGGTGGCCTGCGGACTCGGGAGCGGCGTCGGACAGCCGTCGTTCTCCGGGGTGATGGACGACGGCGCGGGGGTAGCCCCGCACGGCCCCCAGGGCATGAGTTTGACCGGCACGCCCGCGAGCGGCTGGCCGGTGGCATCATCCACGACCACGCCCGAGGCATCGGTCGTCTGCGAACCGGGGGTGCTCACCGGGCTAGACACCGGGGTTGGGCTCGAACCGCCACCACCCCCACCGGGGATGGGGCTCGGACCGCTGCTTCCACCACCGCCACAGGCGGCGAGGCCGACGACCAGCGCAAGAACGGCGAGGGCATAAAGGCTCTGCTGTGGCTTCATCACGAGGGTATCTCCTGCGAGGCCATGCGAACTCCTCCCGACGGCGAGTGTCTTCGCGTTTCTCATCACCGATATGACTCCGCCAACGACCGCTTTAAGTTGTACGGGAAAGCTCACCGATCAGCACGGTGAACCTACGGTCGCGTTTACAACCAGCGCTGCAGCGGGCAATGTCGCGATGCTCACCTGGCCTGCCCGGGGAATCGTCGAAGCGACCTCCGGTGGGACGTTAGCGATGTTGCCGTTGCACGAGCCGCTGCTCGCGCAGTTGTTCGGCGCGGAGATGGCCGATGCGTTGACGACCGGGTGCAAAGCCGTCGCGATCCAAAGCGGCACCTCTCCGACGTCGTACACGCCCGCAACGATCACCGGGCCGCAAGCGAATGGGCAATATGAACCTGGTCGCGTCCAGCGCCAACCAAGGCCCGGGCAGCAACGGCGCGGGGTTGCCCAAAGCGATCGTCGATGAGATCGAACTGTTTACCACCGGCGCCATCGGCTCGCGCGCGGCGTATTACGTCGAGCAGTATGTCGTCGATGGCGGCGAGCATGGCCTTATGCGCGATGCTTGGGTGAACGATCGCCTCAATCCGTGGCAGGCGAGGATTCCCGTCTATCTGCAAGCGGGTTCGTTCACGCTTCCTTTGCCCGTCGACCCGGAGAGCTTTCGCGAAAGCTATCAAGGGTACGCGCTCTTCACGCAGACCGTTGGGAGCAATACCTTCAATTTTTTCGATCCGAAGATCGGCGCTCGGTTGAGCGTCGGCGACCCGGTGCGCGGCTTCAACGCGCAGATATTCGCCGGCCCCGGGCACGACCGTCAGAGCGGATTGCCGACGACCGGCACCGATACGATGCTCGTTGCGCAGGATGCCTTTGGGGCGTTCGTGCTCACCGGCTATCGTTACGCCGGTGTGCGGCCGACCCCGGATGGAACGCTCGACACATTCAACCGGGTCGGCTACGGTGCCGTCTATAACCAATGGGGGCGCTTTGCAGTCGACACGGTGCTACAGACCGGCTGGGATTCACATTGCGGTGTTGCCTTCGTTTCCGGCTGCGCCTCCAGCGGCGGCTTCGCGCAAGTACGATACCAGCTTACGCCTCGGCTCTACATACTCGGGCGTTACGAGGGCACCCAGGATCCAAGCAATGGTTTTTTGCGAGACGGCGTGCTGCTGTTCGGATACGGGCTCGGCGAGGATAGCCGCGTCACGCTCGAAGAGGTTATTCAGGGCTCGCCGCTACCCACGCAGACCTTCAACCTTCAGTTTACGAAAGCGATCTGATGCATTCGATTCGTTCAAAGTGCGCGGCGGTCACGCTGCTGATGTTTCTCGCGAGCGCTTCGGTTGCGCTCGCCGATACAACCGTAACGCGCCAAATCGATCCCGGCAAATCAACTGCAACGTTCACCGTCCAACACATTTTCGTGCAACATGTTTCGGGAACGGTGCCTATTTCAAGTGGTACGGTCGTCCTCACCCTTGGCTCGCTCGTGCCGCTTGATGTGTCGGCGAGACTGAATCCACGAGCGGTGCACACCGATGCCCCCGACCGCGACAAAGCGCTGCGTGGTGCCGAGTTCTTCGATGTTCGGCGATACCCGACGTGGAGGTTTAGGAGTACGAAGATTTTGGCGAAAGGGCCGAAGGCGTTTACGATGGACGGGGATCTCACCATTCACGGTGTCACGCAGCCCGAACGCTTGAATGTCACGATCTCCGGCAGCGCCGCAGACCCAATCTATCACGCAACCTGTACGATCGACCGGCACGCCTTCGGCATGGCGGTCACACGGCTGGATCCGGTCATCGGCGGCACGGTGGAGGTAGCACTCGATATCGTGCTTCAGTGAAGCAGGTAGCGTTCGAGCAACGGAATCAAAATAGAGATTGCGATAAGCCCGAAGATGAGGTTGAACTTCTGGTCGAAACTCGAAAAGCGGCGTTCGATCGCGGCGAAGCGTGCGTCGATCGTTGCGAAGCGGTGGTTCATCTCCGTGCGTAAACCGTCGATCTTGCCTTCGAGCGACGCAAAGCGCTGGTCGAAGCCGTTCAAGCGATCGCTGATCTGGTCGTATGCGCCCTCGAGGTGCGCGAGGCGCCCGTCGATTGTCTCTGCACTCATCGCGACATCATCCTACCATGGTGCTGCCGCAGCGTTACTGCCTGCTTACCGTGGCGTTGCCGAACTCGCCGGCGTCGGTACGCTGTCGGTCGGGCTCGCCATGGGTGCGGCGCTCGCGCCCGGCGATGCGCTCGCCGAGGGCTCGGGGCTGGGGCTCGGCGTTCCCGGCGGCGGGAGGGTCGCCTCGCCCGCCGGCAGGGCCGCCGGCACCAAACGGAGGTAGCGAGCGTTCGCCGTCTTGTTCTGCAACACGAAGACGTGCTTGGTAACGAAGGTATAGCCCGGTGCGTGTACCTGCACCACTTGGTTGCCGATCGGCACCCCGGCGAGGACGAAGCCACCCTCCTTATCGGCGCTCGCCGTATAGAGCGATCCCACCGAAACGAGCGCTTGGGGGATCGGCCGATTGGTCGTCGCGTCGAGAACGCGGCCGACGATCGTGCCATAGGATTGGACGCCTACGACATTTGGCGGCGGCGAGCAACTGCTGCCGATCGCGGTAAGAACCAGTAAGGCGATGACGAGCGTGCGCTGCATATTTACGACGATACGCCGCCGTTCGCCAGGGTTCCCTGGGGGGCTCGCCAAAAACCTCGGCTTGCAATGAATCCGTACCTACCGGTCGCGATCTTTCTGGCAGTCGCGCTCGCTGCAGCCTTGCTCTTCACGGTGCTTCCCGGGTTGCTCGCGCAGCGAAAGCCCAATCCACTCAAACTCGAAGCCTATGAATGCGGTGTCGAACCGACCTCTTCGGTATCGGGGCGTTTCCCGGTTCGCTTCTACCTTATTGCGATGCTCTTCGTCGTCTTCGATGTTGAAGCGGCATCCTTCTATCCGTGGGCGGTCGAGCTGCACGCACTCAAACTCTTCGGTCTGCTCGAGATGGCGGTTTTTATCGTCGTTCTCGGCATCGGTTATGCGTATGTTTGGAAGCGCGGAGGTTTAGCGTGGAAGTAGGGCCGGGACACTTTCTCTTAGCGAAGCTCGATGATGTCGCGCGGTGGGCGCAGAGCTCGAGCGTTTGGCCGTTGACGATGGGCCTCGCCTGTTGCGCGATCGAAATGATGACGGTCACCGCGCCGGAATACGATATCGCGCGCTTGGGCTCGGAGGTCTTTCGCAGTTCGCCGCGTCAGGCCGATCTCATGATCGTCTCGGGGCGCGTCGCACAAAAAATGGCGCCGGTCGTCAAGCGCCTTCACGATCAAATGGCCGACCCGAAATGGGTGATCTCGATGGGCGCCTGTGCGAGTTCCGGCGGCGTCTTCGATAACTATGCCATCGTCCAAGGCGTCGATACGATTATCCCGGTCGATGTCTACGTTCCCGGCTGCCCGCCGAGCCCCGACGGGTTGCTCTACGCCGTCAATCTCATTCAACAGCAGATTCGCGAAGGCGGGCGCGGCGGCGTCCTCGCGCGCGGCTAACACAGGTTCGAGCGGAAGAAGAAAGGCCCGAATGCCGAGCACACAAACGCCTTCGATTACCGGACTGGCAACCGATCCCACGAGTCTTCGCACCGATGTCGGCGACGCCGAAGTTCGCCGCGTCGATCTCGCGGCGTTACGCGCGCTTCTGGAAGAATTGCACGCGCAGGGATACTCGATGTTGCTCGATCTTGGAGCGGTCGACTACCCGCAGCGCACGCCGCGCTTCGATCTCGTCTATCATCTGTTAGCGATGCCGGTGAAGGCAAGCACGCTCGCCGAGGTCGGTACGCCCAAGCGCTTGCGCGTGCTCTGCGGTATTGACGGCGAAGCCCCCGTCTGCCCGAGCGTGATGGATATTTGGCCGAGCGCCGACTGGGCCGAGCGCGAAGTCTTCGATCTGTTCGGGATCTCGTTTACCGGGCATGCGGATCTACGCCGCATTCAGATGCCCTACGATTGGGAAGGGCATCCGTTGCGCAAGGATTATCCGTTGCGTGGGCCCGCGCGCGACCGCGCGCCGCGCCCGGCATTCGCGCTGAAGAGTAACGTCGTTGCCGGCGCCCCGCCCTCGGGGCGCACGCTCGAAGCGCTGCAGGCGCAGGTGAAAGCAGCGCGCGAGCGCGCCGCGCGGGAGAGCGAGAAGTGAGCACGACGGCACGCCCGACGACGCCTCCCGAACCGATGAGCCCCGAGGTCGTCAGCCGCGAAGGCAATTCGATGGTGCTCTCGATGGGGCCGCAGCATCCCTCGACGCACGGCGTCCTGCAAATCATGCTGGAGATCGAAGGTGAAACGGTCGTCAAGGCCGAGCCGGAGATCGGTTATCTGCACACCGGCATCGAGAAATCGGCCGAGAATCTCTTCTGGACGCAAGCGCAGACCGTCATCGAACGGATGGATTACCTTGCGCCGGAGAGTAACGCGCTCTGTTACGCACTCGCCGCCGAACGATTGCTCGGCATCGAGGGGAAGATTCCCGAGCGCGCGCAGACGATTCGCGTGCTCTTCTCCGAGTTGACGCGTATCGCGTCGCATTGCGTTTGGCTCGGGACGCACGGCATCGATCTCGGCGCGATCTCGGCCTTTTTCTACTGCTTCGATCTGCGCGAGAATCTGCTCGACCTGCAAGAAGCGGCCGGCGGGGCGCGCATGCATCCGAATTATATCCGCATCGGTGGCGTCAACGGCGACTTGCCGCAAGGCTTCCTCGATCGCTTCGATGCGCTCCTCGAGAAGTTCCCCGGGCGCATGCGCGATCTTCGCGGTTTACTGCAAGCGAACCCGATCTTCCAGGATCGCACCATCGATGTCGGTACGTTGACGCCCGAAGATGCGGTGCGCTGGAACGTCACGGGCCCGGCGTTGCGTGCTTCGGGAGTCGCGTACGACGTCCGTCGCGCGTTCCCGTACTGCGGTTTCGAGAGCTACGAGTTCGACGTTCCGACGCGCACCGAAGGCGATGCGTACGCTCGTTTTCTCGTGCGCCTCGACGAGATGGACGAGTCCTACAAGATCCTCAAACAGGTGCGCAAGCGCCTCGACATTCCCGGCGCGGTCATGATCGACGATCCCAAGATCGCCGCGCCGCCGAAGGAGACCATCGCGCTATCGATGGAGGCCCTGATCCACCATTTCAAGATCGTCAGCGAGGGTTTCCGCATTCCGCCCGGCGACGCATACGCGTCGGTGGAATCGCCACGCGGCGAACTCGGCTACTACATCGTCAGCGACGGCGGCAATCGCCCCTATCGCATTCGCACGCGGCCGCCTTCGCTTTATAACCTCCAAGTTCTCAAACACATCGCACCGGGAAATCTCATCGCCGATCTCGTCGTGATGATCGGCTCGCTCGATCCGGTGTTCGGAGAGGTCGACCGATGACGCAACGCGAGCTTGATTTTCCCGCATTGGTCGAGCGCTTACGCCCGCAGTGCGAGGCGATCGTCGCCCGCTACGAAGAGCGGCGCTCGGCGCTCCTACCCATCGTGCATCTCTTTCAAGAGCACGAAGGCTACGCCAGCCGCGAAGCGATGCGCTTTACCGCCGATCTCCTCGGCCTTACCCCGGCGGTCGTCGAGAGTACGGTCTCGTTTTACACGCTGTTTTTCCGCAAGCCGGTCGGAAAATATGTGCTTCAGGTTTGCCGCGGGCTTTCGTGCACGATCAACGGTGCCGAGAATATCATGGCGTACTTTCGCGAGAAATTGGGGATCGGTCACCTGCAGACAACCGATGACGGCCTTTTCTCATACGAAGAGGTCGAGTGTCTCGCCGCCTGCGATCGCGCGACCTGCATGCAGGTCAATCTCGAATTCGTTTACGATCTGACGCCGCAGGCGATCGACGATATGATCGCGGCGATGCGCGCCGGGACCTATGCAGTTGCGCCGATGGCGCAGAGCGATCGCCCCGAGAGAACCTGGAGCGTCAAGCAAGACGGCGAGGTATCGCGCGGCGAGAAATCCGCGGGGGCGCGCGGCGTCGCCTCCCCCAATAATCCCGGTGGACTCGGCGATAGCAGCGGCGTGATCATGCTCGATCGTTTCGTACTGCGCGACGATGCCCCGGCGATGCGCGCCCGCTCGAACGAACGCCTCGTACAAGATGCCAAACTCGTCGCGGAGGTGATCGAAGAGTAATGCCGGTTGTTAAAGTGCTCACCGACGGCATCGGTGAGGTCGACCTTACCGACATCGCGATCTACCGGCAGCGGGAGGGATATCGGCAGTGGGAGCGCGCCGTGCGCGAACTCCAATCGAGCGAGGTGCTCGATATGGCCGATCGCTCCGGTCTGCGCGGCCGCGGCGGCGCGGGCTTCCCGACCGGAAAAAAATGGAGCTTTCTGCCCGCCGGGGACAAACCGCGCTATCTCGTGTGCAACTGCGATGAAGCGGAGCCCGGGACGTTCAAAGATCACATGTTGCTCGAGCAAGCGCCGCATTTGGTGCTCGAAGGAATCTTGCTCGGCGCATACGGTATCGGCTCCCATCATGCGTTTATCTATATCCGCGGTGAGTTCAAACGCGGATACGAAATTTTCTCGCGCGCCCTCGAAGCGGCGCGCGCTGCCGGATTCGTGGGGAAAAATCTCTTCGGCACCGGTTACGACGTAGAGGTAACGATTCATCGCGGTGCCGGCGCGTATATCTGCGGCGAAGAGACGGCGCTGTTGAATTCACTCGAAGGCAAACGCGGCGAGCCGCGTTTGAAGCCGCCGTTCCCGGCGATCGCCGGACTTTACGGCATGCCGACGGTGGTCAACAACGTCGAGACGCTCGCCTATCTCGTGCCGATCCTGCGCAACGGCCCCGAGTGGTTTGCCGCGGTCGGCACCGAGCGCAGCAAAGGCTACAAAATCATCTCGATCTCCGGGCACGTGCGCAAGCCCGGCAATTACGAAGTCCCACTCGGCACGACGGTGCGCGAACTCATCGAGATCGCCGGCGGCCTGCGCGAAGGCCGAACGTTGCGCGCCGTGCAGCCCGGCGGCGGTTCCTCCGCCTGTATCTTCGAAGAGCATCTCGATCTGCCGTACGATTACGAGAGCATGACGAAGGCCGGTTCGATGCTCGGTTCGGGGGCGTTCGTGGTCTTCGACGACACGACCGACTTCGTCAAATGCGCGTTTAATCTCGTGCGCTTCTTCGCGCACGAATCGTGCGGCCAGTGCACGCCCTGCCGTGAAGGCGGGCATTGGCTCGAAACGGTGCTGCATCGCTTCGTCGAAGGGCGCGGTTTGGCGAGCGATCTCGCAATGATGCGCCGCGTGTCGTCGACGATCACGGGGTTGAACCTCTGTGCGCTCGGCGATTCCATCGAACCGTTCCTCAAATCCGTACTCCAGCGCTTCCCCGAACAGTTCGAAGCGCGCGTTCTGCGAGAGGTCGCTTCCGCATGAGTTCAGCCCCGGCGACGAGCGATCTCGTCAGTCTCACCATCGACGGCGTTCCTCTGCAAGTTCGCAAGGGGACGCTCCTTGTCGAAGCGGCAAAGATGGTGAAGCAAGAGATTCCCGTCTATTGCTATCACACGAAACTCGGGCCCGCGGGGCTCTGCCGCGTCTGTCTGGTCGAAGTCGAGGGCATGCCGAAACTGCAGATCGGCTGTAATACGCCGGTCGGCGAGGGAATGGTCGTGCGCACGCGCGGCGAGAGCGTCGAAAAGGGACGCGCGATGGTGTTGGAACTGTTGCTCGTCAACCACCCGCTCGATTGCCCGATCTGCGATAAGGGCGGCGAATGCGATCTGCAAGATTACGCAATGGCGTACGGCCGCGGCAGCAGCGATCTCGCCGATCCGAAGACGAGCAAGCCCAAAGCGGTCGATCTCGGGCCGACGATCGTGCTCGATGAAGAGCGTTGCGTGGTCTGTCAGCGCTGCGTGCGATTCGACGATCTCATCGCGGGCGAACGCCAACTCGTGCTCAAAGACCGCGGACATCGCGACATGATCGCGACGGCGACCGGCGAGCCCTATCGGCATAATTTTACCGGGAACGTCACCGAACTGTGCCCGGTCGGTGCATTAACCTCGAAGACCTATCGTTTCAAATCGCGTCCTTGGGATCTCCAGCGCACCGAGACGAGTTGCACGCAATGTTCGGTCGGATGTCGCATGAACGTCGACGTGCGGCACGGCAACGTGCTGCGGACGATGTCGGTTGAGGGCGACGATGCGGTTTCCGATTGGTGGCTCTGCGATCGCGGGCGCTATAACGTCGGCTATATCGATTCGGCGGAGCGCATCACGCAGCCGCTGTTGCGCCGCGACGGTGCGTTCGTGCAGATCGGGTGGGACGACGCGTTCGCCCTTTGGGCGAAGGCGATCCGCTCGGCGCTCGATTCAGGCGGTTCGGATCGCATCGGTGCGATCGGCGGTGGGCGGCTCACGAACGAAGAGGCCTATCTCCTCGCGCGCACCATGCGCGCGCTGGGAGTCAAAAACCTCGATTGGCGCGCGGGCCGGCAGCGACAAGCGACGCCGGGAAGTTCGGGCGGGACGCTGCTCGATCTCGAACGTGCCGGCGCGATCGTAACGATCGGCGAATCCTCGGCTCAGCTTGCGCCGGTGATGGATCTGCGCGTACGCAAGGCCGTGCGTCACGGCGCGCGCTTCCTTCGCGTCGCGTCGCACGAAGCGCCGCCGACGATGCCGTTCCACGATGTCGCCGATGTCGCTTCGGCGGCAGCCGCAATTCCGGCGAACGTTACGCGCGTGGCATTGGTATGG
The DNA here is from genome assembly GCA_049964475.1 of Vulcanimicrobiaceae bacterium. Classification (GTDB taxonomy): domain Bacteria; phylum Vulcanimicrobiota; class Vulcanimicrobiia; order Vulcanimicrobiales; family Vulcanimicrobiaceae; genus JABEUX01. The sequence continues at coordinate 10,452 of JBMFXH010000063.1, forward strand.
GACGGCGTCGACGTTGCGC
>JBMFXH010000064.1:0-10419 GCA_049964475.1 Vulcanimicrobiaceae bacterium
GTCAACTTTAACGGGCAGCCGCTTCTCGATGGTAGCCATGCCGGCTTCCAACCGCAGGTTCAAGCGGCGATTAACGTTACCTCGAACTCGGCGCTCTCCACCAACGGAGCGCTCCAAGTCTCGGGCTTCAACTACGGCTTCCTCGCCGCTTCGGCGGTCGCCAGCAGCGCGAACTTCTTCACCACGGCAGCTGGCCCCGCGGCCGGACTCTCGGGCGCGACCGGTTCGACGCTCGACGGCACGATCGAACTCCAGGTTATCAATACCGGCGTCTCGATCGCGGTTCAGGAAACCTTCGTCGCTAGCGCGACCGGCCAGGTCTGCGTCTCGAGCACGCTCTACGGTGCGACCAGCATCGCCGGCGCGTTCGATAACGTCAACGTCACCATCGGTTCGATCAGCTCGCTCGATGTCGGCGTGACCTCGTACGTCAAAGTGACGCAAAACGTCGCAGCGCTGACCAACCCGAACAACCCTGCGTTCAACTTCCAATCGGGAGCGAACGAGGGCGACGTCATCCAAATCGGCATCCAGGCGACGAATACGCAGACGCTGCGCATCTCGAACATCAACCTGGCGCTCTCGGCGGCGAACAACCCGTCGATCGGTTCGGAAGACGCGATCGGTCAGATCGACCAGGCGCTCAACACGATTCTCAACCAGCAGGCCCTGCTCGGTGCAGTCGTCGTCCGTCTCAACGAAGATTCGAACAACGACAATATCGCGGCGGTCAATCTGCAGGCCTCGGAATCGTCGATCCGCGACCTCAACGTCGGTCAGGCAACGACGCAGTTCACGAAGCTGCAAGTGCTGGTACAGGTCGGCACCTCGGTGTTGGCACAATCCAACACCAACGCTCAGTCGGTTCTCGGACTCTTCCGCTAAGGCGGAATCCTCGGGTAACCACCCTGAGATCGGGGCTCGCGCAAGCGGGCCCCGATTTTTTTATGCGCGTCGAGATCTTGAGTAAGAGCTCTCCGTAAAGATGCCGAAGAAGAAGAGAGCATGCCCGTACGGATCAAATCGAAAAAACCGGCGGTGAGGCCGCCGGGCGGCTCACCAGTGCCGACGACTCCGACAACCATCGCTCAGACGATCTCTTTACCGCGCCCGCCCGCCGATGCACCGCAGCTCCCGGCGGGCTTGAGCCTCTGCATGATCGTGAAGAACGAAGAGCGCTTCCTCGCGAAATGCCTGGAGAGCATCGCCCCCTACGTCGACGAAATTTGTATCGTCGATACCGGGTCGACCGATCGTACCGTCGAGATCGCGCGGGAGTTCGGTGCGAAAGTGGAGTTGCGGGAGTGGCGCAACGATTTTGCGTGGGCGCGCAACGAAGCGATCGCGATGGCCTCGTATCGCTGGATCTTTATGCTCGATGCCGATGAAGAATTTCTTCCGGGTAGCGAATCGTTGCTCGCGCAACTCAAAAGCGTGCCGGCATTCGACACCGGAGTTTGGGTACGTTGTTATAACGAATCGAACGATTATCAAGGAACCGGGCAGATGTCGCATTTGCTCATTCGTATTTTCCCCAACCATCCACGCATTCGCTACCGCGGCCTCATCCACGAATTTATTACGCTCGACCAGTCGCAATTGGGGCTCAAGGCATCGGCTTCCCCGATCGCCATCAAACATAGCGGCTACCTCAAAGAGATCGTCACTGAGCGCGACAAAGGGGCGCGCAACCTCGCTATCGTGAAGGCTGCGGTCGAACGCGAGCCCGAAGAAGCCTTCCATTGGTTTAACCTCGGAACGACGGCCTTTCTCATCGGCGATTACGAGACGGCTCGTAGCGCCCTTGAGAAGATGATCGAGGTGAATCAAGATCAACCGCGCGGGTTTTTTGCCAACGGATTGTCGGCACTCGCCGACGTCTATACAGAAAAGATGAGCGATCCGCGGAAAGGCGAAGAGGCGGCGAGACTCTGCCTGAAGTTTTCACCGCATTATGCGAACGGGCATTTTGCATTGGGGAAGGCGCTCGTTGCACAGAAGCGGCTCGCGGACGCCCGCGAAGCTTTTCAGGCAGCGATCCTCGATGGCGATTACAACCACTTGCAGTTCGTTGTCGATGACGAAGTATCGAAGTGGAAAGCCTATAGCGAGGTCGGTGCAACCTACGTAGCCGAGGGGAACGATGAGGCGGCAGTCGAGTGGTTTGAAAAGGGTCTGAAGAATCGTCCCTCGGCGTTGCCGTTACGCCTCAATCTTGCGCGCGCATACGAGCGCCTCAAGCGGATCGATGAAGCCGCGCAGACCTTTGCGGCGGCATTTCGCGACCTTCCATCGGACCAAAGCGCGGTCGACTACGTGAACTTTCTGCTCCGCGCGCACCGCGACCGTGAGGCGCTCGATGCGATCCGCGCGGCGATGCCGCAGATCTCACCGACGGCGCAGTTTCCGGTACTCATGGCAGGCGCTGCCGTCTGCGAGCGCAATGGTTGGCCGGAGCGCGAACAATTTTTACGCGATGCCGCCGAACGAATGCCGGGCGCGGCGCTCGCGCTCGATCCGCTCGAGGCGCTCTTGCGCGCGCGCGGCGACCTCGCCGCCGTCGAACGTCTTTACGCCGCCGAGGATGCGACCGAGCCGCTCGAACTCGCCGATTTCCGCCGCCGAGCGAATCGTCTGCTCGCGCAGGGGCGCTTTTCGGAGTCACGTGCGATGGCCGAGCGCGGTTTAGAGCGCGAGCCTGCCGATGCCTCGCTCGTACTCGGCGCGGCGCTTGCCTGTTCGCGGATGGGCGATTCGGAGAGCGCGCGCGCGTGGGCGCAACGAGTCCCTCGCGATAGCGGCGAGTATTTTCTGCGTGCACAGATGATGTTGGCTCTCGACGCGCGCGGTCGCGGAGCCTTCGACGAAGCGATCGCAGCGACGGAGGCGGTGCTCGCGCAAACGCCGCAGAATATCGAAGCCGTTCTTCTCCGCTCGAACCTCCTACAACAGCTCGGCCGGGATGCCGAGAGCGAGCAGATGCTTCTGGCCGCCCTGCGTTTCGATCCGCAACGCATCGCGGTCGAACTCTCGATGCTCTACCTGCGCCAGGAACGTTTTGAGGACGCCCGTCGTATCGCCGACGCGGCGCTCGTTCGCTAGTACCGACGTTGCTGTATTCGATCGTCATTCCCGTCTTCAATAAGGCCGCGCTCACCCGCGTCTGCTTGCAGGCGCTCGCCGAAACGCTGCCGCGTGAACCGCTGGGGGAGGTCATCGTCGTCGATAACGGATCGACCGACGATACCGCGGCGGTTCTTGCGGAGTTCCCGTGGGTGAAGACGATCGTCAACGAGCGCAACCTCGGCTTCGCGGTTGCAAACAACCAAGGCGCGGCCGTTGCCTCGGGGCGCTTCCTCGTACTCCTGAATAACGATACGAAAGCGCTTCCCGGATGGCTCGAGGCGATGCTCGCGCATCTCGAAAGCGAGGATGTCGGGGCGGTCGGTGCGCGGCTGCTCTTCGGCGACGGCCTCATTCAGCACGCCGGGGTGGTCTTCAACGAAGTCCTCAGCGGCGTCAACACGATGGCGCCGACGCATTATGGTTTTCTCGCACCGAGCGAGGAACCGACCGTCATGGAGCGGCGCGACGTTCAGGCGGTGACCGGCGCCTGTCTTGCGACTCCGCGCGAGCTGTACGTTCGCCTTGGGGGGCTCGACGAGGGGTTCTGGAACGGATATGAAGACGTCGATTATTGTCTGAAGATTCGACATGCTGGCCTGCGCATCGTTTACGAACCCAAGGCGGTGCTCTTTCACTACGAATCGCAATCGGGCTCGCAACGCTTTCGTCGCGTCATGCCCAATATCGCGCGGCTCGAACTGCGTTGGCGGGACTTTCCGCACATCGATGCGGGGCTCTGGGATTACGAACGCCGTCTCGTTAAACGCACCGTCGTCATGCCCAACGCGGTGGTCTCAGCGCAAATGCTTCCAACTCCATCGATGCAGGTTGTCGTCCATGGCGAGAGTACGCCGGCGATGCGCGCGCGACTCGAGCGGGATATCCGCAGCGCTCCGGTCACCATCGAATCGATCGCGTGGGTCGGCGCGGATGATGTCGACGCCGCCCGGGCGGCGATGGAACTGCGCGGGAATCGTTACGCGCTCTTTCTCGATGCGCGCGTTGCGCTCGCCCCTTCCTGGTTCGAGCATCTTTCCCGGCGGCTCGAGATCCGGTACGACGCGCTCGCCGCGACCGGGGTCCCGGAGGCGATGCTCGGGTTTGATGCCTCGCCGGCCGGCGGGGATGCGCGACTGTTGCTCGTGGCGCTCTGGCGTCTGCCGCAGCACTATCGGCTTGCGCCTTTCCCGAGTATCGCCGGCTCGCTGGCGGAGCTCTGCGTGCGCGCACTCGAACTCGGCCTCGGTGTCGTCGGTATGGACGAGCCCGTGCTCGCCGCATGCCCCGAGCCTGCTCGGGACGATCTCTTCGAACGCACCTTTCAGCGCAGTATCGCCTCCATTCTCGGGCGCGACGACGAATTTCTCAAGAGTCGGCTCGCGCTAGGGGAGTCAGAGCCGCCGCGATTGGTCTCGATTGTTACGCTGAGTTGGAACGCCCCGGAATATACGAAACTCGCCGTGCAATCATTGCTCGCGCGAACGCCGGAACCATTCGAAATTATCATCGTCGATAACGGCTCGGGGCCCGACACACTCGCGTATTTGCGCTCGCTCGACGACCCGCACGTGCGCGTCATCTATAACGAGAAGAACCTCGGGTTCGGAGCCGGCAATAATATCGGCATGGCGGCGGCCAAGGGTGATTACATCGTCGTCCTCAACAACGACGTCCTGGTCGCCGATGGTTGGCTCGCGGCACTTTTGCGCCCATTCCAGAGCGCGCGAGCGATCGGAATAACGGCACCGCGGAGTAATAGCGTCTCGGGGCATCAGCAAATCCCCAACGCGCGGTACGACGACGAGGCGGCGATGCTGGCGTTTGCAGCCGAGCGCGCGCGTCGTTTCAGGTCGCGCGGCTATTATACCGATCGTGCAGTCGGCTTCTGTCTGTGCATGCCGAGAACGCTCATCGATGAGATCGGCGGTTTCGACGAACGCTTCGGTGTCGGTAATTTCGAGGATGACGATCTCTGCATGCGCGCGCGCGCTGCGGGTTACAAAATTTTCGTCTGCGAGGATGCCTTCATCCATCACTTCGGCAGCCGTAGCTTCGCGGCAAACAACGTTGATTACGGCGCGACGATGCGCGCGAATTGGACATACTTCGCAGCGAAATGGGGTTACCCGCCGGCATATCCCGAGCAGGGATACGATCCACGCACTGGTTATTTTAACGGCTTCGATCGAGCGCGGCATTTTGCCGCGCTGCCTCGCTCAACCGACTCCGCAGCGGCGCCGGTTCGCGAAGTCGAGCGCGCGAGCTCCTCTGCGAGCCTGCGATTTCTCGCCGAGGTCGCTGAAGGCGAGACGGCTTGGGAACCGATCGGCCGCTTCGTACGTCGCTATCTCCGCGCTTTCCGGGCCGAGGACTCCGTGCTGCTCACACTGCGTCTAGGCGAGGCCTGCGATGCCGCGACGATCGGCCGGCGCATCGAACGACTCCTGGCGTCGGTGAACCTCTCAGCCGAGCGCTGCCCCGATATTGAAGTCGTCGATCTCGATGACGAACTCGAGGCGCTTCCGCGCACGGTTCGCATCGCCGACCTTCCTAACCTCAGTCCGAGTGCACTTCGGCGCCTCATCGAGAAGGAGCAACCGTGAGGTTTCACGATCGGCATCGACGTTTCGCGCTCGCGCCTCGTCCGGAGGCGCTCGCCGGGCTCCACGCTTCGATGCTGGCTTTTGCGCGCCTCGAACCGGGTTGGTCGCTGACACAACGCTGCGCGATCGATCTTGGTTTTTACCGCGACGACCGATGGTCGATCGTCTTCGGATGCGAGATCGAGGTCGCTGGGTTACTCGAGCGGGAGAGCAGCGTTCTGCTCTGGCCGCTCGATTATCGCGCATTCGATCGGCAGTGTGCCGATGGCGTCGAACGTACGATCTTTCCCTGGTTGCGCGTTCAGTTTCTCAATCGGCGAGCGCGTGAGGAGAGTTTGGAGATTTTTCATCCCGGGCGACGCGCCGAGATCCTACGTGCGCGCGAGATGCGTCTGCTCGGCGTTACACCATATGCCGATCTTTACGCGGATCTCGCTCCCTATACGTATGCCGCTCGCCACGTTCGTGCCGGAACGCAAACGGCGATCCTCGATCCGCGCGGTGCGGTCGGTGCGCGATCTCTAGCACGCGCCGGCGCGGAAGTTGCGCTCGATCTCGGTGATGCCGATGCGGTACGCTTCGCGACGCGGTGGCTCGATATCGAACCCACGCCGATCGATCGGACGCGTCGGTACGACGTAACGATCGCCGATCGCCCCGGCGAGCTGCCCGCGGCGCGCGTGCGCATACTACGCGAGGGTGGAGCGAGCGGAGATACGGCGGTGCCGGTCATCGTCTCCCTCCCCCCGGCGATCGCCGTCTCCTTCGATCCCGACGACGGGCCGACGGCGACGACGCTCGGCGTTGCGATCGCCGGAGAGCCCGTTGCCGCGCGCTCAAGCGTACTTCACGAGCCGGCGGCGCAGGGCGGCTCCTCGGGGCGCATCGCGATGCTCGTGCGCGAAGATGCGCTTGCAAATCCCGACGCCGATACGTCGGCGATGCGCGTGCTCGCGCGTCGCCTGGAGCGCGAAGGCTTCGAGGTCGGCGTTTTTCCGGTTGGAGCGCGCGCGGATCTTTCCTCATACGATCTCGTGCACGCGTGGGGAAGCGAGGTCGCTGCCGCTGCCCTCGCCTTGCTGCAGGCACTGCCGGCGATGCCGCTCGTCGCCTCGCTCACCGTCGACGATCCACGCGGCGAGAGCTTCTCGGGGCCGAAGGCCACCAAGGCGGTCTATGGCAACGTGAACGATGCCGCGATGTTCGACCTCTATTTTGCCGCGCTCGGAGCGCGGGCGCTCTCGATCGAAAATGCCGCTCCGGAGCGCGAATTCGATCCTCGCCCCGCCGCCGAGGCCGCCGTCCGCGCGTTGCTCGGGCGCTGCGATGTCGCGCTGCTCTCTTGCCCGGCGGAAGAGACCCTGTTGCGGAGCCGCTTCGGCTGGTCCGGCAGCACGATCGCGGTTCCCGCGCTCGCGGAGGGCGCGCCGCGCTGCGAAGATGCTGCGGTGCTCGCAGGCGAAGGGGAGTTCGTCCTTTGCGAGCTTCCGGTCGAGGCCCGCTCGAACCAGATCGCTCTCGCGCTCGCTGCGAAAAAGCACGAGCTGCCGATCGTCTTCACCGGCCCCGTGCTCGACCACCAGTGGTTTCAGAGCCTGATGGAATCGCTTGGGGTTGGCGCGCTCTGGATTCCGCAGCGACACCTCAATCTTGCAAACCGCGCCTGGCTGCGCGCTCGTGCGCGCGTCATCGCCGACTGCTCGTGGACGGGGCGCGGGGCGCACGACGCCGTTGCCGCCGCGGCGACCGGCGCGTTCCCCTTGCTCTCGGCCTCCGGGTATGGGCGCGAGCTCTTCGGCACGCTCGCCGAAGTGGTTGACCCCGGGGAGCATGCCGGGATCGAAGAAGGGCTCGTGCGCGCGTGGGAGCGCGCTCCCGCCGAGCGCGAGCGCCTCCGCTCGCATGTCCGGGTCGCCTTCGACCAGACCTCCGCCTTCATCGCCTGCGTCACCGCGTATCAACTCGCCGGCGACCGGGCCCGGAACCGCGTTTCAGCAGGCTAAACTGCCCTTCGTGCGGCGCCGATGATAAAGAAGAGAGTACTCGAGGGGGATTTCACATGGATGTCACGTCTTCGGCGGCGGTAGCGCCGCCACCGATCGCCGCCGGTAGCACCGGCCTTCCGGCTCAGGGAGCCGTTGAAGGCGCTCCACTGGTAGGGGCGACGCCGAGTGTCGCGAGCGTTCCACCGGCCCCGCCGGGCCCGGTCGGTACGCCGAATTCGTCGGGTGCTCCCCCCTCGGTCGGGTTCGGTCCCGCACCTGCAAGCGGCGACGGGAAGGTCGTCTCCTCGGTTGCGCGCTTTTTCGGACCACCCTCGAATCCGCAGCCGGTAACGCTCAACGTTTCGTATCGTGTCTTACATCATCCCAATGAAATCGTCACCGTCTTCTCCGATCCTCGGACCAATCAGGAAGTCGCGCAATTTCCGCCGGAGATCCTCATCGGGATCGCCGAGTTTTTCGACCAGCATCAAGGAGTGACGCTCGACAGCAACGCGTAGCGCGTTGCATGTAGGGCGCAGTAAGGAAAGGAAGCCATGTCCAGCAGCCAGATCCCCGGAACGAATATTCCTCCCGTCTCTTTCCCCGGCATCGTGTCGGGGATCGATTACAATTCGATCATTCAGAAGCTGACCGCGCTGACGCTGGCGCCGACGACGCAGATCAACCAGCAGATCGCGACGCTCAACGCCGCCAACCTCGAACTGATCAAGATCAACAATCTGCTCTCATCGGTGCAGAGTGCGCTCGGTGCGCTTTCTCAGCCGAATATTTACGATGCGGTCTCGGCGACGAGTACGAATCTCGCCGCGATCGTGGCGACCGGTATCGCCGGGGGAAATGCGGTACCCGGCGTGTACACGATCGACTCGGTACAGACGGCGACGTCGACGACGATTGCGAGCAATACCGCGGCCGGCCATAACATCACCGATTTGCTCCCGTCAACTGCGGGAATATATGCGAATCTTGCCTCAAATACCGTTCCATTAGTTGATTCCTACGCGGCGATTACGCCGACCAACGGCAGCAGCTCGACGGGCTCGGTGACGGTCGACGGCATCTCGGTAAGCTACGATGTCAACACGCAATCGCTCAATACAATCCTGGCAAATATTCAGACGGCGGTGCAGGCCTACGATCCCTCGTTCACCGCATCGCTCAATGCTGCGGGCGCCGTTGTGTTGAGCGGCAGTAAGGCGATCACGCTCGGCAGCGCGAACGACCAAGGGAATCTTCTCGACGTCCTGCGCCTCTCGGGAGCGCAAATAAACAATTCCGGAACGACCACCGGCGTTACGGGGACTGCGGGCGTCGGCGGGATCAATCAGGCGGTTACTTTTGATTCGCCGGGAACCGACGCGGGGTTTGTTACCTCGGTGACGAGCGGGACCTTTACGATTAACGGTGTCTCGATCAGCGTCTCGGCCTCCGGGGATAATCTCGCCTCGGTGCTCGCGAAGATCAACGCCAGTAACGCCGGCGTCGTCGCGACCTACAACGCGCAGACCGGTGGGGTGACGCTAACCAATAAGAGCAGCGGTGCCCAATCGATCGTCGTCGGTTCGTCGAGTGATACGAGTAATTTCCTCACCGCGGTCGGCCTCACGTCGGCGGCCGGAGCGACCACCACCAACGGCCAGCAGGCGCAGGTCGTCGTTGCGAACGCTTCGGGCGGTTCAACGACGTATTACAGCAATAGCAACACCGTAACGACGGCGATCCCCGGCGTTTCGTTGCAACTGACGGGAAACACCACGACGCCGTTTACGGTGACGGTCGCACCTGATAACTCGCAACTCGTGAACGCGCTTAATACCTTCGTCTCGGCGTATAACTCGGCGGTCACCGAAATCAATAGCGCGACGCAGGCGCCGATCGTGCTGCAGGCGGCACAGGGAACGGCGTTGCCGGGGCAGGTCGCACCGGCGGTCGGTGGCGGCATTCTCTTCGGGGTCGATAGCGTGACCAATCTGAAGAACCAGTTGACGAATATCGTCAGTGGTTTTATGGGAAGCGGTGCCTTCGGCGGCTATAATTCGCTCTCGCAGATCGGGCTGCAGATCAGCAGTTCGTTCTCGCAGCTCTCCTACAACAGTCAGGCGACGCAACCGGGAACGACGGGGCAACAGGCCGTCAATACCACGACTTTCCAAGGGACCGACGGCACGTTGCAACCGCTCAACGTCACCCAACTCGACGCCGCGCTCGCCGCCAACCCCAATGCGGTGCAGGATCTTCTCAGCGGCGCGCAGGGGCTCACCAATCAACTCGGCTCGTACCTTACCTATGCCACCGGGTTGCCGACGTTGTTAAATAACGGCATCGTCGGAACGGTGCCCTCGGTTTCGCTTCTGCAGACCTTCCAAAACCAGAATACCAATCAAATCACGCAACTGCAGTCGCAGGTCGCCCAGATTCAAGATAACGCTAACCAGCAAGCGAATCAGCTGCGACAAGAGTTCGTGCAGACCGAGGCAACGCTCGCCCAATACCAGTCGCTGCAATCGCAACTTTCCAGCTTCTTTAACGGCTCGGGCTCGGGTAGCTAGAGGATAGAGCGAGCACGTGACGCGGTCGGCAAACGACAAATACGTCGAGACGGCGATTTTGACGGCTTCGAAAGAAGACCTCATCATCCGCGTCTTCGATATCTTAGTCGTCGCCGCGCAGCAAGCGGTCGAGAA
>JBMFXH010000065.1:0-10347 GCA_049964475.1 Vulcanimicrobiaceae bacterium
ATATCGGGAGTCTCGACACGACGATCACCGGTTCGCGGAGCGGCTTTTCCCCGCTGATGCTCTGGTATCGCTTGCAGCAACTCGGCGAAGCCGGCCTGCGCGAACGGCTCGCGCGTTCGTTAGCAAACGCCGCATATCTGCTGGAGCGGTTACAGGAAATCGGCGTGCCGGCGTGGCGCAATCCGAACGCGATTACGGTGGTGCTCCCACGGGTCGCTCCGGAGATCCAACGCCGATGGCAGCTTGCCACCGCGGGCGATATCTCGCACGTCTTGGTGCTGCCCAATGTGGGGCGCGATCAGATCGATGCGTTCGTCGCCGAACTCGCCACATCACGCAAGGAGGATGCATGCAAAGCCTGAGAGCGATCGTTCCGAACAGGCCGGGGCTGCTTGCGGAGATCACCGAGGTTCTTGCGGCTCGCGGCGTCGATATTCATGCGATCGTCGTTGAATCGCATGGCAGTGCGGCGTTGGTCCGTCTCGAAGTCGAGCGCGAAGATGAGGCGCTCGCAGCGCTTGCCGATGCGGGGCACCCCGCCGTTACCGACGACGTGCTGTTGGCGCGGATCGAGGACCGTCCCGGTGCGCTCGCCGGGGTCTCGCGCCGGCTCGGCGATGCGGAGATCAACATCCGTTCGCTCCATCACGTTCGGCGCGACGAAGGGTTCGCCGTGGTAGCGATCAGCACCGATAATAACGACCGGGCGCGCGCGCTCCTGGGCGACGCCGCGCTCTAACGATATGGAGCGCGACGAGCATCTCGTCCATCGCCTCGAGGCATTCTGCGATATCGTCATCGGGTTCAGCCTCGCCGAGCTCACTTTTGGGCTGGTGATACCGAGCCACACGATGACACTCGTCCGCGATCCCTCGTGGTTTCTCTATTATCTCTTTACGTTTTCCATCGTCGCACTCATGTGGTGGTCGCACTATCGGCTCTTTCGCGTCCTCTTCTATCCCGATACGATCAATATCCTCATAAATTTTGCTTGGCTCGCGAGCGTCGCGCTGTTAACCTACTTCATGCAGATCAGCGCGCATGCGGCGACGCTCCGCGATAGCGCGCTCGGCACGGAATTATATTTTGTGACGTTGGCAATAAATTTCGTGCTCAGTGCCGCAATGACGGCGCGCAGCTACCGCCGGCGTAGCGTCTTTCTCGACGAGGCGGGGAAAGCGCGCGTAACCAGGGTTATCGCTTCGGCACTGCTCTCCGCGTTGCTGTTATCGATCGGAACGTATTGGGCGGCGACGAGAGGCCCCGCATATCTCTCGTTGGTGCCGCTTGCGATGGTAGTGGGGTACGGCGGAGGCGGCCGCTTGTTGGTTTCCGCCTGGAAGCGCCTCCGGAATCGACCGAAAGGCGACGCGCGGGAGGGAGTAAGCTCGTGTCCTGAGCCGTAAGCCCCACCACATGCCCGCCGGGTCTTTTCCGCCGGGTGCAGCGTTGCTCATCGGTCACAACGCTACGGCGTTGCTCCCTCTTCGCGCCTCGCTCCGCCGAAAAATCCCTCGTCGGATCATGTTGCGCGACTTACGGCTCAGGACACTAGCGCCGCTGATGGAGGGCGAAATTGTTGCCCTCGCTATCGGCGCACCAAACCGTACGGCAGGGCGGATAGTCCTGAATCTCGCTGTAGATCGTCACGCCCGTAGCGCGGACCTGCGCGAGTGCGGCTTCGATATCGGGAACGGCGAACATCGTTCCACCGCAGGGAAACCATTTATCGGGCATGTGCGCGATGGCGAACGCGGAGCCGTCGGCGAGTTCGAATTCGGTCCAGTTCTCACTCTCTTGCACGGCGCGTAGCCCAAGTACCTCGACGTAAAATGCCTTCGCTCGCTTGAAGTCTTTTGCGAGATAGCATACGCAGTCGATCCCGGACGCGCGGACGATCGAAGAAGTCGTCTCCATTGGTTGTTTCTCCTAAAAGGCGGTGATTTCGCCTATCCTAGCGCGCGATACTTGACAGGTGCTGTCATATTTGCAAATCTACGCTGGTGAAAGCCGACCGTCTTCTCGAATTGCTGTTGCTCCTCCAGGCCCGGCCGCGTTGCACGGCTCGCGAACTCGCAGTGGAGCTGGAGATATCCGAGCGCACCGTCTATCGCGATGTTGAATCGCTCGCCGCCGCGGGCGTACCCGTCTTTGCCGAGCGTGGTGCAAATGGAGGCATTGCCTTAAGCGAGGGCTACCGGCGGGCGCTTCTGCAATTCGGCGATGAGGAAATTCAAGCACTCTTCATCGCCGGGTCGTCGCTGGTCGCCGATCTCGGGCTCGGTGGAAAGGGAGAGCGCGCGCTCGAAAAATTACGGGGCGGCCTCTCCGATATTCAGCGCCGTGCTGCCGAAAGCGTTCGTGGCCGAATTTACATCGATCAGCGACGTTGGTTTCAAAGCGATCCCTCGGTGGAGCGGCTATCGCTTTTGCGCCGTGCCGTCTGGGACGACCGGACGATTGCGCTACGCTACAAAGATCGTGAAGGTAAGCTGAGCGATCGCTCCGCCGAACCCTATGGTCTCGTCTCCAAGGCGGGGGTCTGGTACGTGATTGCGCGGACCGATGCCGGCTTCCGAAGCTTCCGCGTCGATCGGATCGTTGAGGTTCGCATCGAGGAACGACACTTTCAACGAGATCCTGCGTTCCTACTCGAAAACTATTGGCGTGAGACCGCTGCGCGCATGGTTTCGGAGCGGCCGGCGTTCGCGGCGACAGCGCGGATCGATGACGAAGACGTTCGTGCGACCCTTTGTGGCTATTATCGAACGGAGAGCGTTAACCCCGGCGATGATCGGGTCGTGCGTGTGTATTTTTCGAGCGAAGCGGCGGCGGTGCGCAACGCCATCGCTTGGGGGGATTCGGTCGAATTGCTCGACCCGCCGAGCGTGCGTGTCGAGATCGCCCGCCACGCACGCGCAATCGCCGGCCGTTACAGTGCGATCCGTTTGAAATCGCCGAGCAAGTCGGCGACGAAGCGTAAGAAACGCGCAGCTCCGGCACCGTCGATGACGCGGTGATCGTAACTGACGCTGATCGGTTGGATGAGTCGCGGGACGAACTCCGCGCCGTCCCAGACCGGTTTCATCGCGGCTCGCGTTGCCCCGAGAATTGCGACCTCGGGTGCGTTGACGATCTGCGTAAATTGCGTTCCGCCGATGCTGCCGATCGAACTAATCGTGAAGCTGCCGCCCTGCATATCGGCGAGCGGTAATTTCCCGTCGCGAGCTTTCGCCGCCAGCTCCGCGCTGCGTTGCGCGATCTCGAGGAGGCCGAGTTTGTCGGCACCTTTTAGCACCGGCACGACGAGCCCGCCGGGGGTATCGGCGGCGAAACCGATGTTGTAGTAGCGCTTCAGGACTAAGCCGTCGCCGACGAGCGAGGAATTAAACTCCGGAAACTGCCGGAGCGCGGCGACGCACGCTTTCATAAGAAAGGCGAGCATCGTCAGCTTCGCGCCGCCGCGTTTGCTCTGCTCGCCGTTGATGCGTTCGCGGAATTCCTCGAGTTCGGTAACGTCGGCTTCGTCGTAGTTGGTGATGTGCGGAATCTGCACCCAATTGCGGTGCAGGTTCGGCCCGGAGAGGCGTTTGATGCGCGGCAGATCGATGCGTTCGATCTCGCCGAACGAAGCAAAATTCGGAGTCGGCCACGGCGGTAATCCGGCGAGCGAGAATCCGCCCGTGCCCGTGCCGCCGGCGAGTGCCGCTTTAACGTGCCCCTGCACGTCTTCGCGTGTGATGCGTCCGTTCGGACCGCTGCCGCGAACGTTGTGGAGATCGACGCCGAGTTCGCGCGCGAAGCGGCGAATCGCCGGGCTTGCGTGGAGCGGCGCATCACTCGGCACCGATGCCGCGACGGTGGGCGCCGGTGCGGGCGTCGGTGCAGGCGTTGGCGCGGGTGCAGGCGTCGGCGCAGGCGTCGGCGCAGGCGGGGGTGCAGGCGTTGGTGCCGGAGCAGCGGCGGCCGTAGGCGCAGAAGCCGCTGCGGCGTCGCTCTCCAGCGTCAGCACGACAGTGCCCTCCGAGACGCGGTCGCCGGGTTTTACGCGCACTTCTTTGACGACCCCCGCCGCAGTGGCGGGCACCTCCATCGATGCCTTCTCGCTCTCCAATACCACGACCGATGCGTCGCGCGCGATGCGGTCGCCGGGTTTAACCAGGACCTCGATAACCGGTACGTCTTTGAAGTCGCCGATATCGGGGACCCGGAGTTCTGCGATAGCCACGGTGTGCGTGCTCCTCTGTTGTGGATTGGAGTTAGGCGAGTAACGGATTGGGTTTGTCGGCGGCGATCGCGTATTTCGCGATCGCTTCGCTTGCGCGCTTGCGCGGGATCGTGCCTTCGGCGGCGAGGGCGTTGAGTGCCGCTAATGCGACGTAGCGTCGATCGACTTCGAAGTGCGCGCGTAATTTTGCGCGATAGTCGCTGCGCCCGAAACCATCGGTGCCCAACGTCGTGTACGATCGTCCGACGAACGGACGAATCATCTCCGGGAAACTGCGAATATAATCGGTCGCCGCAACGGCCGGCCCGACGTGCCCTTCGAGCCGTTCCTCGACGAAACTCCGCCTCGGCGTCGCTTCGGGGTGAAGCATGTTCCAGCGCTGGGCATCGACGCCGTCGCGCTGCAACTGCGAGAACGAGGTAACGCTCCAGACGTCGGCGGCGATCTCGAAATCTTTTTCGAGCAGATCCGCCCCGGCGATCACCTCGCGCAGAATCGCTCCGGAGCCGAAGAGTTGTACGCGCGGCGTTTTCTTGCCGCCTTGGCCCGAACGTAAGAGATACATCCCGCGCAATATTCCCTCGCGCGCGCCTTCGGGCATCGCTGGGTGTGCGTAGTTTTCGTTGAGCAACGTGATGTAGTAGTACACGTCCTCTTGTTCGGCGAGCATGCGCCGCAGGCCATCCTGAATGATCACCGCGACTTCGTACCCGTAGGTCGGATCGTAGGCGACGCAATTCGGGATGAATGCGGCGTGGACGTGGCTATGTCCGTCTTCGTGCTGCAACCCTTCACCGTTGAGCGTCGTGCGCCCCGAGGTACCGCCGAGCAGGAAACCGCGCGTACGTGAATCGCCGGCCGCCCACGCGAGATCGCCGATGCGTTGGAAACCGAACATCGAGTAGTAGATGTAGAACGGAATCATCGGCAAATTGTGGTTGCTGTAGGCCGTTCCGGCGGCGATCCACGAAGAGAACGCACCCGCTTCGCAGATTCCCTCTTGCAGAATCTGCCCGTGCTTATCTTCGCGATACCACATCAGTTGCTCGGCATCTTGCGGGTGATAGAGCTGGCCGACCGACGAGTAGATGCCGAGTTGGCGGAACATGCCCTCCATGCCGAAGGTGCGCGATTCGTCGGCGACGATCGGCACGACGCGCGGGCCGACTTCGGCATCGCGTAGCAGCGAACTCAAGATGCGGACGAACGCCATCGTCGTAGAGATCTCGCGATCTCCGGTGCTCTGCAACTGCGCATCGAAAGCGTTGAGTTCGGGAACGGTGAGCGCGGTCGATTTGCGACGCCGCTGCGGAAGATGCCCTTGTTCGGCGAGTCGATCGCGCAGGTAGCGCATCTCCGCCGAGTTTTCGTCGGGTTTGAAGAACGGAATCTCGTCGATCTTGTCGTCGGGGATCGGAATCGAGAAGCGGTCGCGGAAGGCACGCATCTCTTCGAGATCCATTTTCTTGGCTTGATGCGCGATGTTGCGCGCTTCGCCGGCCTCACCCATGCCGTAGCCCTTAATCGTTTTGGCGAGAATCACCGTCGGCGCGCCTTTGTGTGCGGCGGCGGAGGCGTACGCCGCATAGACTTTCAGCGGATCGTGGCCGCCGCGTTGGAGCGCCCACACTTGCTCGTCGGTCCACGAGGCAACCATCGCGGCCGTCTCGGGATAGCGGCCGAAGAATTGCTCGCGAACGTATTTCCCGTCGCGCGATTTAAACGTTTGATAATCGCCGTCGACGCACTCCATCATCAATTGGCGCAAGCGGCCGTTACTGTCGGCGGCGAGCAGCGGATCCCAATTGCTTCCCCAAATCACCTTCAGGACGTTCCAGCCGGCGCCTTTGAAGAAACGTTCGAGCTCTTGAATGATTTTGCCATTGCCGCGGACCGGGCCGTCGAGGCGTTGCAGATTGCAATTGACGACCCAGATAAGATTGTCGAGTTTTTCGCGCCCTGCCAGCGAGATCGCGCCGAGCGATTCTGGTTCATCCATCTCGCCGTCGCCGAGAAATGCCCAGACCTTGCGCTCGCCGTTATCTTGCAGTTCGCGGTCGTGCAGATAACGCATGAAACGCGCCTGGTAGATCGACATGATCGGGCCGAGGCCCATCGAGACCGTCGGATATTGCCAGAAATCCGGCATCAACCAGGGGTGCGGATACGAGGAGAGCCCGTGTCCGTCGACTTCTTGGCGAAAATTCAGCAGTTGCTCTTCGCTGATGCGGCCTTCGAGAAATGCGCGTGCATAGAAGCCCGGCGCGGAATGCCCCTGCAAGAAGAGCATATCGCCGCCGAAGCTCTCGGAGGGCGCACGGAAAAAATGATTGAATCCGACGTCGTAGAGCGTCGCAGCGGATGCAAAACTCGCGACATGTCCACCGAGTTCGCTGCTGGTTTTATTCGCGCGCACCACCATCGCCATCGCGTTCCAGCGCACGTAATGGCGGAGGCGCGCTTCGATGGCGGGATCCCCCGGGAACACCGGCTGGCGCTCCGGCGGGATCGTGTTGGTGTAAGGTGTTTCTAAGCCGAGCGAGACGTGTGCGCCGCCGGCTTGCGCTTCGTCGACGAGTTCCTCAAGGAGTGCGCGGGCGCGTTCGGGGCCTTCGGCGGCGAGGACGCCGCGTAGCGCTTCCCGCCATTCCAGCGTCTCTTGGGGATCGGGTTGGGGGGCATGCAGAGCGTCCATACGCGCGAACTCGCTCGCAGCGAAACGCATCTCCTGCCTCTGGATCGAGCCAATTCTAGCGTAGGAACGAGCCAATATTAAAGATTTTCGACGGCGCTCAGGTCGATGCGCTCCTCGCGAAGCACGACGCCGATCGCGCCGAGGAGAAGTGCGCCGCCGAGCAGAGCGAAGGCGGGGATCGGCTCGCCGAAGATCGCGAGCGCGAGGGCGCCGGCGATCACGGGTTCGAGGAGGGTCGCAAAGGAGACTGCGTTCGGGGTGAAGTGACGCAGGCTGGCGTTGATGGCGGTGTGCCCGAGCAGTTGGGAGATGAACGCCATCGCGAGGATGCCCGCCCAGGCGCTACCGGCGTGGAGCGGCGGCGCCGGTTGATGGGCGATCAGCGATGCGAGCACCAGCGCGAGGGCGGCCCAACTGAAGGTTCGCGTCACGATCGTTCGTGTGGTAAGCGCGGCGCGGACTTCGCGCACCAGAAGAAGATAGGCGCCGATTGCGACGCTGCCCATCAGCGCGAGAGCGTCGCCGAGCAGTGCGTGGCCGGGAATCGGCGCGGGCGTGCGGTCGATGCCGACGACGAGCAGTAGCCCGATTCCACCGACGATAAACGCCGCGGTGGCGAGTCGCGAGAGCGGGCGTTTGCAGACGATTGCATCGTAGAGTGCGGTCCAGATCGGTGTCGTCGTGACGAGCAGCGTCGAGATTGCGACGGAGGTGTATTCGAGCGAGGCGATCCAGAGCGCGAAATGTGCCGCGAGTGCGAAGCCGGCGAATGAGAGCGTGCGGCTCGCGGCGGCGTTTGGGCGCGCGCTGCGCGGCTGCGGGCGCAGCGCGGCGAGTAGCAGCATCACCAGCGCGGCGATACTCAAGCGTGCCGCAGCGACGCCGATCGGCGTACCGTCGAGCAGCGCATAGCGCGCAAAGATCGCCGCCGCTCCGACCGCGATCTGTGCGAAAGCGAGAACCAACACCGCACGCGTCATGCGGCGGCGGTTGTGGCTAGCGGCGCCGACTCCCTGTTAGGTGTGCGCCGTGACGTCGGTGGGTTTGAGTTGAATGCGGAACCAATGCCCCGGATAGCCCGATTGATTCCAGACCTTGAGGAAGAGTTTGGTCGGCGCGGCGCCGGTCCAGCCGGAGAGCACCCAGTTCACGACGATGTGTTGTTTTGGATGCAGCGATGTTGCGGCGAGAATTTTCGTTCCCGGTACGTTGATGGCGTCGGGCGCGCTCTCGCTCATCTGCGAGCCGTCTTTGAGTTCGAAACCGACCTCCATGTGCGGAACGCCGACATCGTTGTTCCCGCTCGGGTTCTGTTCGGTCGCGGTGATGACGACGTAGCCGGGGCCGCTGAAGCCCTGCCCTTCGAGAACGGGTACGCTCGTGGTCGCCGAGGACGGATAGGTCTCGATTTTATCGATCCGCAGATTCACGACACCGGCGCGAAAGTAGCGGTGGAGCGGCGCGTTCTTGATGGCGGCGGCTGCGGGGGCCGCGATCAGGACGGCGATGAGGAACGGCAGGGCGGCGCGTAGTGGAAAAGTTTTCACGGTCTCCTATTCCTCACAGTTCGATGCTGGGCGGCCGCTGTTGTGGCGGCGCCGATGCGGTGAGTATACGCTTGCTTGGCTTGGTCGGGCAAGAGACGTTCGGGAATCTAGCAAAGGGCATCGCGTCACCGTCGGTCAGGTTATAGCGAGCACGAAGGCGCACAACTAGACGTCGACGAGGCCGCCCGAAGACTGGCGTCGCGCGGAGCCACCGATAACGCATCGTGCGCTTGCACATCGATGAAAATTGCGCGCAAGCCGAGCTGTTCTATCGCTCAACGCTTTTGTGTGGTAAAGCCGCCAACCCTGGGGGAGTGGCGGCTTTACCGATGGCTTCCGACGCTAGCGGCCTATTCCGAACTCCCGATCTCGCGGGCGCCCATCTGCTTGCCGATTGCGAGGAGTTGCGCGGCCGAGAGTCGAGCCGATTGAAGCGTCATCGCTTCGTCGCCGAGGGCGAAGCGCACGATATTGACGCGCGCCGACCGGACGAGGCGACCGTCTTTTGAGAAGCGGGCGGTGAAGGCCCCGAGTTTCCGCACAGGTTTGATATTCCGCGCATTCGCTCGTTCGATCGTAACGTCGATTATGCCGCCGCCATGCAAGCGGTACCCGTACGAGAGCGTGCCTCCGGCATAGATCGCCGTCGTGCTTGCAGCACCGGCCGGCAGATACTGCGGCAGAATGACGTGAAAATCGTGCGAGGCTTGTTGCACCGCGTCGGCGAGCGGAATCGGATGCACGATTGTACCGTTGATAAAAGTAACGCTCTTGACGTTCTTCCCTTTCAATGTTTTCATGATGCGCACCATCCGTTGTTGCTCGCCCACATTGGGCAGTGCGTGCGCGAGCCCGTGTGCGGCGCTCGGGCCGAAGTAGGCGATGGCGAGCCGGTGGAGCGTCGCTTGTATCATCGACTGCGGCGTTGCAGCGAACGCGACCGCCGGGATGGCGATTGCGAGTGCAATTGCAGCGATCCTTCCCTGGCGCCGGGTATCACCGTTTCGCACCGGGAGCGTTGCGCGCGTGTGAATTGCAGCGAGATCGGCCTTGGGGATCGGCATCGTGGCGAGCGCCGAGTGAATGCGCGCGCGTAAAATCGTATCGTTAGGCATGTCCGTTGACCTCCGTCATAGCTGGAGCCGCATCACGTCGCTCTCCGAGCAAAACCCGAAGCCGTCGCTTTGCGAGAAACAATCGATAGCGAATCGTTCCGTCGGGCACGCCGACGACGCGGGCGATCTCCTTGCTGGTGAGATCCGCGTAGTAATGCAGAACGATCGCTTCGCGCTGCATGCTTGGCAACGCCAGCAACGCGTGCTCGATGCCGAGGCGTTCAATCGTCGTCGCGTCGTCATCGTCGCCCGCGCGTTCGACCGTTTCGTCGATCGGCACTGAATCGCGATGGCGACGCTCGCGTCGCAACGTTGCACGCGCGGCGTTCACGACGATGCGATAGAACCAGCCCCGGAACGCAGCAGGCTCCCGGAGCTCCGGCAACGTGCGCACGAGTTGCGCGCACGCTTCCTGCGCGCACTCTTCGGCGAGTGCGTTTTCGCCGATGATGGCGAGAGCGATACGGTAGGCTGTCGGCCAGCACACCGTGAGAAGCGCGTCGAGCTCCTCGCGGTCGCCCGCTCGCGCGGCCTCGGTGCAGGCAAGATCGGGGGAATCGGGCATCGTGGGTTCTTCCTTCCTGGCAGCAATCGTTCCGGTGAGAGAGATGCGAGCGCGGAGCGATTTGTTGGGTCGCCCGCCTCGATATGGCCGCTTACGCGGCCTACTCGGCGTGACAGGGGGCGCGCTTCGCGCTACTCGGCGTGACAGGGGGCGCGCTTCGCGCTACTCGGCGTGACAGGGGGCGCGCTTCGCGCTAC
>JBMFXH010000066.1:0-10059 GCA_049964475.1 Vulcanimicrobiaceae bacterium
CGGTAAGCCGGGTATTCGCAGCGAGCTCACCGTCCGTTCGCGCAGCGGTCTCGGCCGCTTTACTTTCCCGGAATCGCCCGATGCATTGCTCACCGTCAATCCCGCCTCCGACCAGGCCGGCGTCGGTAACGCAAGCATTCGCATTCTCGGCAACGATGCACTCGAGGCGAGTGCACGAAGCGGGCATTTCTGCGGCATGCCCGATCGATTCACCATCTACATGGCGGCGCGCTTCAATCGCCCGTTCGCCGCATCGGGGCTTTACGAAAACGGGAGCGGCCGCAAAGCCGGCGCGTGGTTGCGCTTCGACACGACGAAACGGCGGAGCGTGCGCATGCAAGTCGCAATTTCGTTCGTGAGCGAACGCGGCGCCTGGCGGAACCTCCGCGAATCCGCGCGTTCTTGGAGCATCGTTGCGGTTCGCGACCGCGCGCTCGAGCGTTGGAATCGGGCGCTCGGCCACGTCCGCGTCTCCGGCGGGAGCACCGAGAACCTGCGCACGTTCTACAGTGCGCTGTACCACACGATGTTGCACCCCAATCTCTTTAGCGATATCGACGGCCGCTACCGCGGCTTCGACGGCAAGATCCATCGCGTCTCGCCGGGGCATGCATTCTATGCGAACTTCTCGGACTGGGATATCTACCGCACCGAGATACCGCTGTTGGCGCTGCTCTTTCCCCATCGCACGAGCGACATGATGCAGTCGCTGGTCGATGCCGCACGGCAGGGTGGTTGGCTACCGCGCTGGGCGCTTGCAAACGCTCCCACCAGCGTTATGGGCGGCGATTCGGTCGATCCGGTGATCGCCGGTGCCTATGCGTTCGGCGCTCGCGATTTCTCGCTCCATCGCGCATTGGATGCAATGGTGAAGGGCGCCGACGATACGAATGCCCCGCCGGCGTTCGGCTGGTACCAAGAGCGCCCGGCCGGCGGTGATTTCAATCGCCTCGGTTATATCCCGAACGTCTATACCACCTCGGTCTCCCCGGTGCCCAACGGTGCCTCGGAGACATTGGAATATAGTCTCGATGATTTTTCGATCTCGGCATTTGCGCGCGCACTCGGCGAACGATCGATCGCGGATGCCTTCCTCAAACGCAGTGCGAACTGGTCGCACCTCTTCGACCGTTCGCTCGGCGAGATCGCGCCGCGCGGACCGGGCGGCGCATTCGAGCGCACGAAGATCGGCGAGAACGGGCAGAGCGGATTCCAGGAAGGGAACGCCGCGCAATATACCTGGATGGTTCCGCAAGATCTCCGCGATCTTTTCCGCGGTATGGGTGGCCGCGCCGCAGCGCGCAAGCGCCTCGACACGTTCTTCACGCATCTCAATGCAGGGCAGAGCGCGCCCTACGCATGGCTTGGAAACGAACCGAGCATCGGCAGCCCGTGGGCCTATCTTTCGGCCGGCGCACCGTGGCGTGAAGAACGCGTCGTTCGCGCGGCGATGTTGCGTTTATGGGGCGATCGCCCCGACGGGCTCCCCGGGAACGACGACCTCGGAACGATGAGTGCATGGTACGTGTGGAGCGCGCTCGGGCTCTACCCGCAAAACCCCGCCGAACGCTACCTCGATATCGGTGCGCCGCTTTTCACGCACGCGGTCATCACGCCGTCGCACGGCCCCATTATCACCATCGATGCGCCGCAGGCCGCTCCCGATCAGCCCTACATTCGGCAGCTCGCGATAAACGGAGATCCGTGGACGCGCACCTGGGTCGCACTACCGCAGAACGGTTCGTTGCATCTCGCGTTTACGCTCGCCGCGCGGCCAAATCGGGCGTGGGGAAGCGCTCCGGCCGATGCTCCGCCGTCGTACGCACCGGCGCAGGTACATTTTCCGGCATCGACAGCGATGACGATCGAGCGCACTCCGACGGGATTCGCGGTCATCAATCCCGATTCGCGCGCGCATCGCATCACGTGGAGCACCGCAGTCGCCGCGCCCGCTCGCGTCGTGCCGGCAACGGGTTCGAGCAGCGTCCCCGCCGGAGGGCGCGTCGACGTTGCGCTGACGCTCGCCGATACCGGTGCGCCGGCGGGTCTCTACGATATCCGCATCATCGCCCGCGCCGGCAATGGCGCGCGCTTCCCCACGCTGCAACTCTATCGCACCGCGGCAAACGGTATCGACCCCGATACGCTCGCGTGGCTCGTCGACCGCGCTAAAGACACCGTGATTCCCTACGATCTGCGCACGAATGCGCGTGGTGCGGCGATCGCCGTCGGCCGGCATCCGCTCGACGCCGTCCTCTCGCGTAACAATCGCTTGCTCTTCGTCGGCAATCGCGGCGGCGATAGCGTCAGCGTCATCGATACGCAGAGCCGCCGCGTCGTGGCGACGATTCCGGTGAAGAGCCCCGACGGGCTCGCGCTCTCGGCACACGGTAACGGCGTATGGGTCGCTAATTACCGTATGAATACGGTGGAGCGAATCGACATTGCAACGCGCAAGGTCGGCACGCCGATCGCAGTCGGCACAGCCCCGCGTTGGATCGCGGTCGCACCCGACGGCTCGCGCATCTACGTCACCGATCAAGGCGCCGACACCGTGACGCCGGTCGATCTGCAGGATCGCCGCGCGCTCCCGGCGGTCGCAGTCGGGCGCGAACCGACCGGCATCGCGCTCTCACCCGGCGGGCGCACGATCTACGTGGCCAACAATCGCAGCGACGACGTCACGGTGCTCTCGGCTGCAACGTTGCAAACGCTCGCGGTCCTTCCCGCAGGCGCGCAAGCGCAGATGGTTGCGATCTCACCCAACGGTCGGCTCGCGTACGTTCCGAATCTCGACGGCATCTCGATAACGCCGATCGATCTTTCGGCGCGTCGCTCGCTTCCCGACATCGTGGTCGGCGGCGCGCCGTTCGAAGCTGCGTTTACGCCCGGCGGAGCGAGCGCGTACGTTATCGATATGCGCGATAATGCGTTGGTGCGCATCGATGTCGCAAGCGGCGTCGCGGGCGAACCGCTGCTCTATGCTCCCGGCATCATTACGATCGCGATGCCGCACCCATCATCGGCGCTTCTTCCGCTCCCCTAATGGGGCGACGCCTCGGTACGACTTCAACGCCGTATCGAGCGTCATGAGGCGAGCATCCTCGAGCATCGCCTGAACGACGATGAGCCGATCGAATGGATCGCGATGATGCATCGGGAGCGCTTCGACGGCGGCCGCATGCCGCGCAGATATAGCAACAACGCGACCATCGAGGGCTCTTATACGGCTTCGTACGAACTCACCCACCGGCATCGGCAAACGAAGTTTTCCAATCGAGCTTTTGATCGCCATTTCCCAAACCGATGCAGCGGAGAGAAGCCGCTCGTCGGCGCCCTCAATGCTTCGCCGCATCGCCGCAGGAATGCGTTTCGGCTCCGCGAGAAGATTGAGAAACACGTGCGTGTCGAGCAGAATGCGGCCGCTCACGAATATTCCTCAAAATCGGCCGGCGTCGCGTCGAAATCATCGGCGATAAAAATACGCCCCGCATCCATGCCGAGAGCGTCGGCAAACGTCGGTTTCTCGACCGGCGTGAGACGGACGAGGGGCACCCCATTTCGCGCGAGGACAACCTCCTCACCCGCGAGCGCTTCGGCAACGAGCGCCGAGAGATGCGTCTTCGCTTCGTAGAGATTACTGGTTTTCATAGACCTAGTCTATCACACTAGACCAAGCAGCGTCACGGCCGGAAGTTAGCGGCCGGCGTCCCGCGAGGCAAAAGCGAACCAGGCGAGGAGCAGCGGCATGATGATATCGTTGAGCCAGAGCATCATCCCGGCATTATTCGGCGCAAAATTATGTCGCGTCACCATGAGCGCGATATGTTGCGCCGCTGCTGCAAACGAGAAGATGACGATTGGAATCGTTAACGCCAGACGATACCCGTAATTCTGCCGCCGAACGAAAAGCGCCGCAATACCGATCCCCATCTCGAACCAACCGAGTTCGTATTCGAACGGGCTCGGCTGCCAACCGATGCTGCTCGCAGCAATATGCTGTTCGTAGGCGTGAAAGAAACCCGCCCAAATGAGCGCCAGACCACCATACCAGAAGAGCAGCTCTCCCCAAAAAACGAATGCGCTATCGAGCGCGCGATGCTCCCTCCGTGCTCGCCGCATCGTTCGCCACCAAACGATCGCCGCAAGCACGTAAAAGAGGAGGTAGAGGTGGGAGAGTGTGGCGCCGATGATGGCAGCAACGGACATGCATTACCTCCGGGAGCGGGCCGAACGCACGCGCCAGGCCCAAGCAGTAGCGGTCGGAAGGACGGGATTCGGCGCAAAGCCCTCAAGCCTTGCATCGTATGCGTAGAGATACGACGCATCGAAGAGCACGAGGAGCGGTACCTGGGCGGCAACCCGCGCCTCGATGCGTCCGTAGAGGCGCCGCCGCGTGCGCCGCGAGCTCGTCGCGAGCACCCGTCGTTCGAGGCGATCGACCTCCGGATCGCACCAACGCATATAATTCTCCGGCGCACCGCACCGCAGTATCGATGAATCGTCGGGATCGATGCCCATCGTCCACGGGATATAGGCGAGATCGAACGCTCCCCGTGCCAACGTGCCGTCTTTCGGGAGAAAGAGCTGCGCGTTGCTCACGCTCTTTAACGTCACGGCGATACCGCGCGCTTCGAGTGCCTGCTGGACGAACGTCGCGACGAGAACGCCGGTCGTCGATTCGGGAAACTGCACGTAGAGGAGATGCAGCACTCGGCCGTTCTTCGTGCGCACCCCGCCGGAACCGCGACGCCACCCCGCTGCGCGGAGCAAGGCGTCTGCGCGCCGCGGATGATAGGCGGGGGCATGCACCTGCGGATCGAGCGCCCACGAATAGCTTGGCTGCAACGTATCGGCGACGGGATAGACGCCGAGCGTAATTTTGCGGGATATCGCCCGACGATCGATGCTTTCGGCGATCGCTTGCCGTACGCGAACGTCGCGCAACGGGCCGCGGCCGACATTCATCGCGATCCCCGCGATAACACTCGTCGGCACGCGCACGATCCGAATCGATGTCGCGCCGCGCAGCGCCGCCTGCTGTGCCGGAGCGATGAGGTTCCAGTCGAGCTCGCCGGTCCGTAGCAACGTGAGATTCGTTCCCGGGTCGGTAACGATGCGCGCGACGATCCGCCGGACTCTCGGTACGCCGCGCCAGTAGAGCGCATTGGCACGGAAGGTCAAGCGGTCGCCGCGATGCCACGATACGAAGCGAAACGGACCGTCGCTCACCGTCGGGTCGCCGTTAAAGCGTGCGGTTCGCAACGAACGTACGCCTGCGAGAACGTGCGCGGGGACGACGGCATACGGTTCGATTCCGTACGAAAAGAAGGTCGCCACGGCCGGCGCCCACGGTTTTTTTAGATGCAAAATAACGGTGGAGGCGTCGGGTGCGACGGCACGATCGATCAGCGCATATCCTTCCCGCGTTCGAACCGGGTTGTTCGGATCGAGAATCGCATGCAACGTAAAAAGTACGTCGGCGCTCGTCACCGGCGTTCCGTCGCTCCAACGAACCCCCGGACGCAGGTGGTAAACGATCGTGCGGCCGTCGGCCGAGATGCCGCCGTTCCTACGCGTCGGGATCTCGCGCAACAACACCGGGACCAATCGCCCGCGCGCATCGAGATCGACGAACGGTTCGAAAAGCAGCCGCGCGACCTGTTGATCGACCGATGCTGCGTCAGGGGTAAGAAAGAGTGGATCGAGCGTTGTCGGGTCGGCGGCAATGGCAAAGCGGACCGTGTTGGGTGGGGCGTGATCGCGTGGCCCGCGCGAACAGGCGGCGACCGTTAGCAGCAGCGCCGTCGCGAGAACCCGCCGAATCACGAAGCCTCCCGCTCGCATGCAATCGTCGGCTCGTGCACGACCGGGAAATTGACCGAACGCGCGATGAAGCACATCTTCGCAGCCTCATCGTGCAACGAAATCGCGCGCTCGCGGTCGGAACCTGCGAGGATCGTTACCGTCGGCCGTAGCAGCACCGAGACGACTTCTCCGCTGCCGTCGCCGTGCACGATCATGCTGCTCTCGGCGCAATCTTCATAGTTTCGAACGACAACCCCGGCATCTGCGCAGAGATGGAGATACCAGAGCTGATGGCACGCGCTCAGCGATGCGAGAAAGAGTTCTTCGGGATTCCAGAGCGTCGCATCGCCGCGGTACTGCGGGTCAGCGGAGCCTCGCATCGGCGCCTTCCCCTCCACCGCTACTTCGTAGTCGCGCCCGTAACTTCGGTAGGAGGTCGTTCCGATTCCATTACTTCCCGTCCAGGTCAGCCGCACGTGATAGTTATGCATCGAATGCGCCACACTCCACCTCACTCGTCGCTCGCATTCGGCGCCTTTTGATGCGTGGGCACGGCTACCTTCAGAAGGCAACCCTTTTGCAGCCCTTTTAAGGAGACTCGAACCCGGCGCGGGCCCGCAAACGCTCGAGTGCTTCGAAATCGTCGACGTCGGTATACGCGCCGATCTCGGCGATCTCCAATACTCGCTGCTGCAACGTCGGGTCGTCACGCAACAGATGAATCGAATCGCCGCGCGGAAGACGCGCGATCCTTTTGCGTGCGCGGACCGAGAGATAGACCGGATGGCCGCCGACGCCTTCGTGCTGCGGAAAACAGATATCGGCTCCCGTTGCTTCCGCGAGGACTCGCTCGACGAGCGCTCGCGTCACGAGCGGCTTATCGCCCAGGAGCACCAGCAGCGGCGAATCCGCATCCGTTTTAGCGTCGCCGAGCGCGAGTGAATGGGCCATACCCCATTCCGGCACGATGTTTGCGATAAAGCGAGCGCCGCGCTCTTCGACGAATGCGCGCAGGCTCGGCGCTCCGACCACCACGGTCGGAAGGTGCTCGCAGGCGGCCAACACCCGCCCGAGTATCGGCACGCCCCCGACTTCGAGCAGCAGTTTTTGCTTGCCCATGCGACGCGCCTCACCAGCGGCAAGAACGACGGCGGTCGCCTTCACGCTCCGATTCGTCCGCGAATCGCGCCGGTTCCACGCGACAAACTCCCGCCGGAGCGTCCGCGCTCGACGGCGACGATTTCGGCAAGCACGGCAAGTGCGGTCTCTTCCGGCGTGCGCGCCCCGATATCGAGACCGATCGGCGCGCATATCCTCGCGAGTTCCGCCTCGCTCATGCCGGCTTTACGCAACGCCTCGCTGCGGCGCGCGTGGGTCGCGCGACTACCGACTGCGCCGACGTAGCCGGCTCGAGAGCGCACTGCCGTCAGAAGTAACGGCACGTCGAATTTCTCATCATGCGTGAAGGAGAGGATCGCGGTTCGCTCGTCGATCGGCGCGGACGCGAGAAACTCCTGTGGCCACGCAACCACGATGCGATCTGCGTTTGGAAACCGCGCCTTCGTTGCAAAGGCCGACCGAGCATCGCACAGGGTCACCACGTAGCCGAGAAGATGCGCGGTATCGATCGTCGCAGCAGCAAAATCCAAAGCGCCAAAGACGTACATGTGCGGCGCGATGCGTTTCGGCGCGATAAACACGCTCGCCCCTTCAAGATCGATCTGCGCGGCTGCATGCAGCGTAGAATCGCGCACGACCTTTGCAACCGCGGCATCGATCCCGGCGTCGCCCAAGGTTCCATGGCATCGTTCCGGATAGATTGCCATCCGCGCGCCGATCGCATCACCGTCGAGTCGCAGCGCGTGGGCGAGAAGATCGTCGCGCGTTCGCTCCAATTCCGCGCAATAACCCGGGTCGAGGCGGTCGAGGAGAATCGTTAACGCACCGCCGCAGGCAAGGCCGATATCCATCGCTTCGCTGTCCGAGAGATCGTACGCGATGCTGCGTGCTTTCCCATCGCGCATTACTTCGCGCGCTTCTTCGACCAATGCCGCCTCCACGCACCCGCCACCGACGGCACCGACGAGCTCTCCGCCATCGCTGACGGCGAACGCTGCGCCGGGATCGCGCGCGGAGGAGCCGCGCACAGAAACGAGCGTCGCGAGCACGACTTCACGCTGCTCGACTTGAAGGCGCACGATACGCGAAAGAATATCAAGCATCGATTTGTTCTATGCTCGTCGTTACTTTCGTTTGAGGTTCGACTAACGCTTTTCGCATATGTCGTAGAAAGGAGTTACTCGGTGCCGATAGCAACCCTTCCTCATCGTGTAACGATGCGCTGTTTCTTAAAACGGACGGAACGCGCACGAGGTAAGGAACGGCCATGCCGATCGCTCCATCGAAAATATTAGCCACCTTACGCGTGAATGGACGCGACGTCACGCTGGCGTTTCATCCTCATGCAACGCTGCTTGAGGTGCTCCGCGAAGAGTTGCGCTTGACCGGTACCAAACACGGTTGCGAACTCGGGCAGTGCGGCGCCTGTACCGTCATCCTCGACGGAATCCCCGTTCTTTCGTGCCTCACGCTTGCAGCAGACGCAATCGATCGCGCAGTCGAGACGGTGGAGGGGCTCGCGACCGATGGTACGCTGCATCCGGTTCAGCGCGCGTTCCTCGAACTCGGCGCAGCACAATGCGGTTACTGTACCCCCGGTTTTCTCAACGCCGCCGTTCATTTGTTGGAGCAGAATGCAGAACCCAGCGAAGCGGAGATTCGCGACGCTCTCGCCGGACATCTCTGCCGCTGCACCGGGTACACGAAGATCGTCGAAGCCGTTGCGCTCGCGGGCGAACGGATGCGCGCCGGGATCGATGGGTAAGAACGGCGCTTCGCACTCCGGGGCACACGTCGTCGGCGCACCGCTCCCGCGCATCGACGGCTACGCCAAGGTGACCGGGGCGGCAATCTTCGCCGACGATATCGCTTTACCGCGGATGCTCTTCGGAAAATTGCTGCGGAGCCCGCACGCGCACGCACGCATTCTCTCCATCGACTACGAAGCCGCGCTTTGCCTTCCCGGCGTCGTTGCCATCGCTATCGGCCGCGATCTCCCGATACGTTACGGCATCCTCCCCTCGGCACAAGATGAGACGGTCTTCGCGGTCGACAAAGTGCGGTACGTCGGCGAGCCGGTCGCGGGTATCGTCGCCGAAGACGAACTCACCGCGCAGAGCGCCGCAGCGCTCATCGACGTCCGCTATGAAGTGCTCCCGTCGGTGATGTCGATCGACGCTGCATTGCTCGACGTCAGTGGCAACGGCGAGAAAATTCATCCCGATTCGCGTCGAGAGAATAACGTTCATAAGGAAGTGCACCTGACGTTCGGCGATCTCGAGGCCGGGTTTGCCGGCGCCGCGCGGATTTTCGATGATGAGTATTTCTTCGAAGGAAATACGCACGCAGCGTTGGAGGAGCATTCGGCGGTTGCAAGTTGTGGAGCCGACGGCAAACTCACCCTCTGGTCGTCGACCCAGACGCCGCATTATCTGCACCGCGTCGCCTCTGCGGTGCTCGAAATGCCGGCGAGCCGCATTCGTGTTATCGCGCCACCGGTCGGCGGAGGGTTCGGTGGAAAGACCGAGCCCGTTGCACACGAACTCGCCGCCGCGTATTTTTCACGGAAGACCGGGCGCCCGGTAAAATTCACGCTCTCGCGCGAAGAGGTTTTTTACACGCACCGCGGCCGCCACCCGGTACGCATCCACCTACAAACGGGAATCAGAGCCGACGGCAGCATCTCTGCGTGCCGCGTTCAGACCTGGCTCGACGGCGGCGCCTACGGTTCGTACGGTGTTGCGACGACCTACTACACCGGCGCTCTGCTCCCCGTCACGTATAAAATGGGAGCGTATGCCTTTGACGGCTGCCGCGTTTATACCAACAAGCCACCCTGCGGGCCCAAACGCGGCCACGGAACGACGCAACCGCGCTATGCGTTCGAATCGCAACTCGACGAAATAGCGAAAGAGCTCGGTCTCGACGCCGGCGTCTACCGCGCCGCGATCGCCATTGACCCCTATTCACGGACGGTCAATCATCTGCGCGTCACGAGTTGCGGGATGCGCGAAGCGTTGAGCGCCGTTTCGGAACGCACCGGATTTAGCGACAAGCACGGAAAACTCGCTCCGGGTCGCGGTATCGGGCTTGCGGCGAGCGCGTACCTCTGCGGCGCCGGGCTACCGATTT
>JBMFXH010000067.1:0-10051 GCA_049964475.1 Vulcanimicrobiaceae bacterium
ATCGAGTCGCAGTATCGCACGTGCGACGGGCGCGGCATACGACGCGTAATAGGCGCTCGGCGCTTTTCCTTGGTCGATGATGACGCCGATCAGCGTCAGTATCCCCCAAATGACGAAGAGCGAAACGGCAAAGAGTATGTTTCCGAAGGTTCGGATAAAGTCGGCGTAGAGATTTCTAACGGCGCTGGTCATCGGAGGTTCACGTGCGACCGTACGCCCCACCGTCGTTGCGGCGCCACGACTTCTCCAGCACGACGATCACCCAAATGCTCGCCTCATAGAGAACGTACATGGGAATCGCCAGCAGTGCCATCGTGACCGGGTTGCCGTCGGGCGCGGCGATCCCTCCGCCGACGAAGAACGCAAAGAGCGCCTGGCGGCGGAAGCGCATGAGCATCGGTGCGTTCACGATGCCCAAGCGAGCGAGGGCTACCAGCACGATCGGCGTCTGAAAGATCAGCGCGAAGAGGCCAAGCAGAATGAGGATGAAACCGAGCGTTTGCGAGAGCCCGAACGTCGGCGTTGCGACCTTATCGGTTATGGCGACGAGCGCGGCGACGACCCGCGGGAGCACGATAAAATGTGCGAACGCGAGCCCGAGCAACGAAAGCCCGATCGAGGGGGCGATGAAGGCGAAAACCATCCGGCGGGTTCGCGGGTGTACCGCCGGCACCACGAACATCCAGATTTCGTACAGGAGCACCGGCAGGCCGAAAACGATGCCGCCGACGATGGAGAATTTGAACTCGGTGAGGATGACGTCGGCGGGGCCGAACGCGTGAAGCGTAATGCCGTGGAAATATGCGCGTACCAACCACGGTATCGCATATTGCGAGGGCCAGAAGAGCAATAGCGAAATCGCTCCGACCGCGGCGATCGAAACGAGCAAGCGAGAGCGGAGTTCGCGGAGGTGCTCGGTGAAGGGCATCTCCTTCGGATCCCACTCGGGATCGTGCGCCGGTTCCGGCGAGGCGATCATCGAGCGCTTCGTCGCGATCGGGTTACGGCTTGGGTTCGGCGGGAGGGGTGGTCACCGCGCTCGCGGCGGCTTCGCTCTTTACGCGAGCCTCCTCGCGCGCCTTCGCGGCGATCTCGTCGGCTTCCATCTGCCCGAGCATGAACTCTTTCTTTGCTTGTCCGGCACTGCGCGCGAGCTTCGGAAGCTTGTCCGCGCCGAAGAGCAATGCCCCTAGTGCGACGATACCGATGAGAATCGGCATATCGATGAAGGCGAGAATAGGATGCAGGTACATGAGGTGGGGCTCCGTTCTGAGGTGTTAACGCAAGGGTTCGACGAGCGCGCGCAATTCCGTGCGTGCCGTTGAAGATGGTAAGGCGTCGAGTTCGGCTTCGGCCCGATCGAGCGCTTCGCGGAGAAGCCGCTTGGTCGCTTCTATGCCGCCCTGCTCCCCGATGAGCGCAACGATCGCCGGAATCTCGACTTCGCCGTCCGATCCGGCATAGAAACGAGAGATGCGCTCGAAAAAGTCACGGTCTCCGCGTTCGAGCGCACAGATGAGCGGAATCGTCATTTTCCGCTCGCGCAAATCGTTGCCGACCGGTTTCCCGATGCTCCTCTCGTCGGCGGTGAGATCGAGCAGGTCGTCGTTCATCTGAAATGCGATGCCGAACCACCGGCCGAACGCGCGCAGACGATCGACATTTTCGCGGCTGCCGCCGGCGGCGATCGCGCCGCAGGCCGCCGAGGCGGCAAAGAGCGAGGCCGTTTTCTTTTCGGCGACTTCGGTATACTGCGCAACGTTGGTGCTGAGATCGCCGAGCGCGCGCAGCTGCAAGACTTCGCCGTCGCAGATGTCGGCGAGCGTCGCCGAGAGAATGTGCGGAATCGGTGCCGCATAACTCGCCGTGACGTTCTTAAAAATCCAGGCGAAGAGATAGTCGCCCGCGAGCACGCTGATGCGGTTGCCGTAATCGACCGCGGTCGCATTGACGCCGCGACGCAGTTGCGCGTTATCGACGACGTCGTCGTGAATCAGCGTCGCTACGTGGATGAGCTCCATGTAAGCGGCCAGGTAGAGGTGCGCGATCGGGTCGCCGCCGCAGGCCTGCGCGGCGAGCAGCGTCATGCGTGGGCGCAAGCGCTTTCCGCCGGCGGAAAGCATGCGTTTCACCGCTTCGGTTATCAGCGGGTTATCGGTAGAGAACGTCGAACGAAAGAACGTTTCGACGGCGAGCGAGAGCGACGAATCGTCGCGTACCGAATCGATCATCGCGTCCCGTAATGCACGGCGATCGAGCCGCCCATCAGCGCGAGATAGCCCGCGCCGGCGAAGCCGGCTTGCGTGAAGAGATCGCGCAGCGCCGGCGCGTTCGGGTGGTGCAGAAGCGACTGCGGGAGATAGGTGTACGCGCTTTTGGAGCCGCCGATCCATCCCCCCAACGTCGGGACGACACCGTAAAAATAGAGGTCGAACGCGCGCTTCCACAACGGGTTGGGCGCTTTGCTGACGTCGAGATTGACGAAGCGTGCGCCGGGGCGGAGCACGCGGTGGATCTCGCGCAGGCTGCGGCCGAGATCGACGATGTTGCGCGAGCTAAAGCCCATGATCGCGCCGTCGAACGATCCATCGGCAAAGGGTAGGGCCGTGACGTCGCCTTCCACGAACTCCGCATTCCCGAGGCTCGCGCGTTGGGCGCGCTCGCGCGCTCGGGCGAGCATCGGTTCGCAGAAATCGATACCGGTAACGCGCGCCTCGGGGTCGTGGCGCAGCAGGTGAAAACTCAGGTCGCCGGTGCCGCAGCAGAGGTCCAGCAATCGCGCTCCTTTCGGCGGCGCGAGCAGGGCGATCGCGCGGCGGCGCCAGAGCTCGTCGAGCCCGCCGGTGAGGACGCGATTGGCGCGGTCGTAGCGGGGGGCGATCGTCGCGAACATATCGCGCACGAAGGCTCCCTTATCGCCGACGGGGTTTCCGGTCGTACTCTCTGCCATCTCTAACGTGCTTGCTTTCCAAGCATCCGAGGCCTCTCCTGTGCGCGACTTGTCGCAGCGACGGCACGGAGTGAACGATACCGTGATGCCGACGCTCGCCACAACCGCGGATTTTTTAACGGCGTTGCAGCGGGCGCGGCATATCGAGCTCGCCTCCTACGCACTCGCTCCCGGGCCGGTCGAAGCGGCCCTCATCGCCGCCGCGCGCCGCGGTGCCGCCGTCTCGGTCACGCTCGCAGGGGCGCCCTTCGCCTCCGCCGGCCCTGCCGCTGCGAACGAATCCGCGCTGGCTCGCTTGCGCGCGGCCGGGGTGCGGGTCGCTCGAGGCGCCGGCGCCTTCCATACGAAGTGCGCGCGCGTCGACGGCGCACTCTATCTCGACGACCGCAATTGGAGCGCGGGCGGCGACACGATCGTACGGCTTTCGCCCTCCGATCGCGGCGCGCTCGCTACCGACAAACGCAGCGCACTTTCGGCCGAGGCTGCATTGCTCGCGACCGCCCGCCGCGGCGCGCGGGTCGAGATCGAAAGCGAATCATTCGGTTTCGGCTCGCCGATCTACGCGGTATTGCGTGGCCTCGCCGCGCGCGGCGTCGTGGTGCGGCTCTGCGTCGCGCGTGCCGATCTGCAACCCGGTAGCGCGGAGGAGCGCGCGTTGACGCATTTGGCCGCAGTCGGCGTCAGCATTCGCCTCGGAGCGAGCTGCGAGAAATTCGCCCTGCTCGGTGAACGCGCGTGGATCGGCAGCGCAAACGCAACCTACATCGCACCCGGTGCGCGCGATTGGGGGTTGCAGACGCGGGCGGCGCCGGTGCGCGCTCAACTGCAGCGGCGATTCGCCCGCAGCTGGGCGCACGCGCGAGATTTCGTTATCTGCGGGCGCTGAGTGGAAGGCCGGGAAAAAGTGCGCGCGCGTTGGCGTCGGTACGCTCCGTCACTTCATCGAGCGAGATGTCGAGTACCTCGGCGAGACGCATCGCGGTGTAGGTGAGAAACGCCGGCTCGTTGCGTCGGCCGCGCATCGGCACGGGGGCGAGATACGGGCAGTCGGTCTCTACAACGAGCGCCTCGATCCCGACCGTTCGGACCGCTTCGCGGAGCGATTCGGCACTCTTAAACGTCAAGACCCCGCCGATACCCAATCGCAGGCCGAATTCTTCCACGAGCAACCGCGCTTGCGCTGCGTCGCCGGTGAAGCAGTGCACGACGCCGCCGAGAGATCGATCGAAACCGGCGCGTAGTTCGGTAACGAAATCGTCGAATGCATCGCGCTGGTGGAAAATCGTCGGCAGCTTTCGCCGCACCGCATAGTCGAGTTGCTTGCGCAATACTTCTCGTTGCACGTCGCGCGGGCTGTTGTCGTAGTAATAGTCGAGCCCGATCTCGCCGACCGCAACGTGAACTACTGGGTCGAAGAGCTCGTCGAACGCGCGATCGATACTCTCGGGTGCGCCGATCGCTTCGTGGGGATGGATGCCGATACTCGCCCGCAAGCCGTAGGCACGCGCGCATTCCAGCGCACGCGTGCTGTCGGCGAGATCGCAGCCGACGGTAACGATCTCCTCGATCCCGGCATCGCGTGCGCGTTGAATCGTCGCCGCCCGGTCGTCGTCGAACTTTGCATCGTGGACGTGCGCGTGCGTATCGATCATGCGCTCTGCTCTTCCTCGACCAAGCGATTGCGGCCGAGCCGCTTCGCCTCGTAGAGCGCGCGGTCGGCGCGTTCGAGCAACTCCGCGGGGCGCTCGTGTCCGCGGACGGTCGCGACCCCGATGCTGATCGTTACCGCCGGTTGATCGGCGCCGCCATCGGAGCGCTCGACGCCGGCGCGCACGCGTTCGCCGATTGCAAGCGCGATTTCGCGCGTCGCTTCGGGCATGACGACGAGAAACTCTTCGCCGCCGATGCGTCCCAATGCATCTTCGAGGCGTAATGCGGCGCGAATTTCATCGGCGACGCGGCGAAGGACGCCGTCCCCCGCCGCGTGCCCCAAGCGATCGTTGATGTTCTTAAATCGATCGATGTCGAGCATTAACACCGCACCGCGACGCGCGTCGTCGACAAGTGCGTTTAATCGTTCCAGAATTGCGCGACGATTGAAGACGCCGGTGAGCGGGTCGGTATTCGCTGCGTTGTGCGCCTCCGAGATGCTCTGCAGATCGACGAGCAGCGGCGCCAATTCGCGCGCCGCCTGGTAGAACTGCTGATGCTCGCGCGCGCTGAGATCGTCGCGTCGCCGATGGACGAGCAGGGCGCCGGCGAGGGCGTCGCCCGCGCGAATCGCGTACACCGATATCGTTACCGTACCGACGCTCGCTTTGGCGCTCTCTCGTTCGGCAAACGGCAATCGCGCCAGGAGCCGCGCGCGCAACGCCGCGCCTTCCTCCCCGATCGTCGGGCCGAGGCTCGCGACGGTGCGCCATTTCTTCTTGCTCTCGGTGCGGGTGACGATCTCGAGCGTTTCGTCGACGAGCGCGCGGCGCAAGGAGCCGAGAATGCTGCGCATCTGCGGCAGCGGATCGCGTGCGGCGAGCATTGCCGCGACCGCTTCGCGGACCAGTTTGAGGCGTGCAAGCTCCGCGCTGAGGCGATCGTTATTCCAGCGTAGCCACGCCAAATACGGTAGCGGAAGCCAGAGCGCAACGCCGAGTGCGGGACCGCCGGTAAGAAACCCCCAGCGATCGACGGTGGCCCAGAGGGCGACCATCGCCAGCGAGAGCCAGAGGCCGCGCGTGCGCGCAAACCGGAGGATCGTTTGCCGGATCGAAACGTTTCGTGCGATCGCCAAAAGCGGCGCGGCGAAGATCAATTCGTAGGCAGCGGCAACGGCAAAGACGGTAATGCTAAAGCGAAAAAAGTTCCACGAAAGGAGCGCGTGCGCCGGAATAAACGCCGCGACGAGCAGCAGCAGCGTCGCGCGTCCGACGCCGTGCCGAAGAATATCGAATCCGAGCTCTTCACGGCGCACGTACGCTGCGAGCGAGAAACCGACGAATGCAGCGAGTGCAGCGATCTCTCCGCCGTTGAACGAAGCGAGCAGCAGCGGCGCAAGAATCGGTACGTCGAGGACATAGCCCTCGGCTCCGAATGCGACGCGGCGCGAGCGCAAGCGGGGAAGCGAGGTCGCAAAAAACGCGATTGAGATCGTGCCGGCAAGCGCAAAGAAGGCAAGCAGCGTGTCGGAGAACGACCAGCGAACGGGGCTGCGTACGATCGCGGTAAAAAATGCGACGAGACCGATCGCGCCCGGGGCGAAAATCGCCGTGCGGTAGAGGCGGGTGCGATCGAAAGCGTTCATGCCGAGGTCGGCTCGGCGACCTCGATTCGCGCGAATAAGACCGCACCGGGGGCGGTACGCGTTCCCACGGCGAGATCGCCCCAGCGCAACGCGCGCAATTCGCGTTCGTGAACCCCTTCGGGCAGGCCGAGTTGGCGCGCAATCTCGGCGGCCTTTTCAGGCATGAACGGCGCGAGCAAACTCGCCAGCCATCGCAGCCCTTCGCAGAGTTCGTACATCAGCGCATCGAGCGATGCTTTCGCCTCCGGTTCGTCGCGTCGTTTCCACAGCTCCCAGGGTTTGCGCTCGTCGATGCTGCGATTGAGTGCCGTCACCACTTGCCAGATCGCTTCGAGGGCATCGCGAAAGCGAAGATCGAAGATCGCATCCGCGACGCGGTCGGGTATCGCTTCGAGCGCGGCGCCGATCGAGAGATCGCCCGGACTCGGTACGACGCCGTCGCAGTACTTCGTCAACATCGCCAGCGAGCGGCGGACGAGGTTTCCCAAATCGTTTCCGAGATCGTCGTTGTTCCGCGCGATAATTTTCTCTTCGGAGTACGAGAAATCGCTGCCGAAGGGGGCTTCGCGCAGAAGAAAATAGCGCAGCGTGTCGGCGCCGAATCGCTCGGCAAGCGCGAAGGGATCGGTTGCGTTCCCCATCGATTTTCCCATCTTGCGGCCGTCGACGGTTATCCAACCATGTGCGAAGACGAGTTCGGGAGCCTTTTCACCGAGCGCCCAGAGCACCGCGGGCCAAACGATGGTATGGAATCGTGCGATCTCTTTGCCGATCAGCTGGACGCTCGCCGGCCAGAACCGCTCGAACGGAGCACCCGGAGTGCCGTACTCGAGCGCGGAGATGTAATTTAACAATGCATCGAACCAGACGTAGATGACGCCGCCGCCGCCCGGAATCTCGATTCCCCAATCGAAATTCGTGCGCGAGATCGAAAAATCGTCGAGCCCTTCTTCCAGCAGCGAGAGCATCTCGTTATAGACGCTCTTCGGGCGAAGCCAGTTGGGGTTTGCGCGATAATAGTCGAGCAGACGATCCCGATATGCCGAGAGTTTAAAGAACCAGTCTTTTTCGGAGAGCCAGGTGACGGCACGCCCGCAGGTCGGGCACTTTCCCTCGACGAGCTTTGCTTCGAGCCAGAACGTCTCGTCTTCGATGCAGTACCAGCCCTCGTACGTCCCGAGATAGATATCGCCGCTCTCGCGGAGCCGTTCGAACACGCGCTGTACGACGCGTTCGTGACGAGGCTGCGTGGTGCGAATGAAGTCGTCGTACGAAATATGAAAGGCGGCGAAGAGTTCTTGCCAGCGTGGGACGAGCGCATCGCACCAATCTTGCGGCGATTTTCCCGCCGCGGCCGCGGCGTTGGCAACCTTCTGTCCGTGCTCGTCGGTGCCCGTGAGGAAGAACGCCTCGCCCTCGGTGCGCGCCGTTCGAGCGAGCACGTCGGCGACCGCCGTCGTATAGGCGTGGCCGATATGCGGATTGCCGGAAATATAATAAATCGGCGTGGTGACGTAGAACGGGCGCTTCATCTATTCCGTGCTTCGCCCTCCGGCCTCGGCTTTCCGCGCTGAGATACGGGCGTAGAGATCCGAACGCTCGCCGGCCCCGGCCGCGGCGAGGCGGCGCGCGATCGAGGAGACACGCTCGCCCGCTGCAAGCGCCGCCGCGATTGCGGCATCGACGTCGGCCCGGCTCGGAGGCGCTGCTTCCTGCAGGGGCGCGGCTTCGAGTGCGAAGGCGATCTCCCCGCGCGGGGGATCGGGGAGCGCGCGTGCGATCTCGGCGGGGTTCCCGAGAATCTGTTGTTCGAAGCGTTTGGTGTACTCGCGCAGCAGAAAGAGCCGCGCGTCGGGGGCGATGCTTTCGAGATCGCGCAGCGTAGCGAGAATGCGTTTGGGGCTCTCGTACCAAAGCGTCGTGCAACCGCCAGCGAGCGCGCGTTGGAAAACTTCGCGTCGCGCGCTCGCGCTGCGCGGCGGAAAACCCTCGAACGTAAAGCGTTGCAGATCGAAGCCGGAGAGGAGCGCGACGCCGATCGCCGCACTCGGCCCGGGGAGCGCGTCGATCGCGATCCCGAGCGCGCGAGCGTGCGCGACTAACTCGCTGCCGGGGTCGGAGATGCCCGGGGTTCCGGCGTCGCTGACCACCACCACGTTCTGCGTGCGCGCTCGCTCGAGGATGTTCGCGGTCGCCGCGGCGGCGTTCTGTTCGCGATAGCTCGCAAGTTCGCGGCCGGGGAGTTCGAGAGCGCTGAGCAGTCGACGCGCGACGCGGGTATCCTCGGCGACGATAAGGTCGGCCTCGCGGAGGGCATCGAGCGATCGCAGCGTGATATCGCGCAGGTTCCCCAGCGGCGTTGCTACGAAGATCAGCGGCATGGGCGAAGCATTCGGTATCGAGCGGATTCCTCCGCGCGCGAAGACGGCGTAATGCTCGCGTCGGGACACGTCGCATTGCCGTCGCTGCTCGAGGACGATCCCGCGCATCCGCTCGCGGCGGCGTTGCTCGGCATCGCCAGGATCGCCGAGGGCGCTCCGCCGCTGCTCGTCGTCGAACGGCTCGACCGAACCTACGACGTGGTCGCCGACAGCGACGGGCCCGATGCGTGCAGCGCGACTGCATGGCCGCTGCGCGACCTGTTGCGCGAACTCATTCTCGCCGCTCGCGTTCCGGTAGAAGTACGCGAAGCGCGTGCGAACGAGCTCGGCGGGCAGCCTCCACCGGCCTGTCGCCCGGAGAGCGCCGCATCGGCGCGACGCGCGGCGGTGCCGCAACTGCTGCGCGCGACGCTCGCTGCGGTTCGCGCGCGGATCGTAGCGGGAGAAATCGCCCGCGAACCCTAACGGCTGCGGCGATGGATGCTGCTACCCCCTCCTCGCTCGACGCGTTCTTCTTTAAAAACCGCGGTGCGTTACTGGCGCTTCCGGCGCTCGCGCTCGTGTTTTTCGGCGTACCGACGCTGCGCGCCGCGCTGATCGGGCTACCGATTGCGGTGCTCGGCGAATTGCTGCGCATGTGGGCGGTCGGTTACTCCGGAGTAACCACGCGGGGCAACCACGTCGAAGCTCCCCAGCTCGTAACGGCGGGTCCGTACGCACACGTGCGCAACCCGCTCTATGTCGGCAACTTCATCACCGCGCTGGGTTTTGCGCTGGCGTTTACCGGTGGTAACGCGACGGCGATCAGGCTCGTGCTCGTGCTTGGTTCGCTTGCGTGGATGCTCGTCGTCTACGGCATCATCGTTCCGCACGAAGAACGGTTTTTGCATGCGACCTTCGGCGATGCGTTCGCTCGTTATTGCCAACGGGTGCCTCGCATCGTGCCGCGCCTCGCTCCGGCGCCCGAGCCGACGGGGCATTGGGACGGCAGCGTGATCGCGCGCGCGGAGACGCGCACCTTTGTGACGTTTCTCGTGATGCTGGCGCTTTTGGTGGGCAAGGGTCTCCTGCATCGATAGCCGCGAGGTTCGACGGAGCCTCCGCTCGAAGCGGAGGCGGGTTATGGAATCCATGCAATCATCAACCGTCGTCCTCGGCCATGCGCGCACTCCGTTCGGTAAACTCGGCGGCGCTCTCTCGCCGCTTCCTGCCACTTCGCTGGGCGCCGCCGCGCTCGCGGGGACGAGCCTGCCGATCGACCGGCACGCGGTCGCCGAGGAGTTGGGCTTCGAGGGCGTTGCGGCGAACAGCCTGGACGTCTCGAGCGATCGGGATTTCGCGGTCGAGTTCCTCGCCGCCCTCTCGATCATGGCGATGCATCTCTCACGCTTCGCCGAGGAAATCATCATCTGGGTCAGCGCG
>JBMFXH010000068.1:0-10031 GCA_049964475.1 Vulcanimicrobiaceae bacterium
CTACCAATCGAAGCGAGCGCGTTGGGTGAAGGCGAGGTACAGACGCAGGAGCAGTTGCTCTTCGCCTTACGGTTCTTGCTCGGGAAGATCTCCGAAAGTTGCGCGCGTCGCGGGCGTAGTGCCGGCGGCATTCGCGTTGATTTTTTCTGCGACGATGCAAGCGAACGGAGCATCGAGCTGTTTTTCGCGCTTCCGACGGCGGAGGAACGAGCGATCTTCGACGTTCTGCGGGCGCGCTTGGAGCGGGAACGCTTCGATGCAGCCGTCGTCGGGATGCGCGTTCGCGCGCTTCGCCTCGAAGAGGCGGGCAGCAATCAGCTGCTCTTCGTTCGCGAACGGGTTCAACGACAAGATCTCGCCGTCGCCCTCGCTCGTTTGGAAGGATTGCTCGGCGAGCCGGTCCGGCGCGCGCGTCTGCGCCCGGCGCATGCTCTCGAAGAGCGCTTCTCCTTCGAGCGCTTTACGCCCGATCTCGCGGCAGTCGAAGATCCGTACATTTCAGCGCTCCCGGCTCTGCCGCTTCCGGCCTTGCAGCTCATCGCCGAACGAGAGATCGCGGTGGAGCTTCGCGACGGAATCCCGACGGCGATCGGGAATCCGCCGAGCGTGCTCTACGAATGCGTCGGCCCGTGGCGCACGCAGGATGCCGCACGCGAACTTTCGCCGTATGACGAATACGATGTCGCGATCGCCGATGGACGTTGGTATCGCATCGCGCATCGCCAAACGCGTTGGTATCTTCGCGGCGTCTACGAATGAAGACGCGCTATGCCGAACTGCACGCGCGCTCGAATTTTAGTTTTCTCGATGGGGGCTCGCACCCCGAAGAGCTCGTCGAACGCGCCGCCGAGCTCGGAATCGAGGCGCTGGCGATCGCCGATGCCGATGGCTTCTACGGCGCGGTGCGTTTCGCTCGTCACGCTCGCGAGCGCTCCTTGCCCGGTATCGTCGGAGCGCGCCTGCATCTCCCCGGCGGGCTACCGCTGGTCGTACTCGTCGCGGAAACCTGCGGCTACCACCGTCTTTGCGAATTGATCTCCGGGGCGCAATTGCGCGGCAGCAAAGGCGCCCCGGAACTTCTCGTTGCCGACCTCGAAGGCGATAATCGCGGTCTGATCGCGCTTTGCGGCGATCTTCGTTCGCCGTTTGAATTGCTACGGGGCCTCTTCCCCGAGGCGCTCTATATCGAGATCGTCCGCCATCTTTGCCAAAGCGATGCTCCACGGAATGAAGCGCTCGTTGCAACGGCCCGTCAACTTCGTATTCCCTACGTTGCGACCAACGATGTCGCGTATGCTCGCCGCGAAGATGCCGAGACCGCCGCGATGCTGCGCTGTATCAAACATGGGGTGACGTTGCAAGAAGCCGTTGCGCGCAATATCCTCGATCCCAATACCGAGGCGCACCTCAAGAGTCCGCGAACGATGGCGCGGCTCTTTGCCGACTATCCCGGCGCGGTCGAACGGACGTTGGAGATCGCCGCCCGAGCAAGCTTTCGGCTCGAAACGCTGAGCGAGCAGTTTCCGTTGTTTAGCGTTCCGGCGGGCTTCACGCGACAGAGTTACTTGCGCGCACTGACCCTGGAGGGAGCGGCGCGCCGCTACGGCAGCCCGCTCTCGGTTGCGGTGGAACGCCAACTCGAATACGAGCTGGGAATTATCGCCAAGCTCGATCTCGCCGGCTATTTTCTGATCGTCTGGGATATCGTCCGCGCGGCCGAGGAGATGGGCGTGCTCTGCCAAGGGCGCGGATCGGCGGCGAACTCCGCGGTCTGTTACGCCTTGGGAATCACCGCCGTCGATCCGGTCGGAATGAATCTGCTCTTCGAACGCTTTCTTTCCGAAGAGCGAAAGGAGATTCCCGATATCGATATCGACTTCGCGCATCGCGATCGAGAACGGGTCATTCAATACGTGTACGAACGCTACGGGCGCGCGCACGCCGCGATGGCGGCCGAGGTGATCTGCTATCGTTCGCGTTCGGCGTTGCGAGATATCGGCAAAGTTTTGGGCATGGCGCCCGAACGGCTCGATGCGCTCGCGATCGATCTACGCGGCGGGCGTTCCTATGGCCGCGAAACAGTTCGCGATACGGTGACGCCCACCGCCGAACGCTCCGCTACCGAAGAGCGGCTTTTTCGGCTCTGCACGCGCATCGAGGGCTTCCCGCGACACTTGGGCATTCATTCCGGCGGCATGGTGCTCGCGCGCGATCCGCTGGTGCGCGTCGCGCCGGTGGAGTGGGCGACGATGCGCGATCGGAGCGTCATCCAGTGGGATAAAGACGATCTTGCCGCACTCGGGCTCATCAAGATCGATCTCTTGGGGTTGGGAATGCTTTCGTTGCTCGATGAGGCCTTCGCACTGCATCGTCGCTCGCGCCCGCACGAAACGCCGCTCTCGCTGGCGGCGATTCCGCCCGACGATGCCGCCACCTATGCGATGCTCGAACGCGCCGACAGCATCGGCGTCTTTCAAATCGAATCGCGCGCGCAGCAATCGATGCTGCCGCGTATGAAGCCGCGCTGTTTTTACGATCTCGTCATGCAGGTGGCGATCATCCGTCCCGGCCCCATTCAAGGACAGATGATTCACCCGTTTTTACGCAGGCGCGCCGGTTTGGAGCCGGTGGAGTATCCGCACCCGAAACTCCGCCCGGTGCTCGAACGGACGCTCGGCGTGCCGCTCTTCCAAGAACAGGGCATGCGCCTCGCGGTAGAAGCGGCGGGGTTCTCGGCAGGGGAAGCGGACCGTTTGCGCAGGGCGATGGGGCACAAACGTTCGCGCGAGAAAATGCAGGCGTTACGGACGCAGTTGATCGAGGGAATGGAGCGCAACGGCATCGAGCGCGTTGCGGCGGAAAAACTCTTCGCGATGCTCGAGGGCTTCGCCGACTACGGATTCCCCGAATCGCATGCCGCGAGTTTTGCTTTGCTCGCCTATGCCTCGGCTTACCTGAAGTGCCGCTATCATGCTGAATTCACCGCGGCGATTCTCAACGTGCAACCGATGGGATTCTATGCAACCGAGGTG
This sequence comes from Vulcanimicrobiaceae bacterium, assembly GCA_049964475.1. Taxonomy (GTDB): domain Bacteria; phylum Vulcanimicrobiota; class Vulcanimicrobiia; order Vulcanimicrobiales; family Vulcanimicrobiaceae; genus JABEUX01. Next base: position 3,033 of record JBMFXH010000068.1, read on the forward strand.
CTCGTCAACGATGCAAAGCGACACGGTGTGGTGGTGAAGCCGATCGAAGTCAATGCGAGTGAATGGTGGAGTTTCGTCGATGAGAGCTGCGCGGTGCGGCTCGGCTTTCATCTCGTCCGCGATCTCGGCAGCGTGCAGCGCGAGCGCCTTGAAGCGGCGTCGAAGGGCGGCGCGTTCGCCGATATCCTCGATTTTGCGCGGCGCAGCGATCTCAGCCGCGAGGGGCTCGAGAGCCTTGCGGTCGCCGATGCCTTCGCACCGTGGTATCGCAGCCGCCGCGCGGCGATGTGGGCGTTGCGCGCGCTCGACGAGCGCGAACGACGCGGAGAATTGGGGCGGCTGATGGAGACGCAGGAGCCGACGGTAGCGTTCGCGCCGTTGAAACCGCGCGAGCAAACGGCGTTCGATCTCTGGGCGACCGGCGTCACGACGGGGCCGCAGGGCATCGCACATCTGCGCGCCGGGCTCGATGCGCGCGGCGTTCTCTCTGCTATTGCACTCGCGCAGGCGAAGCATCGGCAATGGGTGCGCGTCGGCGGCTTGGTGATTACGCGACAGCGCCCCGGCACGGCGAAGGGCTTCGTCTTTCTCACGCTCGAAGACGAGACGGGGTTGGTCAACGTCATCGTGCGCCCCGATCTCTACGAACGCACGCGCCGCATCATCGCAACGAACGCGACGCTGATCGTTGCGGGGACGCTGCAGAGAGAGAGCGGCTGCATCGACGTGCTCGCGGCGGAGATCGAAGCGCTGGAGAGCGCGGAGATGCTTGCCGGCGTTCGCGCGCATAACTTCCATTGAGGCGCCTGCGTCTAGAAGAAGTCTTAATGCAAGGGTGCCCTCTTCATCCCGAGAAAAGGTGCCCGTCACGCCCCGCCGTCATCGGGAATCGTTGAGAATGGCATCACTTATATCTATCGACTCCGGCTTTAGGGATACATACTGGTACATGCGCGAATACCATGTTCTCATCAAGGGAGCGAGCAGAGCCCTTCTTTGCACGCTCCTCGTGGCGCTCGCACAGCCATCTGCGCGCGCCGTTTCAGCAGCAGTCGTAGCCCCGGTCAATACCAAAAACACGGCTACTCCGGCACCGAAGGTCGTTCCGCAGCCGGATTACTATTACTACGAGCTCGTGCCCGTTCGCCCTCGCGATGCACGCCGAATCCATCTCGCGGTGGGAATTTTTGACGGGTATACTCTAATAGCCGGCGTGCTCCCTGAAATGAATATTTCACTTCGGGATATGCAAACTGGGGTTTCGAAAGATTATGCGCTTGCGTTTAATACAACTCTTGATGGGCTGCCGATAAAATGCATTCGTGACAAGAAAAATGGGTTCGGACGTTTCTGCGAGGCTTTGCCTGGAACGCTGGTGCCTGGGAAAACAATAATCGCATTGCTGTATTGGAAACGGCCATTTCAAGGTTTCCCCTCGCTTCGTGGGACTGATACGATCGTAACGTTGCAGCCGTAAGAGCGATCTCTGGGCGGTCGGTGTCACGACCGAGCTGCATTGAGCTTCCGGTGCGAGCCTTCATCGGCTTTTCCTCAAAAACGCCGGAGCGCGAACTAGAATCGGGCATGGAGGAGCATCCCACCATGTCACAACTTACGAACGAGAGCCTGCGGGACGACGTGCTCGCCGAGCTCGATCTCGACCCACAACTCGACGCCCAGCATATCGGCGTGACCGCCGAGGACGGCGTCGTCACCTTGACCGGCACGGTCTCCAATTTTGCCGAAAAATGGGCGGCCGAAGAAGCCGCCAAGCGGGTAAAAGGCGTGAAGGCGGTCGCCGAGCGTCTGGAAGTCGATCTACCGGCGATGCATGTTCGGAACGACACCGACATCGCGCGCGAAGTCACGAACGCCCTCGCCTGGAACGTCACGCTTCCCGCCGATATTCGCGCGATCGTCGAAGACGGGCACGTAACCCTCGAAGGCACCGTCGATTGGTACTATCAGCGCGAGCGCGCGGCCGAGACGGTACGCAACCTCCGCGGCGTACGCGGGGTGACGAACTACCTCTCGCTACGCCCGCGCGTTTCGCCGAAGAACGTTGAATCGACGATCAAGCGCGCCTTCCATCGGCAGGCACAGATCGACGCCGATACGATCGATATCCGTGTCGTCGGGGGGAAGGTTATCCTCAGCGGCAACGTCCACGGATGGTTCGAACGGAGCGAAGCGGTGCAAGCCGCCTGGTCGATCCCCGGCGTTACCGAGGTTGAAAATAAGCTCGCACTCGTCTGACGACGGCGCAGCGCGAGCTTGCGTGCGGTAGGGTTCGCCGGTGGGAGGGGATACGAGCCGGCGACCCCTACCGCATTACTGCGGGCGATCGTTGTAGATGTGTTGCATGAACGGCGTCAGATAGGTGCCCCGCGGAAGGCGATAGCTCGGCTGCGGGTACGGCACCGGCAAACGATGCGGATAGGGCCCGTGCGCGAGTTCGTCATGATCGCGCGGATAGCAGACCGGCCACGGGATCTCGCCTTTCTCGTTGCCGCCCTGCGAGAACGAGGCGGCGTAGCGAACGTAATAGCAGCTCAGATCGCCGCTGAACCAATGTTCCAGGGGAAGTAGATAGGCCTCGGCATAGTCGATGCGCGATACCCCGCCGCTATCGACGATACTGCGCCGGAAGGTCGATGGATCGGGAGCGCTCGTCGCAAGCGAGAGTGGAGCTCGATTCGCATTGATTCGTGCCGCTTCACGGGCGAGCCGGGCCTCCTGGCTCGCCACGAATTGCTGCGCGGTGTCGTGAGAGAGAGGCCTCGGAGTGCGCCCGTGGGGGTGCGGTCGCCGCAGGCGCCGCGGGGGTTCCGGCGCGCGCGGGAGGAAAGCAGGTTGGGCCTGCTGCGTGGGCTGTGGGTTCCGCTGCGGCTGCCGAGGGTGGCGCGGTGCGGCCGGAACCGGTACGGTCTTCGGGGCGAGGTGTCGGACGGTGGCGAGAGCGACGATCTGCGTCCGCTCCCGGTTCCGCTGCTGCTGGAAATGCACGATGACGAAGCGCGCGACGAGCAAGAGGGCAAGCAGATGCAGCGCGATTGCCCCGGCAATGGCGAGCGCAGCACGGCGGCGGCGGGCGGCCGGCTGATCCGCCGGCGTCGTCGGGCTCAAATAACTTCGGGGCACCGATGCAGAGTAACACCGTATCCATAGCGAAACCTTCACGAAGCCATGAACGAGCAGAGTAAACAGGAACCGGGCTCGGAGATCGAAGCCGAAAGCGATCGCTCTTCGATGAAGAGCGCGCTGATTTGGATCGGTATCGCGGGCTTCGGCCTCGCCGTGACCGCGGTCGCCGCGCGCGTCCTCTTCTTTCGCCGTCAATCCGACCCGACCGGCCAACGCATCCAAGCCTTAATTGATGAGGCCAACTCTTTGTTGAAGACGCTTGACGACCAAAGGAATAGCGCCTAACCCGCCGCGCGTGCGCGTCGGGGACGAAGTCGAACTGACCTTTCACGATCTGCTCGTCAACGGGCAAGGCGTAGGAAGACTCGGTTCTCTTGCCGTGTTCTGCTGGGGGCCGCTCCCGCAGGAGCGAGCGCTCGTGCGCATCACCACGCTCAAAGCCCGATACGCCGTCGCCACCCAGGTGCGCTTGCTCTCGGGATCGCCGCATCGTGTCGTGCCGTTCTGCGCGGCGTTCGGCACCTGCGGGGGGTGTCAGGTGCAGCACATGAGCTACCCCGCGCAACTCTCGTGGAAACGCGAGGTCGTCCACAATGCCCTGCGCCGCATCGGCGGGCTCCACGGCGTCGACGTTCGTAACGTCATTCCGTCGCCGCGTTCGCGGCGCTATCGCAATAAAGTCGCACTCGTCGTTGACGGCGGAGAACAGAGCCCGCCGCGGCTCGGATTTTTCCGCCAGCGTACGCACGACTTGGTCGAGATCGAGAACTGCCCGATCTTGGTCCCGGAGCTCGACGAAATCGTCGCTCGGCTGAACTCATTGCGTCTCGAGGATCGGATCGGCGAGCTCTATCGCGTCGCACGGCACTTCGTCGCGCGAGCTTCGTCGGCGAATGGCGGCAGCGTACTTTCTATCACGACCGATCGTGAATCATCGGAGATCGCACGCGTCGCAAGTCATCTGCTCGAACGGTTACCGAAGGTACGCGGCATCGCCAACTCCTTCGAACCCGCGAGCGCGAACGCCGTCATGGGTCGCGAAAATCGGACCGTCGCGGGAACGACGACGATCGAAGAGACGATCGCCGGGGTGCGTTACCGGGTTTCGCCGGAATCGTTCTTTCAAGTGAATCCCGGTGTCGTCGCCAAGATCTTTGCGTTGATGCGCGGCGGGCTCGCGCAGCCGCGAAAGATCGTCGATCTCTACTGCGGTGCGGGGACCTTCTCGCTCTATTTTGCCGCAGCGGGCAGCAGCGTGCTGGGCATCGAGGAGAACCCCGCGGCGGTGCGCGAGGCCGAGGCGAACGCCGAACTCAACGCCTTACAGGAGCGCGTCGAGTTCGTCGCCGCGCGCGTGGAAGAGGCGGTCGTGCGTCCCGAGATTACCGCGCGCCTCCGCGAGGCGGAGATTCTCTTCCTCGACCCGCCGCGCAAGGGAAGCGATGAAGCGACGCTGGCGGCGATCGCGCGCGCGCGGGTGCCCAATATTTGGTATCTCTCCTGCGATCCGGCGACGCTTGCCCGGGATTTGAAGTTCCTCACGTCCAATGGTTACACCGTCGGGATCGTACAGCCGTTCGATATGTTTCCGCAGACGGGGCATATCGAAACGCTCGTCACGCTCTATTGCAATGCGCGCGAGATTCAAGCGGCGGTCGAAGCGGCCTTCGCCGACACCCCGCCGCCGGAATGGCCCGACGACGACCAATCATCACCCACGGAGTACCCTGATTTTGTCATCCGAGAATCTTGATATCGCCTACGTCGCCAAACTCGCCCGCATCGCCTTAACCGACGACGAGGTCGAGCGATTCGGAGCGCAGCTCGGCGATCTGCTCGGCCACGTCGCAACGCTCGCCGACCTCGATCTCGACAGCATTCCGGCGACGGCGCAAGTGGTTGAATCGCGCAACGTCGTGCGGGAAGATTGCGAACGCCCCTCGCTCGATCGTGAGTCGGTACTTGCCGGCGCACCGCAACGGCAAGGCGCGTTCGTACGCGTTCCGCGCATTATCGGGCAGGCATAACGATGACGATGCTCGCCAAGAGTGCAGCGGAGATCGCGCGTGCGGTGAACGCCCGCGAGTGTTCCGCGCGCGAGATGATCGATGCGACGATAGAGCGGATCGAGGCGGTCGAACCGCAGGTTGGGGCATATCTCAGCGTGCTCGAACGCCACGCGCGCGAAAGCGCCGACGCGCTCGACGCGCGGATCGCCGCCGGCGATCGCTTTCCGCTGGCGGGAGTGCCGTTGGCGGTCAAAGATAATCTCGCGCTCGAAGGTACGGTGACGACCTGCGGTAGCAAGATGCTCGAACGTTGGGTTGCCCCCTACACGGCAACTGCAGTGCGCTCGATGCTCGCCGCCGGTGCGATTCCGGTCGGGAAAGCGAACATGGATGAATTCGCGATGGGCTCGTCGTGCGAGAACAGCGCGTTGGGCGTCACCCGCAACCCCTACGATCTCCAGCGCGTGCCCGGTGGATCGAGCGGCGGCTCGGCGGCCTCGGTCGCGGCGCACGAAGCGGCGATTGCGTTGGGCAGCGATACCGGCGGTTCGATTCGCGAGCCGGCTGCATTCTGCAACCTCGTCGGATTCAAGCCCACCTACGGGCGTATCTCGCGTTACGGACTGATCGCTTTCGCGTCGAGCCTCGACCAGATCGGGCCGCTCGCGCGCAGCGTCGAAGATGCGGCGCTCGCCTACGATGCGATGGCCGGCTTCGACCCCATGGATGCAACCAGCGTCGATCGGGCCGTCGAACCAACCGCAACGGCGTTACGCGAGGATCTACGCGGTCTGCGCATCGGGGTGGTGAAACAATTCGATACGCATAAACTCGGCGCCGAGATCGACGACGTGTACGATCGCGCCCTCCACGATCTCGAAGCGCTCGGTGCCGAGATCGTGGAGGTCGAGCTACCGACCGCCGATTACGGGCTCGCTGCGTATTATCTCATCGCGCCTGCGGAGTGCAGCTCGAATCTGGCGCGCTTCGACGGGGTTCGCTACGGCTTGCGCGTCGATGGAGCGGACGTAGCGGAGATGAATGAACGTACCCGCGCGGCGGGTTTCGGCCCCGAGGTGAAGCGCCGCATCTTGATCGGCACGTACGCGCTCTCCAGCGGCTACTACGACGCCTATTACGTTCGCGCGCAAAAAGCGCGCACGCTCGTGGCGCGCGATTTTGCCAAAGCGTTCGAGAGTTGCGATCTTATCGCCGCCCCGGCGACGAGCTCGCCGGCATTTCGGTTCAAATCGAAGAGCGATCCCTACAGCATGTATCTGATGGATTATTACACGATTCCGATGTCGCTCGCCGGCCTTCCGGCGTTGAGCGTTCCCTGCGGTTGGGTCACCCCCGAAGCGGGCGAACGCCCCATGCCGTTAGGGCTGCAGCTTACCGCGCCGCTTTTCGCCGAACGTCCCTTACTCGCGGCGGCGCACGCCTACGAACGCGCGACGATGCATGCAAGTAAACATCCCACGCAGTTGGCGGAGGCGGCGCGATGAAGTACGAAGCCGTCATCGGCATCGAGTGCCACGTCGAGCTGAAAACTGCGAGCAAGATGTTCTGCGGCTGCGCCAATCGTTTCGGCGCTGAGCCGAACACGCTGATTTGCCCTGTCTGCCTCGGTATGCCCGGGGCGCTTCCGGTGCCCAATGCTGCCGCGATCGAATACATGATCCGTGCGGGGTTGGCCTTTCAGGCGGCAATTCCGGAATATTCGAAGTATCTTACCATGGAACCCTGACACCTTATTCGAACATTAGCAACGGCATAAATATAAAAGTTCTAATGCCAAATGCTCTTACTGATATATACCCTACTTTCTTTGGAAAAAATTCGCAAG
>JBMFXH010000069.1:0-10012 GCA_049964475.1 Vulcanimicrobiaceae bacterium
ATTTTCTTCATGCCGGCGCTCTCGGCCATGCGCCACAATCCCACCATCATCGCTTTTGCCCAGCGGCTTCGGGAACGTGGGAAGCGTCTGATACAAATCGTCGTCGCGGTCATGCATAAGCTCCTGGTTATCGCCTATAGAGTTCTTAAGTCCCAACGCCCCTTTGACCCCAACATGGCTTGACGCTCATCACGGAATCTCGATACGCGCTTCGCGCTACTCGGGATGACAATTTGGTTTCGCGCTACTCGGGATGACAATTTGGTTTCGCGCTACTCGGGATGATGGGAGCGCTCATCGCAACGAGCGCATCACCGTGTCCATCTGACGCGAGAGCTGGTCGAAGAGCTGCGGCCCGACGGTCGCCAACAGCGGGAGACTTGCCGCAAGGGTAATGAGCCCGACGGTCACCTGAATCGGGAAGCCGACGACGAAGACGTTCATCTGCGGGGCGACGCGCGCCATCAGCGCGAGCGAGATGTTCGTAATAAAGAGCGCGATCGCTGCCGGAGCTGCGATCTTAAAGACGATATCGAATGATGAGGCGAGGATCCCCACGACGTTCCCCGCGAGCGACGGGTCCATATGAATGTAGGGAAGCGGAACGAGATTGAACGAGCCTGCAATTCCCGCAATTAAGAGCAGGTGCGAGTTGGTCGCGAGAAAGACGAGGGTCGCGAGCGCGAGTTCGAATTCGCCGATGATCGTGACTTGCTGCTGGGTCGTCGGACTGATGACATTGGCGATGGCATAGCCGATCTCGAGATCGATCAGCTCGCCGGCGAACTGAATCCCGGCAAAGACCAGCGACGCGATGTAACCGACGATCGATCCCAGCGCCATCTGCGCGAGAATGGCGATAACGAGCCCGAGTATGCTGGTAAAAGGCGTGAGGGTCGGTACCGTGTGAAGCAGCAGAAACGAGATCAGCGCGCCGAGACCAAAGCGCGTCTGAATCGGGATTTGCGGCGCGGAAAAAATCGGGAAGACGAAGAGCATCGTACTGACCCGAACGAAGATCAGAAAAAACGTCTGGAATTGTGCCGTCGTGATTCCGAAGATATCGAGCATGCCGCCCTAATGCAGGACGTTCGCCGCCGACGAAAAGACCCGCGTCGTAAAATCGGTCAGCAAAGCGAGCATGAACGGCCCGAAAAACAGAATCGCAGCGGCCGAGACGAGTATCTTCGGAATGAACGTGAGCGTCGGTTCCTGAAGTTGGGTGACCGCCTGCAAGAGCGAGATAATGAGTCCCGTCACGAGGCTAATCAGCAGCACCGGCGCCGAGACCAACAGCGCGACGAAGATCGCTTCGCGCCCTAAACTTAACGCATCGCTTACCGTCATGTTTTGAAGCTCGCAAAGAGCGCCCCGACGACCAAATTCCAACCGTCGACCAACAGGAAGATCAAGATTTTAATCGGCAGTGAAATCAATACCGGCGGAATCATCATCATACCCATCGAGAGCAAGATGCTCGCCACGACCATATCGATCACGATAAACGGAACGTATAGCAGAAAGCCGATCTGGAAGGCCGTCTTCAGTTCGGAGATGACGAACGCCGGCACCAATATATAGGTCGGAACGTCGGCTTGTTTTTTCGGTCGCGGGTGCTTGGATATCGAGTAGAAAAGCTCGAGATCTTTTTCACGCGTCTGCTTGAACATAAACGCGCGCAGCGGTTTTGCGGCACGATCGAGCGCTACTTGCTGCGATATCTGTTTCTTCATGTACGGCTGCACTGCCGTGGTATTGATCGTGTTGATCACCGGATTCATCACGAAGAATGTCAGCAGAAGCGCGAGCCCGATCAAGACCTGGTTCGGAGGCACCTGCGCGGTGCCAAGCGCGGTGCGCACGAACGAGAGCACGATGATGATCCGCGTAAACGAGGTCATGAGCACCAACAACGTCGGTGCAAGAGCGAGCACGGTGAGCAATAACAGCACCTGCAGCGCCCCCACGACCTGCTGCGGCGAGTGTGCCTGTCCTAAACCGATGCTCAACGAGGGGATCGGCGGTAGCGGCGGTGTCGGAGCGGTCGCCGCCGCCACATGTGCCGGCAGGAGCAAGAGCACCGCAAAACCGAGAATCGCCGCTCCAACGGCGACGCGCGCGCGCGATATCACCGCTTGCTCCATGGAAGCGCAAAGATCGAGCTCCACGCGCGCTTGGTGACGTCGAAACCCGCCCGTTGTGCCGCCATCCAGCCTTCGATCTCATCGGCAGGGATCTCGATAATCCGCCGCGTCCCCGAGGCCGCACTCGCGACGAGCAGATAGCGCGCCCCAACCTTGACGACGTGCAGCGCCCCGTGAGCGCCGAGCGGCGTCGATTCCAAAACGGTTACCAAGCGCCGCTCGGTTGAAAGGACGATGCGTCCGCGCCCCAATGCCTTGACGAGCGCCGCAAAGAGCAGCAGAACGACGGCGACGACGATCAACGCGAAGATGTATTGAGTCCAGAGATGCGTCGTCATGAACCGCTGCCCGGGCTCCGCTAGCCGACCTGAGGATTCAGCTCGCTGATTTTCACCGCGTATTTATCATCCACGACGACGACCTCTCCACGTGCAATAAGAATATTATTGACGTAGATGTCGATCGGGTCGACGGCGAGCTTATCGAGTTCGAAAACGCTTCCTTGCTGGAGTGAAACAACATCGCGCAACTGCATCACGGTCTTTCCGAGAATCGCCCGTACTTGCAGGGGCACATCGTGAACGAGATCGAGATTCGCCTGCCCGGCCGGCGTCTTCTTCGCCTGCGTCGGCACGATGGGAGCGAATTGGGCCGGGGCGGCGGCGACCGGTGCCGGCGCCCGCCTCGCAGCCGCCGACGGGGCGGCAACGCTCGCGGAAACCGCGGCGGGTTCTTCCGCGCTCCCGAGTTTCGAGAGCGTGATCGCCGCAAAATCGACCGCGATATACGGCGCCAAGTCGTTTTCGAGCTGGACCGGGGCGCTATACGACTGGAACGGCGGCGGCGGCAGCAGCGTTGCGTCGCTGCACAACTCGGCGTGGATGCCGGCGGTTCCGGCGCCGATGCTCTCTGCCAGTCGCTCGGCCATCGCCACGGCGATCTGCGAGACGGTCTCCGAAGCAATCGAGAGCTGCATCGGGCCGAGCTCGCCGACCGAATCCTCGCCGCCGAGCATCAGCCCGACGATGTGCGCGAGATCGTCGCGCTGGAAGCGAACGACGAGTTGGGCACCGATCGACGGAATGTCGGCAAGAGCGATGAGTTCATCACCGTCGGTGTGAATCGAGCCTTCGTGATCGGCGCGAACGCTCGCCCCGGCGACCGCCGATTGCTCGACCAAGCGCCCGAGCACCGTTGCCGCCGCCGCAAACATCGCATCGGCGAGATTATCGATCTGCATCATCGTCGCTTATTCGTCCTCATTTGTGAGCGCACCGGCAACCTTCATCGCATAGCGATCTTTATAGACCCCCGGAAAGAGGTGATACTTCTCCCGTTCGTTGACTTTCCCCACCAGCGGCTGCGACGTCTCGTTATCGAGAACGACGAGATCTCCGAGCTGTAAAGAAACGAGATCGCGCAGCGAAAGCACCGTACGCCCCAACTCGACCTCAAAATCGATCTCGGTACGTTCGACGTTTCGTTCCAGCTGGGCGACATCGTCCTCGGTCATGCCTCGTCCGGCGATCACCGTCGGCGACCATTGGAAATCGGTGAGCTGCTGGCCGATCGACTGTAAGACCAAGTAGGGCAGGCAGAAGTTCATGACCCCGGCCATATCGCCGACCTTCAGCTCCATCGAGACGTAGGCAATGATCTGGTCGAGGGGGATGATGCGCGGGATGAATTGCGGGTTGGAATCGAGCGCTTCGATCTTCAGCGAGAGCGTCAACAGGTAGTTCCACGATTCGCGGTAGCTATTGAGCATGCGCGCCATAAAGCGCTGCATGAGCGTCCGCTCGATGTCGGTGAGATCGCGCAATTTCGGTGGGAACCAACCCGGGCCGCCGAGCAGACGATCGATAATCGAGAACACAAGGTTCAGATCGACCTGCACGATGCCGCTACCGGGCAACGGGTCCATCGAAAAGATCGCAAGAATCGACGGGATGCCGATGGAAGCGATAAAGTCGCCGTAGCTTATCTGTTCGATCGAAACAATCGTCGCTTCGACGCGCGTGCGTAGATAGACGGAGAGCGAGTTATTGAGGAGTCGGGTAAAATTTTCATGCAACGTGCGAAGCGTCTGCAACTGGTTATTCGAAAACTTATCGAGCCGCTTATTAAAGCGGAAATCGAACGACTTGATCCGCCGGCTCTCGATCGTTTCGAGCTGCGATTCCTCGCTGCCGAGTTGATTGATGAGGGCATCGATCTCTTCTTGCGATAAACTCGACATGGCGCGCTCCTAGCTCTTGCCCGTGGGCTTGACGGAAGGATGGGGTGCCGGCTTTTTCACCGCCCGGACGATGCGATTGGTCTGCGCGGTCGGCTGCGGAATATCGCTCTTGTTGAGAATGACGATATCGACGCGGCGATTTTCCTGGCGCCCGGCCGCCGTCGCATTGCTAACCCGCGGGTGGAACTTGCCGTATCCAGCGGCGGCGACCCGGGTCGGGTCGATGCCGTCATGTTCGACAAGATAGCGCACGACATTGACCGCGCGCGCGGTCGAGAGTTCCCAGTTCGACGGATAGCGCAGGGTATGGATCGGGACGTTATCGGTGTTGCCTTCGACGCGAATCGGGTTGGCGGTCTTTTTGAGAAAACCGGCGACCGTGTCGAGTATCTTCAGCGTCTGCGGCCGTATACGCGCGCTGCCGCTATTATAAAAGGATTGGTCGGATAGTAACGTCACCACCAGGTTATGCCGCTCGACGCGGATCTGTACCTGGTGCTGCAGTTGGTTTTTTTGCACGTAGCGTTCCAACTCGCGTTGTAGGGTCGGGATATTGGCGTTCGCTCCAAACGACTGCTGCCCGTTGCTGCCGCCATTGGGCGGCTGGTTGATCGACCAGACGTTGTTGAAGCCGCCGGAGACCGATTTTGCAAACGCCTGCACCTTGACGCGGCTGATCGTGGACATCGCAAACAGGATGATAAAGAGCGCGAGCATCAGCGTGATCATGTCGGCATACGTGAGTAGCCAACGCATCATTCCGGCCGTTTCGACTTGCTGCTCCTTCTGTTTGTTGTGGAGCTTCGATTCGGCGGCGCGCGCCGCGGTCTTTACCGGTTGTGCCATAGAATAGCGTTACGACGAACTCGCTGCGAGCTCGTCGGTGGCGACCGCTCCGCCCTCTTCCACATGCGCTTCGCGATCGCGTGGATCGAGGAAGGCCAGCAGCTTCTCTTCGAGCAAGCGCGGGTTATCACCCGACTGAATCGCGAGGATCCCTTCGATCATGATCTCGCGCAGCAGCAAAAGCTCGCCGTTGCGCTCTTTGATTTTCGTCGCGATCGGCAGCCAGAGTAAGTTCGCGAACATGATGCCGAAGAAGGTTGCGACGAACGCTTGCGCCGTTGCGACGCCGATCGATCCGGCGATGTTCGTGCTGTTGGCGGCCGAAGCTAAGCCTTTGAGCATGCCGATGAGGCCGAGCACGGTGCCGATGATACCGAGGGTCGGGGAGTAGCCGCCGAGACAGGTGAAGACCGACTCCGCCTTCGCTCCGCGTTCTTGGTTATTGCTAACCTCGGTTTCCAAAACTTTACGGATGATCTCGGTGTCGCGCCCGTCGATGACGAGCTGGATGCCCTTGCGCATGAATTCGTCGTCGAGCGCCGCAGCCTCGTTCTCCAACGCAAGCAAACCCTCGCGACGCGCCTTCTCAGCGAACGCCACCAGCGTAGCGATAACGTCGCGCTCGTGATAGTTGCGCGTGGTGAACGCGGTTTTGAAGCCGCCGAAAAAACCGTCGAAGAAAATTCGCCATGGGAACGAGGTAATCGTCGCACCGAGCGTTCCACCGAGAATCAGGACGATCGCTTCCCAACGCCCAAAAATAATGCCGGGGTCGGTGCCGCCGACCGCGCCGGCGAGCACGATCACGCCAAAGCTGAGAACCAGGCCTATGATAGTTGCGATATCCAAAACTCAGCGCTCCAATCTGTTCCGCATCAAGCCCCCTCGCGAACCGACTCGGCCGGGCCGTAGATTCTTCGCTTGAAGTCGACGATTTTCTTCTGAATCTCAAGCATCGAATCGCGTACCAGGAGTTTATTGCCCGAGGTGAGCGTGACGACGGTATCGGGCGTCTCCTCGACGGCTTCGATGAGGTCGCTGTTGACCATGACGGTGCCGCCGTTGAGGCGCTGAAGGACGATCACGCCGAGGGGTTAGCGCCCCTCGGCGTGAAGGCCTGCACGCTTGCGCGAACCTTAGTTCTCGCTCGCCTGCAAGTGCGTGACCGTGATCAGGTTCTGATCGGCGGTCGTGATGCCGCGGGTGTTCGCTTCGAATGCACGTTGCGCCGCAATCATCTTGGTAAACTGATCGGCGAGAGAGACGTTGGATTGTTCCAGCGCTCCCGAGACGATCGAGCCGAGGCTGCCCGTCGTGGCGGCTCCGACCTGTGCGAGCCCGGAGTTCGCCGTCTGCTGGAAGAAATTGCTTCCGACACGGTTGAGGCCTTGCTCGTTCTGGAAGGTCGCCAGCGCGACTTGCGCGAGCGCCTTCTGCTGACCGTTGGTGAACGATCCGGTGATCGTCCCGTCCTGCCCGACCGTGATGTTCGAGAGGATGCCGGCCTGATAGCCGTTCTGCGTCAGCGTGTTTGCCGTATAGGTACCCGCCAAGCTCGCGTTGTTCGAGAAGTCGAGCCCGATCGGCCCGAGTGCGGGCGTCCCGCCGCCGGCGGTCGGAGCGACCGAGTTATTCCCGGTCCCCGGCCCCCACGAGGTGACGTTGAGTTGGTTACCCTGTTGGATCGACGTCAGCGCCCCGGCGGTATGGAAATCACCGGTCTGCGTCGCCCCGCCGATCGAGGTACCCGCTGCGGTCGTCTCGATCGAGGAGGTGTTGATGAACTGCCCGTTCTGGTCGAAGTAGGCGTAGCCCAACGTCCCGGAGGTTCCGGTGCCGAAGGTCGGCGCGGTAACTGCGCCGCCCGCGGCGACGCTCCCCGGTGTCTTGATCGTTTGGAAGGTCGTGCCGTCGGCAAAGCTGACGCTGACCTGCCAACGTGTCGCCGGCGTCCGCACGTTGCCGCTCGCGTCGGTGACGCTCTTCGGCAGCCCGCTCGTACCTCCGGTGACGCCAAGCGTCGTCGAAGAACCGGCAGCTAGTGCGCCGGCGAGAGTAACGGTATCGGCACCGATCTGAATCGTCGAGCCTGCCGATGCCGTTACGACGGCGCCGGAGTTGGTATCGACCAGCGTCGCCGCGGTACCCGCACCATTGACGGTGATTTGGATCGAATCGTTGGCCTGGGTCGTCGGACTGACCGAAACCGTGGCGATATTTCCAGCCGTACCGGCCGTCACCGCAGTGGTTGCCGCCGTTGCACCGGCAGCGTCCGGGGTGTAGGTAATCGTGGCTTGGTGGGCGACCCCGAGCGAATCGTAGATCGTCGTCGAGATCGTGTACGGCTGCCCGTTCGTCGGAGCGCCGCCGACCGAGTAGTTGAGCGCCTGCGCCCACTGCGTCTGGTCGAGATTGCCGCCGAAGGAGACGTCGAAGACCTTATCGGTCGACGTCGGGCCGGTCTTCACGCCGAAGCCGGTTCCCGTCGCTTGCTCCTGTTGGCCGAGTGGAATGGTGATTGCACCGGGGAGGCCGCTCGCGCTGATCTGTCCCTGGGCGTTGGCCATATAGCCCTGCACCGCCAGGCCGCTGCCGGGGTCGTAGAGCAAGCCGTTCTGGTTGAGTGAGAACGCGCCGCTACGCGTGTAGCTCGGCGAACCGGTTCCGTTCGCGTTGGCGAGAACGAAGAATCCGTTGCCGTTGATCGCCAGGTCGGTGTTGACGCCGGTCGTTTCGAGCCCGCCCTGGTTGAAGAGCGTGTCGATGGTGTTGACCTTGACGCCGAGACCGATCTCTTGCGGATTGACGCCGCCGTTGGTGGTCGTCGGGCCGCTCGCGTAGCCGAGTTGATTGTAGAATTGATCGGCGAACGTCATGCGCTGGCCTTTGAAGCCGTAGGTGCCGATGTTCGCGATATTATTGCTCAGGAGATCGATCCAGCTTTGGTATGCATTGAGGCCGGATATCCCCGTGTAGAGCGAGTCAAATGCCATTGTTATTGACCTCTCAGTTGGGAAGCCCCGTGGTGCGTCATTCGATCGGCGCCACGGCCGAGGCTCCGCGCTGCGGTCCGCCCCGGATGAGTGATAACGTGGTTCATGCGATCACCGCCGCCGAGTCGATATTCGTGAAGATATTATCTTTCAACGAATTACGGTCGACTGCCGTGATCACGGTGCGGTTGGTCACGCTGACCACCATCGCAACGTCGCGTAAGAGGAAGAGCGATTGCTTTGCCCCTTTCGCCGCTGCTTTGTCGGTCATCGCGTTGATTTTCGCAACATCATCGTTCGAAAGTGCGATATTGCGCGATTGCAAACGCGCGGTCGCGTGCGCCGAAAAGCGCACGTCACCGGAGCTTGCGGTGCGGTCGAGGATCGAGCGAAAACTCTCGCCCGGGGGAATCTCAACCGGTCGCCCTACCGGGCGCGGTGCAGGCCCCGGAAGGATCGTGCCGGGTTGTTGAACCGAGGCGATCTCTTTGGGATCCATCGTCTAACTTCCGATACCGACGATCTGCTGCGTCGAGAATAGCAACGGATTGCCGTTATTATCGGTGAGCGGTTGGCCGTTGCTGCCGTTAAGCGTGAAGAACGGCTGCCCGTTCTGCACGGTAATCGACGCAACGGTTCCGGTCACGGTCGAGGTGCCGCCGGTGGTGCTGGTGGCGCCGGTATTGGCGGTCACGGTTTTCCCCAGCAATGCCGAGGCTTGCATGACGCCGAAATTCGACGTAAAGGCTTGGAACGAGCTGGCGAGATTCGTCTGCGCCGAGAGCGCTTGGAACTGCGCGAGCTGCGTCACCGATGCCGTCGGATCTTGCGGTGCCGTTGGGTCTTGATTCTGCAACTCTGCGGTGAGCAGTTGCAAGAACGTGTTGAGGCCGACGTCGGACGATTTGCTCGTCGGCGCGGCATTCGAGGGTTGTGCGATCAACGAGTTAATCGGTAACGTCGTTGAGTTCACAGGTGTCGCCATTATTATCTCCTTAGGCGAGATAGTTGTAGAGCGCATTTCCGTCGGCGGAGAGCATCCCCGCGTTCGAAGATACGAGTGCGTCGGTCGGCCCAGCCGCCGGTGCACCGAGTTCGTGAATCGTGTACCGACGACCGAGGCCGGGGCCCTTACCGTCGCTTCCGCGATCCTGGTGTTTTCCGCCGGAGAGATCGACCGAGAACCCGGTCAGTTTCAGACCGGAATCGGCGAGACTCCGAGCGAGTTGTTGATGGTTGGCGAGTAACGCGGTGCGCGTGTCGGCGTTCTGAGCGACGACGTTTGCGGTGACGTTGTTTCCGCTAACCGTGAGTTTGACCGCGACCTCCCCGAGATGCTCGGGAACGAGTTTGATCTGCATTTGCGAACTGCCGTCGGAGGCGGTGCGTAACTGCATACCGGCGATCATTTGCTCGGCGAGCGCTTGCACGTCGAGCGGCTGTGGAGCGGGGGCGGCAGCGCTCGGCGCTGCGGCGTTACCTGCACCATGCAGAGATGGGAGCGTGAACCCAAGCGCCGCGTTCGACGTCTGGTTCCCGAAGGAGGACGAATCGCGCCCGGTCGACGAGCCGAAACCCGACGAGAGGTGCGACCCGGTCGAGCCGGCGCCGCCTTCGGCTGCAGCCGCCAACATCGCCGTCAGGCGAAGCATCTGGCCGGAGTCGAGTTGCCCCGAACTCGGTGCCCCGGTGAGGCTCGCCGTTGCGAAGCTCGCCGGCGACGACGGTTCTCCGACGGCGGCTCGCGCCGCAGTCAGGGTCGCATCGGTACCGGCCGCGCGGGCGATCAT
>JBMFXH010000070.1:0-9818 GCA_049964475.1 Vulcanimicrobiaceae bacterium
CGACGGCGTCGTGCGCGCCTCCGATACGATCGCTCGCATCGGGGGCGACGAATTCGCCGTCATCCAGAGCGATGCTACCGATCTCTCGATCGAGCGCCTGGAACGGCGCATCGCCGAAGCCCTTGCAACCCCGATCCAGGCGCGAGATCGCGCCATCACCATCGGCGCCAGCGTCGGCATTGCGCTCTTCCCCAACGATGCCACCGATACGGCTCGATTGATCGAACAGGCCGACGCCGCGATGTACGCGCGCAAGCGCAGCCGCTCGCGGCGCTCGGACGGGGCGGAACAATTGCGCTCGACGTCGTAGCATTGCAGGATATATGAGCGCCCTGCCCTTTACCATCGTGGTCCCGACCTACAACGAAGCCGGTGGCATCGAACGGCTCCTTCGGGGAGCCGTCGACGTTTTTCGGGGTGCCGGTCTCGATGGGGAGATCGTCGTAGTCGACGACAACTCGCCCGACGGCACCGGCGATATCGTCGACCGGCTCGCCGCCGAGCTCCCGGTACGGTGCGTCCATCGGCCGGGCAAGATGGGGCTCTCCAGCGGGGTGATCGACGGCTGGAAGGCTGCCCGCCCGCAATCGCGGGCGTTGGGGGCGATGGATGCCGATTTCAGTCACGATATCCGGATCATCCCCAAGATGGTCGAGGCGCTCGCCTCGGGGAAGTACGGGCTCGCGGTCGGCAGTCGATACGTGCCGGGCGGCGGTATCGCCAATTGGCCGGCGAAGCGGATCTTCACCTCGCGGGTCGCCTGCATGCTCGCGCGGCCACTGACGCCGATCGCCGACGTAACGAGCGGTTTCTTCCTGGTGAAGCGGGAGGCGCTCGACGGCGTCGAGCTCGACCCGATCGGTTTTAAGATCGGGCTGGAAGTGATTGCCAAAGCGCACTACGGGCGAGCCGTGGAGATTCCGTACGTCTTTACCGATCGGATCGTCGGCGAATCGAAGCTCAACCAGAGCGAGATTTTCAATTACATCAAGCAACTCGGCCGCCTCTACCGGCGCCGCCTCACGGGAGCGAAGGCCTAAGCGATGCCGATGGCGGATTGGCTGCGCGGCGGGCGCAATCGCGAGAAAGTTCGCGACGATGCGGCGCAGTGGGTGAAATGCCCGAGTTGCGGCGAGGTGCTCTATCGTCCCGACCTCTCGGCGAATCTCGATGTCTGCGTGCGCTGCTCGCACCACTTTCGTATGCGGGCGCACGACCGCATCCTCTCGCTCGTCGACGGCGATTTCGAAGAGATTGCGCGCGGCGTGTTGCCCGCCGATCCGCTCGCCTGGACCGATAAAAAAAGCTATCCGCAAAAACTCGCCGCCGACGCCGAGAAGAGCGGCATGGACGAGGCAGTGCTTTGCGGTTTTGCGCGCATCGGCGGCTTCGAGGTCGCCCTCGGCGTGATGGATTTCCACTTTCGCGGCGGAACGATGGGCTCGGTGGTCGGCGAACGATTGACGAGACTGATCGAGGCCGCAACCGAGCGCGGAGTTCCCTGCACGATCTTCACCGCATCGGGTGGGGCGCGGATGGAAGAGGGCATGCTGGCGCTCATGCAGATGGCGAAGACGACCGCCGCCGTGCTGCGCCTCAAGGAAAGCGGTCAGCCCTTTATCACCGTGCTCACCGATCCCACCACCGGGGGCGTTTCGGCCTCCTTCGCGTTTCAGGCCGACGTCATTATCGCCGAGCGTAACGCGATGATCGGTTTCGCGGGCCGCCGCGTGATCGAACAGACGATCCGGCAGCGTTTGCCCGATCGATTTCAGACCGCGGAGTTTTTGCTCGAACGCGGACACATCGATGCGGTCGTCGAGCGTGCGAACCTCAAGCCGACGTTGGAACGGATGCTCGGCTACGCGCGCGCCGGTCTTCAACGTCGCAAACGCGCGGAGTTGTCGGCATGAACCCGTTACTCGACCGCGAGAAAGGCTTGCTGGAACTCGAACGACGGATCGACGATCTTCGCTCGGCGAGCGAAGGCAAAGGGGTCGATATGTCCGCCGAGATCGCCTCGCTCGAGAGCAAGTATCGGCAATTACTCGCCGAGCTTTTCGGTTCGCTGACGCCGTGGGAGAAGGTGCACATGGCGCGCCATCCGCGCCGCCCGACTGCGTTGGATTACATTGCCGGCTTCGACGCCTTCGACGAGTTGCACGGGGATCGAATGTTCCGCGACGATCCGGCGATCGTCGGCGGCTTCGCGCGCCTCGGCGGCCATGCGATCGTCGCGATCGGCCAACAACGCGGACGCGATATGAAAGAGAATCTCGCGCGCAATTTCGGTATGTCGACCCCCGAAGGCTACCGAAAGGGCGAGCGCCTCGCGCAACTCGCCGAACGCTTTAACCTGCCCCTGGTGACCTTCGTCGATACCAAAGGTGCCGATCCGGGCATTCTCTCCGAGGAACACGCGCAGTCCGAGGCGATCGCCAGCTCGCTCGAAGTCTTTGCCGGCCTGAGAGTCCCGACGCTCTGCATCGTCATCGGTGAGGGCGGATCGGGCGGTGCGCTCGCACTTGCAATCGCCGATCGCGTGCTCATGCTCGAGCATAGCGTCTATTCCGTGGCTTCACCCGAAGGCTGCGCGGCGATCTTGTGGGGTGATGCGAGCAAAGCCGATGAGGCCGCCGCGCACCTAAAATTAACCGCCACCGATCTTCGCGGATTCGGCATCGTCGATGAAGTGATTCCCGAACCGCTCGGTGGAGCGCATCGCGATCCGGCCGCAACGGTAACCCGCGTCCTCGATCGGGTCGGAGCGTTACTCGACGTGCTTGAGACGTATTCGCTGCGCGATCTTCTCGACGCGCGTTACGAAAAATATCGTCACTTGGGAAGTTGGCGCGATGCCGTCGCCGGTGCGGACGGCGCGACGTGATCTCCAATCTGGCGCGCCATCCGTTCGTCCGTTCCTTCCGGCGTTTTGCCGCGCTCGCGGTCGGCTCGGTCTTTCTTCTGTTGGTTGTGGCGCAGTTCGCGCGCGTGATCGGCACCGACGTTCGGCTCGCCTCCGACCTGCACCAAACGCGCGTGAAGATCGCCCGCTACGAACGCCGCGACGCGCGCTTGCGTCGTCGTATCGCTCGCTTGCGGACCGCGCGCGGGGCGATTCCCGAGATCCACGAGCGGCTTCGTATGCTTGCGCCGAACGAACACATGGTTCTCGTCGAGCCACCGCCCTCGCCCGCCGTCCATTGATTCCAGCCGATAAACGCAACGGAACCGTCGTGCAGATTCACGCACACGGTGCGCTCGTGCGTTTGGAGAACGGCGAGCTTGCGAGCATCAGCGAGAGCGAGGTCGCGGCGTATCGGAAATTTCTCGAACGCGCGATGCAAACCGATCGCGAGATCGAACTGGCGATCGTGCAGCACGACCGTCGCTTAGAAGCGAAGGTACTTCCGCTACAGCGCGACGATGCATTCGAGGAGCAGCTGTTGCGCTTCAATAAAGGCGACGAGACCGATGACTCCGAGGATGCACGCAGCGTTCCGCCGTCGCGCCGTCGACGTTTCGTGCCGAAGAAACGCGTCGATCCCCAACCTTGAGCGGTTATCTCGCCGTTATATCGATCGGCACGAATTCGACGCGCGTCCTCCTCGCCGATGCTCCGGAGGGGCGTCCGCACGTCGCACTCGAACGCTCGATCGGTACGCGGCTGGGCGAAGGAGTCGGCGAGAGCGGCATGCTCGGCGAAGAGCCGATGGAACGAACGCTTGAAGCCGTACGCGTGCACGTGGGGAGCGTGCGCGGTCACTATCTGCGCCTCTATGCAATCGCCACCAGTGCGGTACGACGTGCGACCAATCGCGACGTTTTCTCGCGCGCCGTCGAGCGGATCACCGGCGTTCCGCTGCGCGTGCTCTCGGGCGAAGAAGAAGCGGCGGCATCGTTTCGCGGCGCGGTCGCGAGCTTGGCGCCGAGTCCGGGAACGCTGACCGGAGCGATCGATGTCGGTGGCGGCAGCACGGAGTATGCCCTCGGCGAAGGCGATCTTCCCCAGCGTTCGATCTCGGCGGAGATCGGCGCGGTACGCCTGACCGAGGCCGTACCCGAACTCGCCGGCCACGGCGGAGCGGTCGGGGAGGCGGCGATCGAGCGGGCCCGCGCGCTCGTGCGCGAGCGCCTTGCGGCGTTCGCGGATTTTCGCGGTGCAGAACGCATCGCGCTCGTCGGCGGAAGTGCAACCAGCGCGGCGTCGCTGATTCGCGGAAGGCGGGGCCGGATCGAACGATACGAGCTCACGCGCGATTTGCTCGCTGCGACATTTGCGCGGCTCTGCGGCCTCGCCATCGACGAGCGGCGGGCGCTCGAAGGCGTGAAAGCGCAGCGCGCCGATATTCTTCCGGCCGGTGTGCTCGTACTCGAAACGGCGTTGGAGCGCTTGGAGGTGGATCGAGCGACGGTAACTGCGGGGGATCTCCTGCTCGGCTACCTTCTCCAACAGCAGGATGCTTTGGCGGTCGCGCGGCATCAGGGCAGAGCGGGAGGGTGGTGGAATCGGTAGACACAGCAGACTTAAAATCTGCCGCTCGAAAGGGCATCCGGGTTCAAGCCCCGGCCTTCCCAAGGAATTTCATTCGGCAACCAACATGCGCGCTTCGAGGTTTGAGCGAGCATGTCCGCATCATTGTTCTCACCGTTTTCGCTGCGTTCGGTCGATATTTCGAATCGCGTCGTCGTTTCGCCGATGTGCCAGTATTCGGCGATCGACGGCACCGCATCGGATTGGCATCTCGTCAACCTCGGTCATCTCGCGCTTTCGGGGCCCGGGTTGCTCTTCTTCGAAGCGACGCATGTCAATCCTGAAGGTCGCATCTCCCCGCACTGCCTCGGTCTCTATAGCGACGAAAACGAACGCGGCATAGCGCGCGTCGTCGATTTCCTCAAGACGTGGTCGCAGAGTCGCGTCGGCATGCAACTCGGTCACGCCGGCCGCAAAGGCGGAACGCGGCCGCCGTTCCCCGCCGGGAATCTGCCGCCCGATCCGGCACTCTGGACGCCGGTCGCGCCGAGCGCACTTGCATACGATGAAGGCTGGGCGCAACCGCTCGCGCTCGACGCCGACGGAATCGCCGGAACGATCGCAGACTTTGTTGCCGCGGCGAAGCGCGCGCAGCGCGCCGGTGTCGAAGTGGTCGAACTGCATTTCGCGCATGGTTATCTCGCGCATCAATTTCTTTCGCCGCTGAGCAATCGACGCGATGACGAATACGGCGGTTCGTTGGAGAACCGCATGCGTTTCCCGCTCGCGCTTTTCCAGGCCGTGCGCGACGCGCTGCCGGCGGAGATGCCGGTCGGCGTCCGCATTTCGGCGACCGATTTCGTCGAGGGTGGGTGGGATCTCGAATCGTCGATCGCGTTGGTGCGAGAGCTCTCCGAACGCGGTTGCGATTTCGTCGACGTCAGCGCGGGCGGACTCTCGCCGTTACAGAAAATTCATCCGGCGCCGGGTTACCAAGTCGGCTTTGCAAAAGCGATTCGCGCGGCGACCGGCATGGCGACGATCGCCGTCGGTATGATCGTCGACCCGGAGCATGCCGACCGCATCGTGCGCGAGGGCGATGCCGATTTTGTGGCGTTGGCACGCGGCTTTCTGCGCGATCCGCGCTGGGTCTGGAACGCCGCCGATACCCTCGGCGCAGAGAGTTTCGTGCCGCCGCAATACCAGCGCGGCCGCAACGTTCATCGCTCGTAAGGCAGGAAAGAAACGAGAAAGGAGGCGGTGTCAACCGCCCCCTTTCTCGTGCGCTTAGCGCCGACGAAAAATCCCTCGTCGGATCATGTCGCGCAACGTACCGCTCGGAATACTAGAAGGCTCCGATACCGTTGGGCGTACCGTTTCCGGTCGGTCCGTCGTATCCGACCTCTGCGGTACAGAGGTAGGTGCCGCCGCAACTGCCGTTGCTTCCGGTGGTGACATCGTAAAGCGATGCGACGTTGCTGTACGGGTATGAACCCGCCGTAACGGTGCTTGCGTTTCCAGCCAGCGCGTAGACCGAGGCAATCGTCGGCGACGATACGCTCGTCCCTCCGAAAACGAGCCAGCCGCTCTGTCCTCTGTACGAATAGCTGTCGTATACCGAGACGCCGGTGTTGGGATCGGCGTCGGAAGAGACATCGCCGACGACACGCATGGTGCAAACGCCGGGGTTGTTCGTGATGGTCGCCGTAGCGCTCTGCCACGACGGCTGCGGATCGTACTTGCTGCAACCGCTGCCGGTTCCTTCGGTGCTGCTCGTGCTCCACACCGTCTCGCTCCAGCCGCGTGAAACCGACGTATCGCGAACGAGCGTCGTGCCACCAACGGCGGTGACGTACTGCGACGCAGCCGGATATTCGACGCCGTAACCACCGTCGCCGGCGCTTGCCGTGATAGCGATACCGGGGTGATCGTAATACGATGTATCATAGGAGGTGTCGCTCGAGCTTTCGCCGCCGCCATAGCTGTTGCTGATCTCGGTTGCACCGAGCTGCGCGGCCGTATTGACGGCGGTGCCGAGATTGGTAAGACTCGACGACGAGGCCTCCACGAGCAAAATATGGCAGTTCGGACAGATTGCCGAAACCATGTCGAGATCGAGCGAAATTTCCTGCGCCCATCCGCCGTTATTTCTCGGAAGGCTTGTTCCGCCGCTCTGATTGACGATGCGTAAGCATCCCGTTGACGTCGTGCAAGCCGGGAGCCCGAACGTCGAGCGATAGGTTGCGAGATCGGAGGCCGCATTGGGATCGTTGTAGGCGTCGACTATGCCGACGGTTTGGCCCGCTCCATCATTTGCCGATGCGGTCGTAAGATTGTAAGCCGACTGCAGGTCCGCCGGATGATAGCCGGCCGGATTCGTGGAGCTGGAGGTGACGTTATCGCGAAGCAAAGCATGGCAGCTCGCGTATCCCAACGTTGGGGCAGCGCAGACCGCATGATATGCCCCGGGCGGGGGAAGCTGGCCGAAGCGTGGTGCGATGCCGGTAGCGCGAGCCACTGAAAGCGGGGCGATCGGTGTTGTGGCCGTCGGCAACACCGAACCGCTTCCACCACCGGAGCATCCCGCTAAAAAGGTGGCGATGATCGCCGTTAAACCGACGAGGAGACGTGTCTTCATTGAAACTGAAACTCCTTTTGGTTGTATTGAGTGTGCAGCAAGCAGGCCCGCGGCCTGCATAGGTTAAGAATCGGTTAATTTGAAGCGCAGAGGAATGCTCCTCCTCCAGGAGCCCCTTTTCAGATCGCTATCCCGAAACCCAATCCCAAGTAATGTGAAGGCACGCCGTCGGTCGTCGATCGAGCGGCCTCGATGTCGAGTTCGAGCGTCGGCGTAGCCGAGAATTGGAATCCGCCGTCGACCGTAAATGCGCCGGCGGCTCCCGGAGCGGTCCGCGAGAGGGAGACCCCTTCGATGTAGGCCTGAAGTCGCGGGGTGAGGAGATCGGTCAGCGCCATCGAGGGTTGGAAGGCGACGTAGCGCCGTCGCGCACCGCCGGGGCCGAAGCCGCTGGTATCGATGGCGCCGAGGGTGATGCCGAGGCCCGAGTTCGCGCCTAGGGCGGTAGCGAGATCGAGATTGAGCGTCGTCGAGGGGGCGCCCAGCGTTACCCCGGTCCGTGCGGTCGGAACATTCTGAATCAGATCGAAGGCACCACCGAAGGTCGGACGGTCGAGGAACTGCCACTTCAGCCCTAGGCCGAGATCCTGGAGGCCGGCGGAGGGCACCGTGCTCCCGTCGATGACGTTGGGGCCGTTGACGTCGGCTTCGAAGCCGTGGCCGAGCCCAAAGCGGAGAAAACCCTGCCCGAGGCTCACGTTACTTCCGGCGGCATCGACGGTGTTCTGGATGCCGAACTCACCGACGAAGTGGTGCCGGGCGACGGCACAGGTCGAAAACCCGATCGTCGGACGATTCAGAATAGCGAGGAGTCCTCCATCGCAGAGGCTCGCCGGCTTCGGGTTCGCTGTGGCCCCCAAGGTTGCGGTCAGGATTGCGGCGAGGGCGAGCGCGCGACATGTCGAAAGCATCGTCTCGACCTTTGCAGGCGCGAAAGTGTCTCCCCTGCTCGTAGGATGGCACGGAATGCCTCCTTCGTAGTGAGATGAGGCATCGCTTCGATACGTTTCCCGTTCATCTACAGGAGGACGCCGTACACGTGAAAATCGTGGTCACCGTCAAGTTGGTTCCCGATCCCAACGGCGAGAAAAAAATCGATCCCGCAACCAAGCGATTGGTGAGAACGGGCGTTGAAACCGTCATCAATCCGTACGACGAATACGCGTTGGAAGCTGCGTTGCAGCTCAAAGAGCGTATCGGCGGCGAGAGCACGGTGACGGTCTTTTGCATGTCTCCCGAGTCGCTCAAAGAATCGTTGCGGAAGGCGCTGGCAATGGGTGCCGACGGCGCGGTCATGCTCAGCGATAGCTCGCTTGAAGGCAGCGACGTTTGGGCGAGCGCTCACGCGATGAGCCTCGCGCTCAAGCGTATCGGCTTCGATATTCTCATCGTCGGTGGACTCACCGATGACGGCAGCACCGGCGCGGTGCCCGGCGCGCTCGCGGAATTTCTCGGCGTGCCGTGTCTGACGAACGTGCGCAAGATCGATATCGCCGACGGGAAAGTGCGCGTCGAACGCGAGACCGATACCGGCTATCAAGAAGTGACCGGGGCATTGCCGATGCTCGTTACCACCGCTCTGACGATCGGCGAACCGCGCTATCCATCGCTCAAAGGCATCATGGGCGCGAAGAAAAAGCCGATCGATATGTTGAGCGTCGCCGATATCGGCGCTGCCGATTCCGTCGGGTCGGCCGGATCGAAGACGGAGCTGCTTTCGTTTGCACCGCCGCCGGCACGCGGCGCGGGGCAAATCGTTACCCCCGAAGATCCCGCCGCCGGTGCGGCGACGATCCTCGCCTTTCTTCAAGAGAAAAAGTTGGTGTGATGAAAAACGTCATCGTTTACGTCGAGCAAAAGAAGGGCGCGACTCGCAAGGTCACGTTCGAAATGCTGACCGAAGCGCGCAAGATCGCCGATGCGCTCGGTGGGCGCGCCGTCGCCGTGGTGCTTGGCGCGGGGGCCGCAGCGGTCGCCGAACAGGCCAAGAGCTATCCGGTCGATGCCGTGCAAATCGTCGAAGACCCCGCGGTCGATACGTTCTTGCTCGATCCGATCGTCCATTATCTTGAGGCTGCGGCAAAGAACGTTGGTCCCTCGCTGTTGCTCGTTCCCAATACGCTCTCGGGACGAGATGTTGCCGGGCGTTTGGTCGCTCGACTCGGCGCCGGCATCGCCGCCGACGTCACCGAGATCTCGGTGACGAACGGCCGCGTCGAGTGCGTCTCGCCGAAACTCGGCGGCGCGCTGGTAACGCACTGCGTTTTGCGCGCGGGCGACTACGGAATCGCGACGATTCGTCCCGGCGCCTTTACCGCCGCCCCCGGTGGGAGCGGCGCCTCGATCGAGCGGCATGACGCGCAGGGTGCGAGTTATCCCCTCACGATCGAACGCGACGTCGAGGAAGGTTCGGGAGAGATGGCCCTCGAGGAGGCGCCCGTCGTGATCGCCGGTGGGCGCGGCATGGGCGGCGCCGCGCCGTTCACCACGATGCTCAAACCCCTCGCCGATGCATTCGGCGGAGCGGTCGGTGCATCGCGCGCCGCAGCCGATGCCGGTTGGGTAAGCTACAGCTTGCAGATCGGGCAGACCGGAAAAACGGTGAGCCCGCCGCTCTATATCGCCGTCGGTATCTCCGGTGCGATTCAACATAAGGTCGGTATGCGTGCGTCGGGAACGATCGTTGCGATCAACAAAGATGCCTCG
>JBMFXH010000071.1:0-9702 GCA_049964475.1 Vulcanimicrobiaceae bacterium
CCAAGCGATCGTGCGCGGAAGCCGCCTCCGCAGAGATCGAAGAAGTTGCAGGTCGCGCAGCGCCCGCTGACCTTCGCCGAGCGGTCGCGCAGTTCGGCGAGCGTTTCGATGCTCTCGTCCTCCCAAATCTCGCTGAATTTGCGATCGCGTACGTTGCCGAGCGTGATTTGCTGCATGAATTGGTCGGGGTGCACGTTGCCGTAGAAATCGATGTTTCCGATGCCGCGCCCGGTCGAGTGGCTCGCGCCGCCGTTCCAAAGCAGCATCTCGCGCGCTTTCGCCGCGCGCTGCGGAGATGCGGCAGCGAGCGTGAGGTAGGCAAACGGTGCGTCGGCGTGATTGTCGACGGTGAGAATCTCGCGCGGGTCGCCGCGCTGTGCGAGATCGAGGGTCCGCTCGAAAATGCGGCTCACGGCACCGCGTGCCGCTTCCAAATCCAGCGTGGTCGCCGCGCGCCCGCGCCCCGCGGGAACGAGGTGATAGAAGCACGCGCGCTCGATCCCTTCGCGTTCGATGAAATCGAAGATCTCGTCGAGATCGGCGATCGTCTGCGGCGTGAGCGTCAGACGTAGGCCGACTTTCTGCCCGACGGCGCGCAGCTCGCGGATCGCCTGGTTCGCCCGCTCGAACGCACCCGGACGTCCGCGGAAGAGATCGTTGGTCGCGCCCATGCCGTCGAAGGAGATGCCGACGTAGGTGAAGCCGGTCTCTTTAATCATCTCCGCGCGTTTGCGATCGATGAGCGTGCCGTTGGTCGAGAGCGTGAGTTTCAGGCCCTTCTTGCGCGCGTAGCGGGCGATCTCGAAGAGATCGGGGCGCGCGAGCGGCTCCCCGCCGGAGAGGAGCAGCGCCGGGACGCCGTAATCGGCGAGATCGTCGATGACCTTGAGCGCCTCTTCGTGGTTCAGCTCGCCGTCGTAATGCTTTGCCTCGGAGTCGCTGTAGCAATGGACGCACCGCAGGTTGCAGGTTCTCGTGACGTTCCAGACGACGACCGGACGGCGCCCGCGCGCGCTCTTCTCGGCGTCGTGGCCGCGCCCGTACCGGTGGCCGTCCATCGGCTGCTCGAGGTCGCAGAGGATCCGGGTGACGTTGAACATGTGCTCTCCTTGGGGCGGCGGTGTTGAACCGATGGTATCGCCGAGATAGGGAGAGCGTGTGAAGAAGTTGGGAAGTGCAGGAGCCTTACGCGCGGTGCTCCTGCTGGCAGAGCTCGATCAGCACGCCCGCGGTCGAGGCCGGATGAATGAAGGCAATGAGGTTGCCATGCGCCCCTTTCCGCGGCCGTTCATCGATCATGCGGATGCCGCGCGAGCGCAAGGCGGCGATCTCGGCGGAGAGATCCTCGACGCGATAGGCCGTGTGGTGGAGCTTGCTCGCTGCCTCCCCGCGGAAGCGGGCGATCGGCGAAGCTTCGTCGAGCGGGCGGAGGAGCTCGATGGTGGATTCGCCCGCCTCGAGGCCGACCGCTTCGACGCCTTGGTCGAGGATCGTCTCGCGATAGATCTGCCGGAAGCCGAGGCTCTGCGTATAGATCGCCAGCGTCGCCTCGAGATCGGCGACGACGATGGCGATATGGTCGATCTTCAAGCGAGACTCTCCCGAGCGTGGTAGGTGCCGAAAACCTCGCGCAGGACGTCGCAGATCTCACCGAGCGTCGCTCCGGCATCGACCGCCTCGACGAAGTGCGGCATCAAGTTCTCGCTTCCCGCTGCGGCACTGCGGAGCGCGGTGAGGCGTGCTGTGACGCCGGCACCGTCGCGAGTCGAGCGGAAGCGTTCGAGCCGTTCGACCTGTTCGCGTTCGACGCGTTCGTCGATGCGCTGGAGCGTCGGCGTCTCGGCATGGCTCTCGGCATCGACGAACGCATTGACGCCGACGACGATCGTTTCTTTTCGTTCGATCGCCTGTTGCGCGAGATACGCCGAATCGCCGATGCGGCTCTGCATCCAGCCGCTCTCGATCGCTGCAATGCTTCCCCCGAGGGCATCGATCTCGGCGATCGTCGCGCGTGCCGCCTCGATCAGTTCGTTCGTGAGCGTCTCGAGGTAGTAGGAACCGGCGAGCGGATCGACGACGTCGGCGACACCGCTTTCGTAGCCGATAATCTGCTGCGTCCGCAGAGCGATCTTCGCGCTGCGAGCGGTCGGCAGCGCGAGCGCTTCGTCTTGTCCGTTGGTGTGGAGCGATTGCGTTCCGCCGAGGACCGCGGCGAGCGCTTGCAGCGTCACGCGTACGACGTTGTTCTCCGGCTCCTGTGCCGTCAACGTCGAGCCGGCGGTCTGGGTGTGAAAGCGGAGCATCTGCGAACGCGGATCGCGGCAACCGAATTCGTCGCGAGTAATATGCGCCCAGAGATAGCGTGCGGCGCGAAACTTTGCGATCTCCTCGAAGAAGTCGTTATGCGCGTTCCAGAAGAAGGAGAGGCGAGGAGCGATACTGTCGAGATCGATGCCGGCGTCGCGCGCGGCTTGAAGATACGATTTCGCATTCGCGAGCGTGAAAGCGATCTCTTCGACCGCCGTCGACCCGGCTTCGCGAATGTGGTATCCGCTAATCGAGATCGTGTTCCACTGCGGAACCTCGCGCGCGCAATAGGCCATAACGTCGGTGACCAAACGCATCGAAGATTTCGGCGGGTAGATATAGGTGCCGCGTGCGGCATATTCTTTGAGGACGTCGTTCTGAATGGTACCGCCAAGGCGGTCGAAGGGAATCCCGCGGCGCCGTGCGACCGCAAGCAGCATCGCCAGCAGAATGGAGGCCGGCGCGTTAATCGTCATCGAGATCGTGACCTCGGCGAGCGGAATATCGCGCAGCAGGGTCTCCATATCTTCGATGGTGTCGATGGCAACGCCGACTTTCCCGACCTCGCCGCGGGCGACGCTTGCGTCGGAATCGTAACCGAGTTGCGTCGGCAGGTCGAAGGCGACCGAGAGCCCCGTTTGCCCGCGTGCGAGCAAATAGCGGTAGCGTTCGTTCGATTCCGCCGCCGTCGCAAAACCGGCGTACTGACGCATCGTCCAGAGGCGTCCGCGATATTGATCGGCACGGGTCGCGCGCCCGAACGGAAACTCCCCCGGCATTCCAAGATCGTGCGCCGTGCCCTCGGGCGCATCGTAGAACGGTTGCAGCGGAATACCGCTAGCGTTTGTCGAGCGTGCCATCGTTCTCTTCCATCATGCCAGCGTCAGAATCGGGCGGTCGGCTTCGACCGTGCCGCCCGCTTCCACGTGAAGCTCCGAGACATGCCCGGCGCGATGGGTGCGAATCTCGTTCATCATTTTCATCGCCTCGATCACTGCGACGACATCGCCCTCGGCGACTTCGTCGCCGGGCGCGACGCGCAATTCAATCACCACTCCGTGCATCGGCGAGAGAATCTCGGCGCCGTCGTGGGTGTGGCCGCGCCGCGGTTGGTTGCGTGCAGCCGGTGGACGCCGTCCCGGCGTGCGTGCGGGAGCGGCTCCGTCGACGAGCCGCACGCGGAAGAGCTTGCCGTTCACCTCGACGCGAACCGTCTCGGGATCGCTCGCCGGCGGAGCGGGCGGCGATGCGGCGGCAAAGGGCGTCGCTCCTTGCGCCCAACGTTCGGTAAACGGCTCGAGGCTCGCGGTACCGTAACTCGCATCGACGACCATCGGCGCATCGCAGAGCGCGTGCAGAAGCGGTAACGTGGTCGGCAGGCCGCCGACGACGTATTCGCCGGTCGCGCGTTTCATGCGCGCGAGCGCTTGCTCGCGCGTCGGCGCCCAGACGATGAGTTTGGCGACCATCGAATCGTAATCGGGAGAGATCGTCATGCCGACGTGCGCCGCCGAATCGATGCGAATGCCGAGTCCGCCGGGCTCGCGATAGCGGTCGATCGTACCGGGAGCGGGGCGAAAATTCTGCACCGGATCTTCGGCGTTGACGCGTCCTTCGATCGCGGCACCGCGAAAGTGCACCTGCTCCTGGGTGTACCCGAGCGGCTCGCCGGCGGCGACGCGAATCATCTCGCGCACGAGATCGATGCCGGCAATCTCCTCGGTCACCGTGTGCTCGACTTGAATGCGCGTGTTCATTTCGAGGAAATAAAAGTCATCGCCGACGACGAGGCACTCGATCGTACCGACCGAATCGTATCCGATCGCGCGCGCGGCGCGCATTCCGGCGGCGCGCATCGCTTCGCGCGCGCGGTTGGAGATCAGCGCGGGAGCTTCTTCCCAGAGCTTCTGATGGCGGCGCTGCAACGAACAGTCGCGGTCGCCGACGTGCAGCACGGTGCCGTGTTTATCGGCGAGAATCTGAAGTTCGACGTGTTTGGGATTATCGAGATAGCGCTCGGCATAGACGACCGGGTTCTTAAAGTACGCCTCCGCCTCGCGCACCGCCGTGGTGAACGCACCCTCGATGTCCTCGATGTTGCGGACGATCTTTAATCCCTTGCCGCCTCCGCCGCCCGAGGCCTTGAGTGCAAGCGGAAGGCCGAAGCGCTCGACGGCTTCGCGGACCGCAGCGAGATCGGCGAGCGGCTCGGTGCCGCCGGGAACGAAGGGAACCTTCGCTTTCGCCATCGCGGCGCGCGCGCGTAATTTATCGCCCATCGCGTCGATTGCATCGGGGTGCGGGCCGATCCAGGTGAGCCCTGCGGCGATAACGCGGCGCGCGAAGCCGGCGTTCTCGGCGAAGAAACCATAGCCGGGGTGGATCGCTTCGGCGCCGCTGCGCGCGGCGACATCGAGCAGCGCATCGGCATTGAGATAACTCTGCGCGGGCGCCGCGCCGCCGAGGAAGTATGCCTCGTCGGCGATACCGACGTGGAGCGCAGCGCGATCGGGTTCGGAATAGACGGCGACGCCGACGATGCCCATCTCGCGCAACGTGCGCAGAACGCGAATCGCGATCTCGCCGCGATTGGCGACGAGGACTTTAGAGAACACGGTTGCTGCGCGAGCGCACACGAAGCTCGTCGAAGGTACGATCGGGCTCGCGCGCGGCGCGACGCCACGGCGAGGGCGTTGGTTCCGCGCGACTCGATGCACACGCTACGCCGAGGAGCGCGGTGAAGATTGCTACCGCCTCTTCCTCGGTTGGAGCGGGAGCGATCACGCCGGTTTTTCCGGCGGCGGATACATGCCCATCGCATGAAAGCCTGCGTCGACGAAGTGAATGTCGCCGGTGATCGCCGCTGCCAGCGGCGAAGCGAGATAGACTGCGGTGTTGCCGACATCTTCGATCGTGACGTTGCGCCGCAATGGCGCCGTGGCGGCGACGATGTCGAGCATCTTCGTGAATCCGCCGACCTGCCGCGCGCTCGCGGTTTTAATCGGCCCGGCGGAGATGCCGTTGACGCGGATACTCCGGTCGCCGAGATCGAACGCGAGGTAACGGATCGAGGCCTCCAGCGCAGCTTTCGCGATACCCATCAGGTTGTAATTCGGGACGATCTGCGTCGCACCAAGGTAGGTCATCGCCATAATCGAGGCGCCGTCGTTGAGGTGGTCGCGCAACGCTTGTACGAGGGCGATCAACGAGTAGGCCGAGACATCGAGCGAGAGCGCGAACCCGTCTCGCGTGGTGTCGTAGACCTTTCCGACGAGGTCTTCTTTATTCGCGTACGCGATGGAATGAACGAGAATATCGAGCGAGCCGAAATCGCGCGCTAGTGCTGCACTCATTGCAGCGATCGACGCGTGGTCGCCGACGTCGCAGGGGAGCACCGGGCCGCCTCCGAGTTCGGCGGCGAGTTTGGCGACTTCGTCGCGAACGCGTTCGCCCTGGTAGGAAAATGCGAGCTGCGCTCCGTGTTCGTGCATCTTGCGCGCGATGCCGGTAGCGATCGACCAACGATTCGCGACACCCGTAATGAGGGCGCGCTTGCCTTCAAGAAGTTTCACGACTCGATAGATAGCAGGGAGCCGCGGCTTCTCCCTGCCGCCGTGCTCTGCGGCCCCCTAGAGCGACGTTTGCAGCAGCGTAAAGCCGCGCTCCTGGACCGCATGGACCGCCCAAACGCCCGCGGGAACGACGGTCGCGCGCGGCACGAGGCCCTTGATGAGGCGATCGTAGAGCGCCCCCGGCGAATCATTGACGATACCGGCGAGATTCGTCGCAAACCCATAGAGCGCGTTGTTGCAGACGCAGATTTGCAAGCGCGTCTGCGCGATCAGTGCGTCGATCGAGGAGAGATCGTCGGGGCGCGCGCCAGGTGCCGCGTGGCGCACCGGGTTCCCCGAGCCCGGCTTCGGCGCGGTGGGGAGAGCGGAGCGAATCCACGCTGGGAGTCGTCCTATCGCCGGGATGAGGATCTCGTTCCAGATCGCATCGTCGAATGCAAGCGCGATGCCGACGTGATAGAGGACCGCGACCGGGAAGATCGTCGGAAAAGAAATCCCAATGAGACGATAGGCGCTCATCGTGTTGCCGATCGCATCGAAGATATCGCCGTCCGCTATCAACTTCGAGGCGAAGAGATTACGGTGAGCGGCCGGGGCGCCGAGCATCGCATCGAAAGCGGCGAGATCGAACGTCAGCGACGACGCCGCACCCGGTGATGGGAGGATCGGAGCGGTCGAAGCTGCCGAAGCGGCGAGCGGGGCTTCAAAAAGCGGCGCAAGCGCCGCCAACGCAGTTCCGACGGCGATAAAACCTTTGCGCGTGCTCATGTTGGGCGCGGTTCGCTACCGCGGCCATGAGGCCTCTCGGAATGGCCGCTGCGCTCGGGCGACGAATTGCCCCCGCATGTATCTCTTGCTTTCGCGCTATACGAAACCACTCACCGAAGTCGATCGGCACGTCGTCGCGCACCGCGCCTTTCTCGATCGGTATTACGCCTCGGGCGATCTGATCGTTTCGGGGCCGATGGAACCGCGCGAGGGTGGGGTGATTATTGCCAACACGATGCCGCGCGCGCGGCTCGATGCGATGCTCGCCGAGGATCCGTTCGTGCGCGAGGGAGTCAGCGAATACAGCGTGATCGAGTTCCACGCCGCTCGTCGGCACGCCGCACTCGCCGAACTCGTCGCGTTGCAGTAGCGTCGCAGAGGTTACTGGTTGGAGTCGGGATCCGCAATCGCCGGCGATTCCATCGCTTCGACCACCTCTTGGGGATCCATGCGCTCGCGTAGCTCCCGAACCTCAGGATCGTAATGCGTCGGAATAGAGGGGCTATCGCGGCGCATCTCGTCGAGCATGGCGATGATTTTGGCGACCTTTCGTTCGGTGAGTAGGTTGATCTGTAAATCGAGCCGATTTCGGAGGACCGTGATCTGGGTGAGGCGGTGCTCGGTGGTAAGGATCAGCACCGTCATGAGCAACGCGGTGAAGCTCACGAGCCCTTGCAGCCAGAGAAAGGGCGGCGGGTCGAGCGTTATAATGTGCGTACAATAAAGCACGGTGTTGCTCCCGACCCAAAGAGCAACGAACGCAATGATCCCATAGACCATGCGCGGCTGACCGATCCGCTTCGTTACGCGTTCGATCCAGCGCTGGTGCCCCGAGACATCGTCTTCGGCCTTTCGCTCGAGTTCGGCGATCGACTCGATCGCCTCATCGACCGGCCGGTGCGTTTGCTTCGTCAAGAGACTTCGATAATACCCAAGAGCGGTCGCGACGAAACCGCGGCGTTCTGTGGGACGCCCCTCCCCCCGGTGAGGCCGATCATGGTGTCCACGATACTGAGGCCATACCTCGCCGACTCGCGGTTCGTACACCAGGTCGCGAGACGCAATCGTACAGTTCAACTCAACGCCGGCTATAAAAAAGTCGTTTGAGGACGAGCGCGAGCTATTTGCAAATAGTGAATGGGAAAAGCAGAGGGACAAGCACGAGGAAAAAAATATTGGCGAGATAGTGGGTAATAAGACAAGCCCCAAGAGATCCGGTCTTGGCCCTAATGTAAGCAAGTATTAGCGCAAATATGAGAACTTCTAGAACCGGTCCATGGTACAATAAAACATGCGCGAGCCAAAAAATCACCGCTGACGCGATTGTGCCGTATATGCCAATATATTGCTGTAGACGTGTTTGGAGCCACATGCGATATAATACTTCTTCGGATATCGGTTGCGTGAGTTCGAATCCTAAGGATGTAGGAAAGCTTGGCGTGCACAACGGGTGAGGAATCGCGACAGACGTTAGTAGAAAGATCGTCAAAGGGATAATAATTCCCACGATGCCGCCGATCAATCCGTACATCAACGGGCGATAACCTCGAAGTGTCCCCCGAAGAATAACCCACATGCGCCGCTTCATCCGAAACAACACCCATCCCAAGAGGGCGAGCGTGGTTAGGGCATCGATATCGTATTTCCATGAATGGTAAAGATGCGCAGGTAGCAAAACGGCGACGGTGATAAAAAGCGACCATCTGGCAATGATCGCGAATCCAACTCTCGTCCTTCGAATGGCCGACCGGTAAAGCCGTTCGATTTGCGAATGAATAAGCGTTTGCCGCGATGCGTACGATTTCGTCAATCTTATCCCCATGGATGCATTGCCGCCGCTTGCTTCGACGGCAATGCAAGGTGAGAGAAGCGACCGTTAGGCTGCAAGGTTATGCAGTTGTGTTAAACGTGCTTCCATTTTGCTGATAGATGGTGGCTAGTTGATCTGCATAAGGCAAAATAACCCCCAAGAGCGGTGCGCCTTGCGTGCCGAGCGGAGCGACGATTACATTGACTGCATTTTGAAGCGCGGTCGGCACTGCGGCGGTAGACGGCGTAGTGGGTCGCGGGTCCGACGGGATGATCGGGGGCTCCGGCGGGTCGGGGGCGGGTTCATAGCTTTAGCGACGGCATTGGCGACCGCTTGCCGCCCATACTGCAAGATGAGATTCCCGAGTTTCGGCAAGTTACTCCGTACCCAGTTCGCGACGGCGAGCCCTACCGATGTTTCGATTGGATGCTGCGAGACCCATTTGTCAGCGGCAGCGAGGGCCTTTTCGGCGTTGGCTAACGCTTGTTTTACCGCTGCAAGCGGGTCGCCAAGGTCTATATTTAACGGACCGCTGCCGCTGTTTGTGGCTTGGCTCATTTGACCGAGAGCGCCTGGAAGTCCCTCAAATGGCTGGGATATCGGGTTCTGTGTAACCTTCATGGTTAGTGTTCCTTCTTTTCCTTGATAGCGCACGTAAATAGTTCTAGAGGTATGTCGTTAAAGCGGAAATCACATATTTGCGATGGTGAGCAAGCGGAAAAACACCAGCCAACCACACACTATGTGTTGCCAAAACGATGCCCAAACGGTTTTACAGCACGCGAGTAGCCTTTGGGTTCCCAGGGCGCTGCAACGGCCGGGCCTCGCGATCTTAGCGTCTTTACAAAAAAAAACAGCACTTATGTCGCAATCATTCGGGAAAAACTAGAGCGGGATATTCCCGTGCTTGCGTTTCGGGCGCTCGACACGTTTGTTTTCGAGCATCGTTAGCGCGGCAGCGACGGCGCGCCGCGTCGAGCGCGCCTCGATGACGTCGTCGATGTACCCGCGCTGTGCAGCGATATACGGGTTGGCGAAACGGTCGGTGTATTCTTCGATGTACTCCGCCATCTTCGCGGCCGGATCGCTCGCTGCTGCGATCTCGCGGCGGAAGATGGTTTTTACCGCGCCCTCGGCGCCCATCACGGCGATCTCTGCCGTCGGCCACGCGAGATTGATATCGGCGCGGATATGTTTGCTCGCCATAACGTCGTAGGCGCCGCCGTAGGCTTTGCGCGTGATGAC
>JBMFXH010000072.1:0-9697 GCA_049964475.1 Vulcanimicrobiaceae bacterium
GGAGAACGCCTCGGCGATGCATCATGCCTTGCATCGGGTCCGCGCGCGCGAGCTGCGCTCGACGCGTTTCTGAAAAAGTGGTTTCCCGAAAGTCCGCTGGCTATCACGTCCGCGAACGGGCCCAATATCGAGCCAGAGGCTAACACCACCTCTGACGACGCCGTGCTGCGCATCATGTTCGACGCAAAGGACGGCGCGCGGTCGCGAGCGATCTTCGAGGGTGACGTCTTGACTTATCCGTCGCAAAGCGAAGCGGATCTCGCGCTATGTGGAAAACTCCGGTTCTATTCGCGCGGAGACGCGGCACAGATTGACCGCCTCTTCCGTCGTTCCGGCCTCATGCGCGCAAAATGGGACGAGCGCCGCGGCCCGGAAACTTACGGCGCTATCACGATCACCAAGACTATCGTGAAAGGTGGGCCGGTCTATACCGCACGCATTCGAGGCGACGACGCAAGGGCGCGTGATGCGAAGGAGCGCCGGGCGTTCGGCAAGGTACCGCTGTGGTGGGTGGTACGGCTTGGCGGCGTTGGCGAGCTGGCGTGCCGGGTGCTCTCGGTCATCGCGTCCTATGCCGACGCAAAGAGCGGCGAGGCGTTCCCATCGGTGGCGACGATCGCCGCGCACCTGCGCGTGTCGGAGCGCCGCGTGAAGACCGCGCTTGCCGTGCTGAAGGCCGCTGGCCTTCTCGAAGCCACGCGACGCCCGCGAAAATCGAACCTCTACCGCCTGGCATTAACGGTGCCGGAAGTCATCACCCCCTATGCGAAGCGCAGGCAAGCACGTAGGGTGACGGATTCCGGTCATGTAGGGTGCCCCCCCCACGGTACAAGAAGAGACCATGAAGAGACCAACGTATACACAGGAGAAGGGGGAGGGGCGTGAGCAAACAAATCGCAGTCACCTCGGCAAAGCGCGCCGCGAACCGTGCGAATGCGACCAAGAGCACCGGCCCGCGCACAGCGGCCGGGAAAGCGCGTTCGCGCCTCAATGGCTTTCGCCACGGGTTGCGTGCCGAGTTCGTCGTCGTCCCGCAACTCGAAAAGGCAAGCGAATGGCACGCGCACCGCGCGGGCGTGCTCGATTCGCTTACGCCGACGAACTATCTCGAAGAACTGCTTGCGGATCGCGCGGCGCTCGCGACGTGGCGGCTGCGACGTGCAGCACGCTATGAACGTGGCATTCTCGCAAGGTCGCAAATCGATGCAGAACAGGCGGCTGGCGATGCG
This sequence comes from Vulcanimicrobiaceae bacterium, assembly GCA_049964475.1. GTDB lineage: Bacteria > Vulcanimicrobiota > Vulcanimicrobiia > Vulcanimicrobiales > Vulcanimicrobiaceae > JABEUX01. The sequence goes on from JBMFXH010000072.1 coordinate 1,230, forward strand.
CTTTCACTTTACTGCCGCGGCGGCCAACACATAGCGACGCTCGAAGACGCGGCGAAAGAAGCGATGCGCTGGCGCGATGCAACCGTTTTTGTTGAGCAACTCGCCGAGGTGAACGCCGACCTCGAATCGCAGCTCGAAAATGAGGTGCTGTTCTCCAAGGTATTGGAAATCGCGGCCGGTGTCGCTGGCATTGCGCTTGAGCGGCACGAGGACGATGGAGAATGCTGGTACGAGCTTCCGGGCGCGGTCTACGAGCGCGATGACTCCCTATGCGACTATTGGCCCGCGCTGAGCGAATTGCGCGATGGCTTGGAGGCTATAGCAGCCCATTCATCGGGTGCCACACTGGAAGAAATCACCGAGCAAACCCTCGCGGCGTTGCGCGATTGCGTAGAACGCGCCGATGAGCAAAAAGCAAAGCTCGAATCTGCCGTCGCGCTCGAACGCGAAAAACGTTCCTTACCTATGGACAAATACGGCCGACCCGACGATGCGTTGCTCGCCCGATATGAAACGGCGGCGGAACGAACGCTAGAGCGGTCGCTCACCAGCCTCCGCCTTCTGCGCGACGGTTTGGGTTCGGTCGGCAAAACGGGCGAAGCAAAGAAGGGAACGATCTAGGGCGCTGAAAACATGGGATCCATGTTGAGCCGCACCGCAGTTTCCCTGTTTATTCTAGCGATACTCTTGCTCGCCGCGTGTAGCAGCGGTTCATCGGCTGGATTAGCGATTCCACCGATAGGCGCGCCCCCAACTCCGGGAGCGATTGCGTTTGTGGGCGATTCCATCACAGCTGGGGTAATGCTCCCCGGGGGTGGCGGTACTGCAAATCCACGTCAACGATCCCCCGATGCTTTCCCGTATCTCGTTGGAACCGCACTAAAGGTCCCGGTTTTCAATTTAGGAATTGGCGGTGAACTAATTGGCCAAGCCATAACGGATGAGGTTCCCAATATTCCGGCAAATGTGCAGACGGTAGTGACGTTTCTAGGGACGAACAACGTCACATTTGGGGCCGAGTCGGCCTCCGTGGTGACCGAGGCTGAATCGGAGGAAACCGCGCTCATAAAATCCATACGAGCACGCGTCCCGGCAGCATGCCTCGTTCTCATCACACTACCGAATGGGCCGTACGCCCCTTGGATGTGGGCGAACGAAAATCAGTTTGATGCCTTTCTTCTCGGCCTCAAAATGGATACGCTTGACCTTCGCACCGAGAGCTGGACGACGGATGGGAGCAACTTCGAGCCCGATGGCGTGCACCCAAATCTTTCCGGAAACTCAGATCTCGCGCAAGGCGTAGTAGGTTTCCTGCGATCCGTGAACTGCCTGTAGCCAAGTTTTATAGAAGAAACACAGTCCTTAGTGCAGGTTGTTTTGCGTCGCTTGGGAGCCAGTGGATCTATGGCCCACATTTGGCCCACATACTTGCATCGACCAAGGGCCACATAAAGCGACACTTAAGCCACAATTCCCTCATAAACGTAGCCTATTGTCGGCTTGCGTTGCCGTGGTATTGTCGATGCTATAGGCTTCGATTCCCGTTGGCGCTACCACCAAACGTCCCGCAGTTCATGCGGGGCGTTTTCATGCCGCGTCGTTTATCTCATGCGAGCTGTTTTTTCGGACGGCCGCCCTTTTTACCGTTAGCGCGTGAAGCCTTTGCCCGCGCTGCGGATTTAACGCGGCCGGCGCGGCGTTGTTGCAACTCAAAACCGAGTGCATCCCGCAGGAGACCTGGTACCGACACATCGATATCCAGCTCTGGAATCGAAATTGCCTCGCCGGTCGGGTACAGTTCAATGTTCGCTAATTGCGCCGGTGAAAGGTCTAAGAAGTACGACACGCCAGTAACCGGAAGTGAGACTTCGGCGCCGCTTCGGAGTACGAAGCGTACCGCGTTAGCGCTTCGATCGTAGCGGACGCTTTTGGCGTACTGCTGGGCAGTGACTGCATCGTGCTTTCGCTGGATCTCGGCGCGCTCGGCGTTGCTCGGGACGACGATCTTAACCTTACTTGTCATGATGTTTTTCCCACGCCTTGAGGCAGAGTTCGAGGTGATCGGCGACGACCTCCAGTGCTCTGCGCTCGTCGGCTCGGCTGACCTTGCCCTCGATGACGTCGAGGGTAACGGTTTCCTTGGCGATCAGTACCCTTACGGACGCTCCGTCGAAGCGAACGTGTACGTGTGCTGGTGGGTGATCGTCGAGGTATATTACGACGACAAACTTGCCGACCCGCACAACCGTGGGCATGGCACAATGTTACCTAGCGCGTTAGGTTTATGTCAAGCCGCCTGCGGCCCCTACTCGCTCTTTCGTCAGCCCAAAGTCAGCCAGCGAGCCGGCATGAGGAAGGACGAGCCGGAACCTGGAGAGCCCAATTTACGAGGAAATCACAAAAGTTGTGCGGCGTGCAGTAAGTTCGATTCCGGTTGGCGCTACCACTTGGGCCCCGTTTTTACGGGGCTTTTTCTTGTTCGAGCGCGCGACGGGTGCAAAATGAGTGCAGAGAGGGGGCCGGGCTTATCGGGTCCGTGAATCCGTGGAGCGCTAAAGACAACGAGCGGTCAACAGGGTTTGGTTGACGCTGAGGGCCGGCTCGACATCCCTCCGCACATCGCGACGGATGGGATCGGAAATAAAGTTCGCAGCCATGGTCCTCCACGTTGCTTGCGTGAATGCAGGATCGGTGACGTCGGGTTTAGCGCCTTTTTGAGAGCGGCGACTTACCAACGTGCGCCCGAGGGTGGTTCGCGGCATTTGGGGCTAGCCTCATGAGCATCCTCGGCATCGGCAGTACGCGCATTCTTGCTTGCGGTGAAGCGGCGGCGCGGTACCCGAACAGGCAACTCGAGATCGGGGCCCCGCGAATCGCTCGGTGCGCGTACGATCTGTCCTTCCTTCACCATTGAAATCGCAAAATTCCGGCGGATGACCCACGACGTATAGGCGCGGAGACCTACGGAAAGCCTCCGAATCGAGCGCCCAATCCGAGCAGCCGGATCGAAATGTGAGCCGTCTTACTGCGCGGCGCGAACCGGCGCGGGACAATGTTTCAAATGCATCAAGTGGAGGTCCGGCTATGAACGCATGGTATCGGCATACTCTGGTCGCGACGGTCGTATCCAGCGTTGTTGGGTCAACGTTACTGCTGGGTAATGCGATGTTGGCCAGTCGCCCGCTTCTTCGCGACACGATGTATTTTGCGGTTCCGTTTACCGTCGCCATGTTGACGCGGCTGCATACGCTCAGAACCGATGCGTGCGCATCAAGTGAGGATTAGTCCGTTGGAGATCGTTTTAGCCAGGCCTCATGCCCTGCTCAAAGATGGTGTAATGGCCGCGCTTCGAAGGAATGGCTTCGATCCGCATGTCGTGCACTCTGTCGAAGAAATAGCTCGATTACAACCGAGCGTCGTGAGCGGAGCAATCGTCTCCGCAGCCGCGAGCTCGGACGTCGGCGCCTCGCTTCCCGAGATGCTCGCGCGGTTTCGCGAAGCGCGGCCCGATCTGCCGCTGATCGTCACTACGCTGATCGATACCCAGCAGTTAATGTCGTCCTCGCTAGACAAAGTGATCGGAGACGCCTGTGGCGGTTGCGACCTTATCTCGATGGGCGCCGAGCTACATGCGGGGCCGTGTCGCCGACGCCCGCGGCATGTGCTAATTTTGACACGTAGCGACCTTGAAGCCGAGAGCGGCGTCGACACCGTTTTGCAGAAGCATTTTTCGCGCTCGTGAAACACGTATGAAGGCCCTAGTATTGAGCGGTGGCGGAGCGCGCGGCGCGTACGAGGCTGGCGCTGCGAGCGTTTTGGCACGCTCGCAGAATTATGACATTGTCTGCGGAACGTCGATAGGCGCGATCAACGCCGCCTTCGTGGCGGCCGGAAGGGCGGATGCGTTGCGCGAGTTTTGGTGCGATATTTTACCGGTACGCGTCGAGCGACTTTTGCCGCATGTGGCCCGGATGCGGCACATGCTCGCTGACTTCGGTGAATTGGGACGAGGTTCGCGCTGGAAGGACGCACGGCGCATCGTCCATGCGCTTTCGGATATGCGCTTTCTCAAAGTCTTGATTGCGCGGGTCGGCTCTTCTCCGGATCGGCATATTTCGGCACTCGCGCGCGAGTTGCAGGGCCTTCTCGACCTGTCGGACGTTCGTTGCCGGCTCCTCGTTGCCGCGACGAATGTGAGCTTAGGAATGCCTGCGACGTTCTACACGGGAGAGCATACGCCAGGATCCTCTGCGCCGGCAAATCATGGCGAGCGGCAAACGGCGAGTGAGTGGCGTCGTATCGAAGCCGATCACTTTGCCTGGGCGATTCTCGCGTCCGCCGCATTACCCGGCCTGGTTGCTCCGATCGCGCTTGAATTCGATGGTCTGCTCTCCAACTATGCCGACGGCGGCCTGGTACACAACTCGCCGATCGGCTTGGCAATAGATGCCGGCGCGACGGACATCACCGTCGTATTTGTGGACCCCGTGTTTTCGATCGCGAGCGCGTGCCCGGAGCATTCGATCGGTCGCATGGCCTGTGCCGTGTTTGTTTTGTGGCAGCAGCGCGTGCTCGAATACGAGCTACGGCTCGTCGAGGCTACCAACGCACTCATTCGTGCGGGCGCCGGCAAGGAGCGGCGCGAGATTCATGTGGCTTACGTGCAGCCGGAGCGGCCGCTCACCGTGGACGTTCTCGGATTCGACGATGTCGAGGCCATTGCCGAAACGTTTGCGCAAGGGGCTCGTGACGCAGAACGACCGGTGCTTCTATCGTGAATATGTTTGGCCGCCAAGGAGCATCGGGGCGAGATTTGGTGCGTCTGCTCCGTGAGCACGTCTCGTTTACGCTCGATCACGCGCGCTCGCCGCTCGACGTGTTGGTCGGCGCAGGCGTGGAAATGCTCTTACGCTGGTTGCAAGCCGACTACGCATGCATCCACTTTGTCGACCAGGACGATCTCGACGACATCGTACGCGAGGCAGGGCTGCATCGTTGTGCGGGGGCATTGATCGGTCCGGAGTTCGAACGTGCGGCGATGCGCGCGCTTTCCAGCAACGCGACGGCCTCCGGGCCCGTTGGGCCGTTTGAAATGGCCCGTACGTGGCCGCTTCGTTTTTGCGGAGAGACTTTTGCAATCATCAATGCATACTATCGTCGGGCGCAGTCGGAGCCTAAGGCGGAGGTGATCGATGCCGTACAACAGTTGGGATATTTCATCTATGCGGGCGTCGCGCGACGAATCATCGAACGTGACGGACGAACCTACTCGCAGTTTGTCAGCCTCGTGGCGTCGCTGCTCGAGCAAAAGGATGTCGACACTGCCGCGCATTGCGATCGCGTCTTGCATTATGCCGAAAATTTGGCGGTCGCAACCGGCGTTGGCGGCGACGAGTTGCGAGTCGTGCGCCGCGCCGCGCTTTTGCACGACATTGGGAAAGTGGGGGTGCCGGAGCGAATTCTGAACCACCCGGGTCCGTTGAGCGATGCGGATCGCCAGACCGTGCGCGAGCATGCAAAACGAGGCCGGGATATCCTCGAGCGCTTACCCGGAGCGCACATCCAGGCCGTAGCGGAGGCGGTAGGCGCACACCATGAGTGGTATGACGGCAGCGGCTATCCGGACGGGCTCGTGGGCGAGGCGATTCCGCGCTCCGCGCGCATCATTTCCATATGCGATGCCTTCGACGTCATGACGGCGGGCCGCACTTACCGGCCTGCGTGGGGGCCCAAACGCGCGATCGAGGAATTGGTCGCCTGTGCGGGGCGTCAGTTCGACCCGGATCTCGTGCAGAGATTCGTCGAGGAGGGCGCGTTCGAAGCGCTCGGATCGGAGAAGAGCGGCCACGTTGATTTCCTCTAGCATGGTAGACGCGGCAAAGAATGGTGGGGTTCCTAACGGCGCGCCACGAGCAGCTCGCGTTATGGTTGAGAATGCGAACCAGGTTGGAACGATCGTCTTATATGTGCGCAAGGACTGCCTATTCTCCCCGATCGCCATCGATCGCGCGCGGGAGGCGATCCGAGCGTTCGACGCGTTGCGCCTCTCGATCAGGGATCAGTCTGAGGCCGGCGTTGATGGCGTCCGGATCCCGGTTACTCCGACTTTCCTCTTGCCGGGCGGCCTTCGCTTGACCGGAACCCCGAGCATCGAGCGGTTGCGGCGGGTTCTTTTCAGGGTGCTCGGGAAGAAGCCACCCGTGCCCAACAAAGTTTGGTATCTCGAACGAAACCGCGTCTTTCACGGCGTTCCTCGTGAGGAAATCGAGAAGTACGCGCACCTCTTTCACGAATACGACTACAAGTCCAAGGAGATCGTCTTTTCCGAAGGCGACTTGGGCGACGCCATCTACCTTCTGAAAACGGGGCACGTTCGTCTCTACCGTGCGACGGAGGACGGCAAGGAGCTTACACTTGCCATTCTTGGCCCGGGCGATGTGTTTGGTGAACTGGCACTTTTCCAGCAATCCCACCGGCAGACGTTTGCGGAAGCGCTGGATAATTCGCATATCTGTGCGGCATCCGTCGAAGACTTTGCGCGATTGATGGGGGACAGGCCGCAGTTGACGATGATGGTGGCGACCGAGATGGCGCGCCGACGGCAAGAAACGGAGACGCGCATTGCCGGGCTTACATATGGTTCCGTGCGGTTGCGGTTGATGGCGGCGCTCCGGCACCTCGCTCGCGAACACGGCGAGCCGGTTGCGGACGGCGAGGTTCGCATCGGCGTCCGCCTCTCGCATCAAGAGCTTGCACAACTCATCGGCACCTCCCGCGAAACGTGCACCGTGGAGATGGGGAAGTTACAACTAGCGCGTGTCTTGCGCGTTGACGAAGACCGCAATTTCGTCGTGAAGCCGGATCGGCTCGAGCCGGGCATGCTGGAGCGCGTACTCGGCTCGGTTTTTAGCAAGCGTTAGAGCGGAGCCCAAGCTCATGCACCCACGAGTTCGGGAAGCTCCGCCAACGATGTAATTTCACGGTCGGGCTGCCCCGGCAAGCGCTCAGGGCGCTGCGCCTTGCGGTTGCACCAGATGGCGCGCATTCCGAAAGCAGACGCCGCGTACGCGTCCCAAGCATTAGATGACTGGAACGAAATTGCGCTTGCTTCGATCCCCAGACGGTCGACGGCAAGCTGATAGACGAACGGATGCGTCTTGTAAACTCCCACCGACTCGGCCGAGAGGACGACATCGAAAAGTCCCTCGACCTTCGCTTTCGTCACAGCCGCCTCGAGCATGCGCGGCGTGCCGTTCGAAAGGATTGCGGTCTTTAGTCCCGCCGCTCTCAGCCGCGCGAGCATCGCCGGTACCTCGGGAAAGGTATCGAGCTCAAGGTACAGGTTCATGAGTCGGTCGCGCAACCCGCGACTCGTAATGCCGAGAGTTTCCAATGAAAAATCCAGCGCCTCGCCGGTGACCTGCCAAAAATCGGCGTGTCTGTTTTGCAGCGTGCGTAGCCAGGTGTATTGAAGCTGCTTCTCTCGCCAGAGAGCATTGAGGGGCTCGAGGTTGTCGCCAAGTGCGTCTCGGCATGATGCAGCCGCAGAGGCGTAGTCGAAGAGCGTTCCATACGCGTCGAAGACGCAGGCTCGAATGCCGGGCAGTGTAGGCATGTCGGTAAGCGTACCACAGCGTATCGGCGATTCCCAGGCTGCCGGCGAGTGCACGAGAGTGTCTGGGGGGGGGGGGATCCGCCTTACTGCGCGTACTCCCGTTGGTGCCAATACTGGTTAGCGCTCTGGAGGGTCGTATGCGAGAATTTGATCTCATCGTCGTCGGCAGCGGTGCCGCGGGCGGCACCATCGCTCGTTCAGCCCGGTCGCGAGGCTGGACCGTGGCTATTATCGACGCGCATCCGTTCGGTGGCACGTGCCAATTGCGAGGCTGCGATCCGAAGAAGGTGCTTGTCGGGGCCGCACACGCATTCGATATATCGAGAAAGATGGCGCAAATCGGTATCCTCGATGGAGCGCCGCAACTGCAATGGACCGAGCTCATGCGATTTAAGCGCACGTTTACCGAGCGGGTGCCCGAGCGGCACGCCAAATCGTATCTCGATGCCGGCATCGTAGCGATCAACGGAACGGCGCGCTTCACGGGTGAGAAAAGCATCGAGGTCAACGGTGAAATTCTGAGTGCTCGGCATATTGCGATCGCCTCAGGGGCGAAGGCGGCACCCATTGCGCCCGGCGACGAATTGCTCATCGATAACGAGGGGTTTCTCGATCTCGACCCATTGCCCGAACGCTTGCTATTTATCGGCGGAGGCTACATTTCGTTCGAATTCGCGCACGTTGCAGCAAGGGCCGGCGCGCACGTCCAGATTATCCACAGTGGTCCCCGTCCTTTGCCGGCATTCGATGAGAAGCTGGTGGAACAACTCGTCGCCGGTTCGCGCGACCTCGGAATAGAAGTCCATCTCAACGCGCGCGTGACCAAAATCACCCGCGGGGGGGGCGGCGTCAC
>JBMFXH010000073.1:0-6060 GCA_049964475.1 Vulcanimicrobiaceae bacterium
GGGATATCCGCCGGGGAGATAGACTGCATCGGCATCGGGGTGGGGGCCTTCGTCGGCGAGCGGCGAGAACGTGGAGAGCCGCGCGCCTGCGCGGCGCCAACCTTCGGTAATATGCGCGTACGAGAACGCGAACGCAAGATCGTCGGCAATCGCGGTATGCGAACCGAGCGGTGCGAGCGGGCTTTCCTGCGACGGCACGAGATCGGGGAGCGGCGCGGCAAGCTCGACCAGTGCGTCGAGGTCGAGTTGCGACGCACATGCAGCTGCAGCGCGTTCGATGAATCGCTCGAGCTCGCGATGCTCGCGTGCCTGAACGAGGCCGAGATGGCGCTCCGGAAGTGCGAGCTCGGCGTCGCGTGCAAGCGAACCCAGGCTGCGAATCCCGATCGCCTCCAACGACGGGACGATCGTCGCGGCATGCCCGGCCGAGCCGACGCGATTGAGAATCGCTCCGCACACGCGCAGCGCCGGGTCGTAACGCGCGAGGCCGAAGGCGACTGCCGCCGCCGTCGTTGCCTGCGCCGCAACGTCGAGCACCAGAACGATCGGCAGATCGAAAACCTTTGCGAGATGAGCGCTCGATCCGACACCGTCGCGTGCGCCGTCGAAGAGCCCCATCACTCCTTCGATCAACACGATATCGCTCTCGGCGGCGACCGCAGCGAGCTCCGAACGGAGTGTCCGTTCGCGCATCCCCCAGAGATCGAGCGTCGCGGATCTCCGTCCACCGGCGACGGCGTGAAAGGCCGGGTCGATAAAATCCGGGCCGACTTTCGCCGACCCAACGCGCAAGCCGCGGTTGCGCAACGCGCGAATGAGCCCGAGGGTCAACGTCGTTTTTCCGCTTCCCGAAGCGGGGGCAGCGAGAAGTAGCGCGCGTGCGTTCATCGGCAGAGGCTATAGCGCAGAGCGAATGCTCCTACCTCCGGCGGCGAGGGAAAAGCCCCGCCCGGCGTTCTCTAGCGTTCTCCCTCGCCGCCCTCTCGCTCGAGCGTTGCGACCGTTGCTCCACCCGAGAGCCGCGGTGCGATCGGCTTTCGCGGAACGCGGGAGCCGGCCAAGCCGTCATCTTCTCCGTCATCATCGGCGACCCGCGGCGGCCGCGCCGGCCCAAAACCGAGCCGCTCCCACTGCTTCCGGAAAAACTTTTCAAAAGCGCGCTTGCTCATAGCAGCACAATAGCACAAAAAAGAGACGCCAGGGAGCTCCTTCAACGAACGTGGTGCGCAAGACCGGACTCGCACCAAACAGGAGCAGCACCCGTTGAAGGTGTTCGTTGTTTTGCTGCTTTGCGGCGTCGAGGGCAAGGAGCCTAGGGACGAAGTGGTCATCGGGACCACGAGTCCCGTAGCGACGCCGCCGTCGGCGCTGCAAAGTAGTAAAACTGGTGCGCAAGACTGGACTCGAACCAGCACGAGATTGCCGTTCCCCACTCGCCTTCGGCTCATGGGGACCCGAGGGCGTCAAAATTCCGCTACGCGCTTCGCGCTCCACTGCGGGAGCAATCTCGCGCTGGTTCGGAGCATCCATCGAACCCAAAATAAAAAAGGCCCCCTTGGGGTCTTTTTTATTTTGGTGCGCAAGACTGGACTCGAACCAGCACGAGATTGCTCCCGCTAGCCCCTCAAGCTAGTGCGTCTACCAATTCCGCCACTTGCGCACGAGGGCTACGCGACTATACGGCCTAGTGCATACCCGGGTCAAGGGCATCGCGCAGGCCGTCGCCGATAAAATTGATCGAGAGCACCGTCAGTAGGATGCCGATACCCGGAAAGACCGCCGCCCACCAGGCGTTCTCGACGTTGACCTGCGCCCCGGTGAGCATGTTCCCCCACGAGGCGGTCGGGGGCTGAATGCCCATGCCGAGGAACGAGAGGGTCGATTCGAGCACGATCACGTTGGCGACATCGAGGGTCGCCTGCACGATGATCGGTGCAACCGCGTTGGGGAGCAGGTGCCGGAAGATAATCCGGAGATCGCCGTTACCGACCGCGCGCGCCGCTTCGGTAAACTCGCGGTTGCGAAGGCTCAAGAACGAGGCTCGGACCAGACGGGCGGGGTTCGGCCACGAGAGCACGCCGATCACCAACACGATCACCCCGAAACTCAAGCTGGCGCGACTCGAGGTCGCGACGACGATCGCGGTGAGCACGAGCAGGAGCGGCAGAATCGGAATCGAGAGAAAGACGTCGGTGATGCGCATCAACAGATAGTCGATCCATCCGCCGTAATAGCCCGAGATCGCACCGACGATCGAACCGATGACGATCTCGATCACCACCGCAAAGAGCCCGACCTGCAGCGACGCGCGAGCGCCGAAGAGCAGGCGCGAAAGTTCGTCGCGCCCGACCTCATCGGTTCCAAGCGGATGGCCGCCGCACGTGGCGGCGTTTTCGAAGCACGGCGGCAAGGGCGTGCCCTGCCAATGAACGTTGTCGATATGGTTCGGCGGAAACGGCGCCAATACCGGGGCAAAGACCGCCGCGAGAACGATGCAGCCGAGGACGATGAGCCCCGCCATCGCCAAACGATGGCGCCGGAAGCGCTTCCAGAGCGTTACCTTCGTAAATGCGACATCCTCGTCGTACGAAAACGCGCCAACTTCTTGTATGGATTGCCCGGTCGACATACTCTGTCCTCGTCCTAATCGAATTTCACGCGCGGATCGAGCCACGCGTATGTAACGTCGGCAACGAGGTTGAAAAATACAACCAAAATTGCAGTGAGATTGAGATAACCCATCAGCAACGGAATATCCGATTGTTGCAATGCGTTAATAAAGAGTCGCCCCATGCCCGGCCACGCGAAGATCGTCTCGGTAACGATTGCTCCACCGATCAAGCTGGGCATCGAGAGCGCGATGACGGTAACGACCGGAATCAACGCGTTCTTAAAGCCATGGCGGAAGAGGATCGTGTGAAACGGCAAGCCCTTCGCCGCCGCAGTCCGCATATAGTCGGCTTTCATTACCTCGAGCATCGAGGAGCGCATGAAGCGGCTAAAGAGCGCGAGCTGGAGCAACGAGAGAACGAATGCCGGTAGAATAAGATGATCGATACGATCTCCGAGGTTAAAGCCGCCGCCGCTACTCATTCCCGCCGACGGCAACTGAATCTCGTACCCGAACGGCAGCGGAATCCCGTGCACGGCGAAGAGCAACTGCATCATGAGGGCGAACCAGAAGACCGGCATCGATTGCCCGAAAAAAGCGAGCGTCGTGATGATGTAATCGGCGGTCGAATACGGGCGGACCGCCGAAAAAATCCCCAACGATATTCCGGCGGTAATCGCGATCAAGAGCGAGGCGCCCATCAGTTCCAGCGTTGCGGGAAGCCGCTGCACGATCGCCGTCGTCACCGCCTCGGCATTGCTGGTCGAATAGCCGAGGTTGCCGTGCAGCGTTTGATTCAACCAAAAATAATATTGCACCCAGATCGGCTTATCGAGACCGAAGTTATGGCGCAGTCGCGCGATGTCGGCCGCCGTGATATGCGGGTTCGTCAAATACGGCGTCAGCGGCCCCGCCGGAGAGCTCTTCATCGCTACGAGGAAGAGCACCACCGAAATGAGCAGGAGGAGTGGAATCGCTTGCAGCGTTCGCCGCACGATGTAGGTCAGCAAAGCCCGCCCTGATTAGGAGGCGACGCGGCCGATGCCTGCCCCGGCGAGGGGAGAGAGCGAAAGAATCTCGCGCGCCTGCGCCGGAGTTGCAACCGGACGCCCCGCCTCGGCGGCGATGCGGACGATACGGGCAACGAGCTCGCCGTTGGTCGCAAGCCGCCCCTTACTGTAATAGATATTATCCTCCAGACCGACGCGTACGTGCCCACCCATCGCGATCGCCGCCATCGCCATCGGCAACTGCGCCCGCCCGATCCCGGCGACCGACCAGGTGCATCCTTCGGGCAGATCGCGCAGAAGATCGCAAAGGTTCTCGACGCTCGCTTCGAGCGCACCGGGCACGCCGAGCACAAAATCGACGTGTTGCGGCAGGCTCAGCACGCCTTCGGCTGCGAGACGGCGGGCGTTGGCGAGGTGCCCCTTATCGAAGATCTCAAGCTCGGGGCGCACGCCATACTCCTTCATCGCACGGGCGATCGCCCGCATGATGGGAAAACTATTCTCGAAGATCTCGTCGCCGAAATTCACGCTTCCGCAGGTGAGCGTCGCCATCTCCGGGCGCAGCTGCAACACCGCCGCGCGCTCCTGCGGGGTCATACCGATCGCGCCGCCGGTTGAAAATTGCACGATCAAGTCGCTGTTCGCGCGAATCGCCTCGTAGGCGGCTTGGAAACGTGCGACATCGTGCGTGTTGGTGCCGTCGTCGTTGCGGCAGTGCACGTGAATGAGCGATGCTCCCGCCTGCGCAACCTCCGCCGCGACCTCGCCGAGTTGTTTCGGCGTCACCGCGAGGTGTGGAGTCTGTTCGGGAGAGAGCTCGGCGCCGACGGGGGCGCAGGTGACGATCAGCGGCTGCATGTGCGCGGCTTTCGACGCATGCGGGCCGCGCTACTCCGCGATGGTTTTCAGAATCGCTCGCGCCCGCAGAACGATACCTTCATCGACTCCGAGCAGGCTCGCGAGTGCAAGGGCGTCGGAGCTCTCGCGGCGATCCTCCGAGAGCTCTTCGATGCGATAATCCATGCAATCGGCGAGCGCCGCGAGCAACCGATCGATATCGGCCCCGGGGCTCGGCGTGGGAATTCCGCGCAAGCCGCGCACCGCAAAGTGTCGAGCTCCGGCAGCGGCGGCGACCCCGGCAAGATGCGTCGCGGCGATAATATCGGCGCCGCGTTCGCGCGCACTCTGCAGCGCTGCGACTAAAATCGCGAATCCTTCCCGCGGCGTCGTCGTCCGCGCGAATTCATCGACCAGCAAGAGACTGCGCGGCGCGAGCGCATGGAATGCATCGCGCAAGCGAACCGCCTCTTCTGCAAACGATGAGAGGAGCGCGCCGCGCGTCTGGTCGTCGGGACCGATTCCCAGCCAACGAATCATCGGCGGAAGCGCGAGCCGTGCGCTCTGCGCCGGAACCGGCAATCCCAACGATGCACAGAGCGCGATGAAGCCGACGGTGCGCAAAGCGACCGATTTGCCGCCCATATTCGGCCCGGTGATAATCGCCGCACCGCTCCATGAAATACTCGATGGAACGAACGCTCCACCCGCGCTCTCCAAGCGCTCTTGCAACGGCAGCCAACGTCCCTCGACGATCTGCATCTCGCTCGCGCTCTCGAGCACCGCCGGACGACAGGAAAAGCGCCGCGCCCATGCAGCGGCGGCGAGAACGAGATCGATCTCGCCGATCGCCGCCGTTACGCGCGCGAGTCCATCGGCGATTGTGCGGACCGCACGCGCGAGTTCGGCGCGCACGCGCTCCTCGGCGAGCGCGACGGTGCGCGCTGCGTCTTCGCGGCGTTCGAGCTGTGCGCGGCTCTCCTCGTCGAGATCGATCTCGCAGAGGAGGTAGGTCGGGGCTTCCCGCACGACCCGGACGCCGCCGGGGAGCGGCCCGGTGAGATCTTCGCGCAACACGATAAATTCTTCGTCGAAACGAGCGCTCCGCCCGAGCGCTTCGGCGACTCTGCGCTCCAAACGCCCGCGTGCGCTCTCGAAACGAGCGCGCGCCTCTTCGAACCGCTCGCGCGCGGAGCGCAATGCATCGTCGAACGAATCGTGCAGATAGAACGCGTGACCTCCCACGCGACCGCGTTCGAAGAGCGCGCGGAGTGCCTCGACCGATTCCCCCGCGCACCTCGGCAAATCCTCGCTTCCTTCCAGCGCGCGGTGCAACTCCAACGCGCCGTCCGCGAAGCGCAGAAACGCGAGCGCCTCCGCGTCGTCGAGCGAATCCCCGACGGTGATTTGCGCGAGTGGCGCCGAGATATCGGGTAGCCGCGCGATCTTTGCCAGCGCGCCGTCCATGAGTGCGAGATCGAAGCGATCGGCGACACGCGCGATGCGTGCGGCGCTTTCAGTCGCCTCACGCTCTTCGCCGGGGAGAAAGCGACGCCGACGCGTATTCGCGCGCGCACCGTATGCACCGCGCGGCTCGATTGC